>CAZSEH010000073.1:0-18600 GCA_964605835.1 uncultured Opitutaceae bacterium
CCTAGACAAGCAGAGTCAGAATCTGCTGTGCTACCATTACACCACCAGGCAGTGGTTGAAAATCATCCGCGGAAAAGAGTGGAGCCGGCGACGGGAGTCGAACCTGCAACCACCTGTTTACAAAACAGGTGCTCTGCCATTGAGCTACGCCGGCGCACGAACTGAAATGCGGGACAGACTGGACTGCGAAATAACGGGGAGCTTGGTGGCTCCCCGGGGACTCGAACCCCGAACCTACTGATTAAGAGTCAGCTGCTCTACCATTGAGCTAGGAAGCCAAAAGCCGAAACGTTTAAAGCTCTCAACCCCCCCCGTGATGTCAAGACGGTATGCGCGGCCAAATGTTTGCTTGCCAAGGGAAGATTCGATCTCTGTGTTCAACCGCTCCCTCCATGCAAAAGACCAAGAAATCCGTTGCCAAGCGCTTCAAGCTCACCGCCCGCGGTAAGCTCGTGCGCCGCACGCCCGGCTTCCGCCACCTGCTGGCATCGAAGAGCACGAAGCAGAAGCGCCGCGCTTCCCGGGACAAGCTTGTGGCCGAGGGCCATGCGGAGTCGCTCAAGCGCTGCCTTCCGCACGGGCTCTGAGGCCCCCTGGCGCAAGAATCAAACAACCTCGCCGGGCGGGTGAAATCAAAAGCCGACCCGCCGGCGCCAAACCGAAAAGGAATCCAACAACATGGCTCGTGCAACGAACTCCCCCGCTTCGCGCAAGCGACGCAAGAAAGTGCTGAAATACGCCAAGGGCTATTTCGGCAACAAGTCCAAGCTCTTTCGCTATGCGAAGGAAGCCGTCCAACACGCCTGGCAGTACGCGTACCGCGACCGCCGCAAGAAGAAGGGCGAGTGGCGCGCCCTGTGGATCGTCCGGTTGAGCGCCGCCTGCCGCAACGCGGGCATCAGCTACAGCCGCTTCATCGAGGGCCTCAAGGCCGCCCACATCGAACTGGATCGCAAGATCCTTTCCGACATTGCCATCCGGGACGAGGTCGCTTTCAAAGCCCTGGTCGCGAAGGCGCGCGAGGCGTTGAAGGCCAAGTCCGCGCCGGCGGCAAAGGCCTGACATCCGCGGCGGGCGCCGGGGCGCCCCGCTGGTTCCCAAAGGACGGGCCTCCCCTCGGCGCCGTCCTTTTTCGTTTTAATCCGGGCCGCGTCGCGATTCTATCCTTCTTCCCAGATGCAAGAAAAACTCTCCGCCATTCTGGCCAAAGCGGCCGGGGAACTGGCCGCGCTTCAGTCCCGGCCCGAGTTCGAGGCCGCCAAGGCCCGTTATGTCGGGCCGAATGGCGAACTGACGGCGCTCATGAAACAGATGGGCTCGGTGCCGAAGGAGGAACGGCCCGCGATCGGGCGGCTCGTGAACGAGGCCCGGGCGAAGCTCCAGGCCGAGCTGGATCGGGCGCTGGCCCGGATCGGAGCGGCGGAGCTCGCCGCCCAGCTCGGGCCGCCGGTCGACCCCACCCTTCCCTCGCCGGATCCCGGCCCGGGCACGTACCATCCGCTGACCCTCGTCCGGGAGGAAATGTGCCGGATCCTGCGCAAGGTCGGTTTCGCCGTGGCCGACGGCCCGGAAGTTGAGACCGAGTTCTACTGCTTCGACGCCCTGAACACGCCCGCCGATCATCCGGCCAGGGATTCCCAGGACACGTTCTATTTTCCGGAGACGGCGCGCTTCGGGAACGTCGCGAGAAGGAACCCCGGCGAACGCTACCTGCTGCGGACGCACACCTCGTCCGTCCAGATACGCACGATGCTAAAGGGGCCGCCCCCGATCCGAATCGTCTCGCCGGGCCGCGTCTACCGCCGCGACACAACCGATGCCACGCACTCGGCCAACTTCCACCAGCTCGAGTGCCTTTACGTGGACCGCGGCGTCACGGTGAGGGACCTGAAGGCCCTCCTGGACCACATTTTCGGGGCGCTCCTCGGAGCGGATGCAAAGACCCGGTTCCGGCCCCACTATTTCGGATATACCGAGCCGAGCTTCGAAGTGGACCTGTCGGCGCGCCACCTGCCGAAGGTGAACAAGGAATGGATAGAGATCGGCGGCTGCGGAATGGTGGATCCGGCGGTCTTTTCGGCGGTGGGATACGATCCCGCCATCTGGACGGGGTATGCCTTTGGCATGGGGCTCGAGCGCCTGGCCATGCTTCTCTACGGGATCGATGACATCCGGTACTTCTACCAGAACGACCTGCGGTTCCTGAAACAATTCGCCTGAAGCCGTGAAAATCTCGCTCAATTGGCTGAAAGACTACGTGGCGCTCGATGCGCCGGTCGACGACATCACCCGCGCGATCACCTTCCTGGGCTTCGAGGTCGAGAAGGTCGAGTCGACGGGCGCTCCGCAGCTCGACCACGTGCTGGTCGGCGAGGTGAGGGCGCGCGAAAAGCATCCGAACGCCGACAAGCTTTCCGTCTGCCAGGTCGATCTGGGCGCGGCCGTCGGCGTGAAGACGATCGTCTGCGGCGCGCAGAACTATGCCGTGGGCGACCGCGTGCCGGTCGCGCTGCCAGGCGCCGTCCTGCCGGGAAACTTCACAATCAAGCAGTCGAAGATCCGCGGGCAGCTCTCCGACGGGATGATGTGCTCGGCGAAGGAACTCGGGCTCGGCGAGGATTCGGGCGGGCTCCTGATCCTGTCCGGCCGCCCGGACATCGGTCTGCCGATCAATTCCGCCCTCCCTGCGGGCGACACGGTTTTCGACCTGGAGATCACGCCGAACCGCCCCGACTGCCTCTCGCACCTGGGAATCGCCCGCGAGCTCGCCGCCTGGTACGAGAAGCCCATCCGCTATCCGGAAGTGAAGCTGAAACCGGCCGGCGAGGCGACCCGTCCGTCGGCGGTCACGGCCGGCGAACCCGGGGACGACAGGGGCCGGATACTTTCGGAGATCCGGGTCGATGCGCCCCAGGACTGCCCGCTTTACACGGCGCGGGCCGTCGCCGGCGTGAAAATCGGCCCGAGCCCGGCCTGGATGCAGGACCGCCTCCGATCCGCCGGATTGCGCCCCGTCAACAACGTCGTCGACGCCGGCAATTTCGTCATGCTCGAGTACGGGCAGCCCCTGCACGCCTTTGACGCGCGGCGGCTGGAGGGAGGGCGGATCATTGTGCGCCGGGCCGGAGACGGTGAAAAGATTGTCACCCTCGACGGAAAGGAGCGGGTGCTCAACCGCCACATGCTTGTCATCGCCGATTCCAGCCGGCCGGTCGTCATCGCGGGGATCATGGGCGGCGAGAATTCCGGTGTCAGCGACGACACGACCGAAATCGTCCTCGAGTGCGCGATATTCAGGCCGGGGTCGATCCGCGCGACCTCGCGCCGCCTGGGCCTGGCCTCCGATTCCTCCTATCGCTACGAGCGCGGCGTCGATCCGCATACGGCCGGCGAGGCGGCCTTCCGGGCCCTGGAACTGATAATCGCGACGGCGGGGGGCCGGGCCGTCGGAGCGCCCATCGTCGTCGGAGGCGACGTTCCCTGGCGGCGCGAGATCGTCGTCACGACCGGCTTTGTGAACGAGCGCCTCGGTTTCCCAATCGACCCTGCGGAGATGAAATCGTCGCTCGAGTCGCTGGAGCTTCACGTGGTTCGGGAAGAGCAGGTCGGGGACCGGGGCGTCGCCTGGACCGTGTCGATTCCGAGCTGGCGCACAGATCTCGACCGGCCGATCGACCTGGTCGAGGAAATCCTGCGATTGCACGGCACCGACCGGATTCCGCCCTCGCCCGTTTTGGCCCCCGCAGTCGCCGGCGACGACGACCCGTGCGTCATCTTCAACCGGCGGGCGACCGAGTACCTCGTGGGCCACGATTTCCACGAATGCGCGAACATCACCCTTCGCTCCGCGAGGGAGGTGTCCGCCTGGACATCGGAGACGGCCGCCCAGGAGTTCGCTCTCGCCAATCCCTTTGTCGAGGACCAGTCCCACCTCAGGCCCACCCTCATCACCGGCCTTTTGGATTCGCTCAGGCTGAACCACTCGAGAGGGGTCGCCGCCATCCGGCTCGCCGAAACCGGGCGGATATTCATCGAATCGAACGGGCGCAACCTTGAATGCGCGGCCGCCGCCTTTGTCGTCGCGGAGGATTCGGCCCGGCGCTGGCTCAGGCGCGAGCCCGCCGACTTTTACGAGGCGAAGCACCACACCGCGGCACTGGCCTCGCTCGCCGGAATAGACCTTTCCCGCGAGGGCATCGTGCCCGTGGCGGACGCGAACGCAACCTGGCAGGCCGGCCAGGCCGCCGCATCGGGCGATGTGGCGCTGGGCTGGGGCGCCCGTTTCGGCCTCCTGAACCTTGCGATGACCCGGGGCATGGGCATCCCGGGCAAGGTCTACGCCGGGATCTTTGCCGTTCTTCCCGAACATCTCTGCACGGCCTCCGAGAAGCGCCGGTTCGTCCCCTTCAGCCTTTTCCCTCCCGCCCTTCGCGATCTGGCGCTTGTCGTCGATTCGGCGGAGCCGGCCGCGACCGTGCAGGAGCGCCTCGCCTCGATCGCCCGGGCGGCGGCGGACCGGGCGTTCGCGCTCGACCAGATCGAGGTCTTCGACGTCTACCAGGGTCAGGGACTGCCGGAGGGCCGGAAGAACCTGGGGTTTTCCCTCGTCTTCCGCTCGACCGATCGCACGCTGACGGACGACGAAGTGAACGCCGTGCTCCAGAAGATCCAGGACGAGATCGCAAGGGCAACCCCCTATAGCGTGAGGAAATGACCGACCCGGGAAAGCAAATGTCCGATCCCAAGAGCCTGGATATCGACCATATTGCGAAACTTGCCCGGGTCGCCCTCACGGCGGAGGAAAAGGCGCGTTTTTCGGAGCAGCTGGGCGATGTCCTGGCCTATGTCGAGCAACTCAGGGAAGTCGACATCACCGGCGTCGAGCCGACGGCGCACGCTTTTCCGGTCACGAATGTCTGGGCCGAGGACGTTCCGCAGCCGGCGCTGCCGGTCGACGCGGCGCTGAAGAACGCTCCCGCACGGCGGGACAACATGTTCGTCGTTCCCAAAGTGGTCGAGTGACGGAATGGAACCTGAATTCCATTACAGAACGATCGCCGAACTTGCGGCGCTGCTGGCCGGGCGAAAGCTTTCGGCGGTCGACCTGGCGCAGGGCCTGATCGGGCGCAGGAAGGCGGTCGAACCCGCGATCCGGGCCTTCAACTCCTTTGACGAGGCCGACGCGCTCGCGCAGGCGCGCGCCTCCGACGAACGGCGCGCGGCGGGCCGGTCGCTCGGGCCCCTCGACGGCATCCCGATCGGGATCAAGGACGTCATCGCGGTCGAGGGCCAGCCGCTGACGGCGTCGAGCCGGATGCTGGCCAATTTCGTGTCGCCCTACGATTCGACGGCCGCCCGCAAACTCAGGGAGGCGGGGGCGGTTTGCTGGGGCCGGCTCAACCTCGACGAATTCGCGATGGGTTCGTCCACGGAGAACTCTGCATTCGGGGCGACGCGAAATCCGTGGGATCTCGAGCGTGTGCCGGGCGGCTCGTCGGGCGGAAGCGCCGCCGCCCTCGCCGCCGGGGAGGCGTGCGCCTGCCTGGGCTCTGACACGGGCGGGTCCATCCGCCAGCCCGCGGCATTCTGCGGTGTCGTGGGCCTCAAGCCGACCTACGGCCTTGTCTCGCGCTACGGGCTCATCGCCTTCGCCTCGTCGCTCGACCAGATCGGCCCGTTTGCGCGCACGGTCGGGGACGCGGCCCTGGTTCTCGGCGCGATCGCCGGGCACGACCCGCTGGACTCGACGTCATTCCACGTGGACATCCCCGACTACGCCTCGGAAATCTCCAGGCGGGGCGGCCCTTGGAAACTCGGAATTCCAAAGGAGTATTTTGGCGAGGGGCTGGACCCGGAGATCGCAGCCGCCGTCGAGGCGGCCGTGCGGTTCTACCGGGGGCGGGGATGCGAGATCCGGGAGGTGTCCCTCCCCCACACCCGGTACGGCATCGGGGTCTACTACATCATCGCGACGGCCGAGTGCTCGTCCAATCTCGCCCGCTATGACGGGATCCGCTACGGCCACCGCTCAAAGGATGCGGCCGACGCGGTCGACCTCTATTTCCGGTCGCGGGCGGAGGGTTTCGGCGCCGAGGTGAAGCGGCGGATCATCCTCGGCACGTATGTCCTTAGCAGCGGCTATCACGACGCCTATTACCTGAGGGCGCAGAAGGTGCGTACCCTGATCCGGCAGGACTTCCTGGACGCCTACCGGGATGTCGACGCCCTCATCACGCCGATCTCGCCGATACTCCCGTTCAAGGCGGGCGAGAAGGCTGATCCGCTGGCGATGTACCTTTGCGACGTCTACACGATCGGGGTCAACCTGGCCGGGCTTCCCGGGATCAGCCTTCCCTGCGGCTTTTCGAAGTCCGGCCTGCCGATCGGGCTGCAGCTGATCGGGCAGCCGTACAGGGAGGCCGAGCTTCTTTCGATCGCGGCTGCCTACGAGGCCGCCCATGACTGGCACACCCGCCATCCGGACCTTGAAAAGTCGATCGCGGCCTGGAACGCAAAAACCCCAGGGAGCGCATCCTGATGCAGAACTACGAGGCCGTCATCGGGCTTGAGGTCCATGTGCAGGTGAAGACCCGCTCGAAAATGTTCACTCGGGCGGCCGCGGGCTTCGGGTTCCCCGAGAACACGCTCACCGATCCGGTCGTGCTGGCGCTCCCCGGAACGCTGCCCGTGATGAACCGCGCGGCCCTGGACGCGGTCGTCAAGGCGGGCCTCATGCTCGGCTGCGAAATCGCGCCGGTGTGCAAATGGGACCGGAAGAACTACTTTTATCCGGATTCCCCGAAAAACTACCAAATCTCCCAGTACGACCAGCCCGTCTGCCGGGGCGGCTCCGTCGAGATCGAGCTGCCCGGGCCCGCGCGCAACGTCATGGGTGAGCACAGGCGGATTCCGCTGACGCGCATCCACCTTGAGGAGGATGTCGGCAAGCTCAATCACTTCGCGCGCGATTCGCTCATCGATTTCAACCGGGCGGGAACGCCGCTCATGGAGATTGTGACCGAACCGGCGATGCACACCGCCGACGAGGCGTTCGCGTTCCTGACCGCCCTGAAGACGGTGATGATCTACGGCGGCATCTCGGACTGCGACATGGAGAAGGGCCAGCTGCGCTGCGACGCGAACATTTCCGTCCGGCCCGCGGGACAGGCGGAACTCGGGACGAAGGTCGAGCTCAAGAACCTCAATTCCATTTCATTCGTGCGCGACGGGATCGCCCACGAGGTCGCCCGGCAGCTCGCGATCGTGCGGTCCGGCGGGAGGATCGACCAGGAGACGCGCGACTACGACGGGCAGACGGGGGCCTCGCAGTCGCTGCGCTCCAAGGAGCAGGCGCACGACTACCGGTACTTCCCCGATCCCGACCTCATGCCGGTGAAGGTCGACGACGCGTGGAAGGAAAGGTTGCGCGCCACGTGCCCGGAGCTGCCCTTCGAAAAGCAGCGTCGCCTGTACAGCCAGTATCAGGTCCCCTACACCATCACCTGCGTGCTCGTTCCCGATCGGGAGCTGAGCGACTATTTTGAGAAGGCGGCGGCGCTCAGCGGCCAGCCGCAGGTGGCCGGGAATTGGATTGTCAACGATCTCCTGCGCGAGCTCGGCCATGCGAAGCTGACGCTGGGCGAGTGCAGGGTGCGCCCGGAGGACCTCGCGGGGCTGGTCCGGCTCGTCGCCTCGGGAACGATCCTGACTCCCGCGGCGCGGGAGGTCTTTGCCGAGATGTTCAAGACCGGCGAAAAGCCCGGGGCGATCGTCGAGAAAAAGGGGCTCAAGGCCGGCGCCTCGTCGGACGACCTCGAGCGCTGGTGCCGCGAGGCCGTGGCCGGCGACCCGCGCGCGGCCGCGGAGTTCAGGGCCGGAAAGGAGTCGGCGATCAACGCCTTCAAGGGGCCCGTCATGCGGGCGGCCAAAGGCGGCGCCAATCCAAAGACCGTGGACGAAACGCTGCGCAGGATCCTGGCGCAGGGCTAGACCGGGGCCGCGGCGGGCGGCGTTCCGAAGAACTCCACAATATGGCCGACGTCGGTGAAACCCTTCGCGCGCAGCGCATCCTCGGCACTGCGCAGCGCCGCGGTCAGCTCTGAAGCCGGGCCCGGATCGACCGGGCGCACCTGGCGCGTCTGCCTGCAGACGACGTGGTACCGGGCCGGCCTGCCGGCATCGATCTCGTACAGGCAAGCCCCGTCGAGGAAATAGCCCCGGCGCACAAGGCCTATCTCCTCAAAAGCGGTCATGCAGCGGTAGACCGTCACCAGATCGCATTGCCCCGCCCCGACCTGGGAATGGATTTGCTCGATGCTCGCCGGCTCGTCCCGCGACAGGAGCGTCGAGAGGACCGCGAGGCGGGGCGCGGTGACCCGCAAGCCGCACTCCCTCAGGCGCGCAACGGCGGACTCCAGGGGAGTTGGGATCATCGCACCGGTTTTGACGTTTGCCGTGGCGTCACTAATCTGGGTGGATTCAATCATGCTGAGAAGTGACTTTCCGACACCAACATACGCTCCGGGCGCTAGCGAGTAATTTCCAAGATGCAAGATTCCGAGTTTGCCGACATTGTGTCGCTCATCTGCAAGGACGATCCCCGATTCGACAGGAAGTCCTATGAGTTCGTGCGCCTCGGCCTTGACCACACAGTCAAGGAGCTGCGCAAGCGGGAGGTGACCCGCGCCGAGCGCTCGCGCCATGTCACAGGCCGGGAGCTTCTCGAAGGACTCAGGGCCTTCGCCGTGGACCAGTTTGGCCCGATGGCGAAGACCGTCCTCAACAGCTGGGGCGTGCACCAATGCAAGGATTTTGGCGACATCGTGTTCAATCTGATCGAGTACAAGGTCTTCAGCAAAACCGACAACGATCGGCCGGAGGACTTTGAAAGTCTCTACGACTTCGACGATGCGTTTGTGAAGCCCTTTCAGCCCCTTCGCCGGCCGCCGGGAGCCGCAACGGCCGAGTCGGCGGGTCCGGTTTGAATCCAATGCCACCCAAGTCCACGCTTGCCCCCGCCGACCTGCGCCTGCTCGACGCGTTCTGGCGGGAACCTGTCGAACGCACAGTCCTTCCAAACGGACTGACCCTCCTTCTGAAACAGGACCGGTCGGCCGCCCTGGCCTCGGTCCAGGTCTGGGTGAAGACCGGCAGCATCCACGAAGGGCGCCAGCTCGGGGCGGGTCTGTCCCACTACCTCGAGCACATGCTCTTCAAGGGAACCGAACGGCGCGCCGGCCGCGAAATCTCCGCAACCGTCCAGGCCCGCGGCGGCTACATCAACGCCTACACGACCTTCGACCGCACGGTCTACTACATCGACCTCCCGGGCGAGCATGCGGGCGTGGCGATCGACATCCTCGCCGACGCCGTCCTCCATTCGACGCTCCCGGCGGAGGAGGTGACCAAGGAAAGGGATGTCATCCTTCGCGAGATCGCCATGACCCGCGACGACCCGGATGACCGCATGTGGCAATCCCTCTTTGCCGCGGCATTCCGGGAGCATCCCTACCGCCACCCGGTGATCGGCCACCAGGACGTGTTCTCGGCGATCGGCCGGGACGACCTCCTGGGCTATTACCGCAGCCGGTACGTTCCGAACAACATCGTCGTCGTCATCGTGGGCGACGTCGATCCCGCGGCGGCGCGGGCCGCCGTGGCCGAGCATTTCGGGAAGGCCCCCCGCGCAGCCCTGGCTCCCGTCCTTGTGCCTGCGGAGCCGGGCCAGCTCGCGTCCCGCGACGAGCACCGCTACGAGGAGGTGGAGATCAGCCGCGCTGCGATCGCCTGGCAGATCCCGGGCCTTGCGCATCCGGACGCCCCGGTTCTGGACCTGCTCTCGATGGCGCTCGGCCATGGCGACAGCTCCATCCTCTGGCAGGAACTCAGGGAAAAGTCGGGCCTCGTGCACGCGGTCGACGCCACGTCGTGGAACCCGGGGACGAGCGGGCTTTTCTGCGTTTCCTTCACTTCCGACGCGAACAAGCGCGGCGAAGCCGAGAAGAAACTGGAAGGCGTGCTCGCACGCTGCGCCTCCCGGGGCTTCACCTCCGCGCAGCTCCGCAAGGCCCTGAGGCAGCTCGTCGCCGGGGAGGTATCCGTCCGCCAGACGATGAGCGGCCAGGCTTCCCGACTTGGCGCAGCCGAGGTCGTCATCGGGGACCTCGGATACAGCCGGAGCTATTTCGAGAGGCTGCGCACCGTTTCGCCCGGCGACCTCACCCGCGTTCTCAAGGACTATCTCGTTCCTGGGCGCCGGACGTCGGTGTCGATCGACCCTTCAAAGGCGGCCGCGCCCGCGGCCGCCCGGAATGCCGGCGAAGGGCCGGCGATTCCCGACGTCTCCGAGGTCGTTCTTCGCAACGGGGCCCGCCTGCTCCTCCAGCCGGACCACCGGCTGCCGAACCTCCACTTCCGGCTGCTCGTCGTCGGCGGGCCGAGTTTCGAGCGGACCGACAGGCGCGGGTCGACGGCCCTCCACGCGAACCTGCTCGTCAAGGACACGAAGAAAAGGAGCGCGGCAGAGGTCGCCCAATTCATCGAGGAGGTCGGCGGCATCTTCACCCCCTTCTTCGGAAACAACAGCCTCGGACTCTCGGCCGAAGTGCTTCCCCCGGATGCGGACCGGGCGCTCGCCCTGATATCGGAGGCTGTCCTGGAACCCGCTTTCCTGCCCTCGACATTCGCAATCGAGCGCGATGCGCAGCTCGCCGCCCTTCGCGAGGATTCGGATGACGTCGTGACCGAGGCCCGCAAGCTCGTGCGCCTGAAATTCTTCGGGCCGCATCCCCTCGCCCTCGACGCCCGGGGCGACGAATCCGGCGTCCGCGCCCTGACGCCGGCCGACCTTGCGGCGCTCCACGCCAGCCTGTTCGTGGCTTCCAACGTTGTCCTTGCGGTGGCGGGGGACATTCCCGCCGGCCTGCCGGCAAAGCTGAAATCGTTCCTTTCGAAACTGCCGCGCGGGTCGCTGGCTCCCGGCTCACGGGACGATTCGGGCCTGCCCGCGGCAGTCGGAGATTTCGTTGAAAGGCGCCAGCGGGAGCAGGCCGTGGTTCTGCAGGCCTTCCCCTCCCCCCGGCTCGGATCACCCGATTTTTACACGGGCGAGGTTGCGGATGAGCTTTTCAGCGGGATGGCCTCGCGCCTCTTCGAGCGCGTGCGCGAGGAGAAGGCCCTTGCGTACTTCGTCCGTTCGACCCGCGTCAACGGGCTGGACGCATCGATGTTCTGCTTCCTTGCGGGAACGCAACCCGGCCGGGAGGACGAGGTGCTTGCCGAAATCGGCGACGAGATCGCCCGCGTCGCGTCAGGCGGCGTCGGCGAGGAGGAACTGGAACGGTGCAAGACGCGGCTCAAGGCCGCGCGCCAGCAGGGTCTCCAGACAAATGCCGCGCGCGCATTCCATGCCGGGCTCGACGTCCTGCAGGGCCGGCCGGCGAATGACTGGAAGGCCTACGACGGCCGTGTTGCAGCGGTGACCCGGGAGGACCTGGCCCTCTTCGCCGGCCGCTACCTGCGGCGCGAGCGCCGGACGCAGCTCGTTGTCCGGCCATAACCCGGACAGCCCTGCGTACGGCGGAGGGCCATTTGGGAAGCGGGATTGGCAATGGCGCGGACCGCGGGGACGAGTGCCCCGCCTACTTGCCATTATCTCCGGCATCCTATGAGCAAAAACCTGTCCAAGTTCACCCTCCTGGCGAGCCTGCTCGCCTTACTCCTCGCCAACATTGTCCCGTTCCTGCGCGCCCAGGATTCACCCGCCAGCGCACCCCAGCCTCCGGATAGCGGCCGGGCCCCGGCAGCCGGCGCCGGCAACGATTCCGCCGCGGGCGACAGCGGCGCCGCCGGCAAGCCGGTCGCCAAAAAGAAAAAACGGAAAAGGAAGAAGACAAGGAAGGCGGCTGGAGACGGCGACACTGCCCCGGCTCCAGACGACGGCGCATCCCGCGGTCCGGCCGGTGAATTGAGTAGCGGGACTACTCCGGCCAAGTAAGATTTCTGATTATGCGGGATTGGGCCTCGCTTTGCGCTTCCGCGCACCGAGAAGCGTTGAATTTCGACCCTCCGGCACGATGATGCTATGTGGAATCGGTGATCGCCAGCCCAGCGTTTTGAGCCATGCGCGCAGGGAAGCGCGGCGGTCCGATCCGCCGCACGATCCGTCTAGCCTTACTGTCCCCCTCCCAGCCCAACTGAAGGAAAATTGAATATGAACACGATTGACAACCCCTCCCCATCGAAGCGCCTGCGCAAGACGCGCCGGCTTTCGGCTGCAACCGGTCTGGCGATCGCGATCGCCGCGGCCATCTGCCTGTCGGCGCCGGTGAGCTACGGTCAGGCCCAGCCTCCGGCCCCCCTCCAGCCTCACTTTGTTCCCGCCGAGCCCGCGAATTCTCCGCTGGGTACGGCCTTCGGCATCAAGCCGGGCCGAGTGGCGTGGGATTTTGACCCGGCAGCCACCTCCTGGGACGGGACGAGCGTTGCTCCGGGCTGGTGGGATGACAGCAACACCCATCCCGCGGCCGTGGAGAAGATGCTCGCCGACGTGATCATGTCGGTCGGCGACGCCAAGACCGTCCAGGAAAGCTGGGCCAGGATCTTCACGGACTTCAACAATCGAAAAGGCCGCGGAAACATGGGCTACATGAAGGGCGAGAAGATCGCCATCAAGCTCAACCTGAACCAGATGCACGACCACGGGGTCGGCCCCAAGGACTCGTACATCGCCCCGCAGCTCGTGCAGGCGCTGCTGGGCCAGCTCGTCGACAAGGTCGGCGCCGCCCCGGAGGACATCACCTTCTACGACGCGATCCGCAATGTGCCGTCCACAATCTTTGACCGCTGCACGAAACTGTATCCCGGCGTCCACTTCGTCGACACGACCGGCACAGACGGCCGCGAGAAGGCCGTTCCCGACAAGTCGAAGCCTTTCGTCCTGTCCAAGGGAGGCGAGCTGTTCTACTTCCCGACCTGCGTCACCCAGGCCACGTACATGATCAACTTTGCCGGATTCAAGGGTCACTATCTGGCGGGCTTGACCGCCACAGCCAAGAACCACCTGGGTTCGTTCTTCAAGGCGGACGGCACGGCGGGCGCCCGGGACCTGCATGCCACGATCGCGGTAGAAAGCAGCGGCGGCCGCCGCGGCCCCCAGACCATCCAGGCGATGGGCTCCTACAACAGCCTGGTCGACCTCAACGGCCACGACCAGACCGGCGGAAAGACCGTCCTCTTCCTCATCGACGGCCTCTACGCGACCAAGCACAACGAATACAGGCTTGATCCCTCGTGCAAATGGACGAGCGCTCCTTTCAACAACAACTGGACCTCCAGCCTCTTCGCCTCCCAGGACCAGGTGGCGATCGATTCCGTTGCGCTCGATTTCCTGCGCAACGAGCCGACTCTCACCCAGGTGGTCTCCGGGCCCGCGGTCGACAATTACCTGCACGAAATGGCGCAGGCCAACCAGCCTCCGTCCAAGACCGTCTACGATCCGACCAAGAGCGGAAAACCTCTGGCGAGCATGGGTGTCCACGAGCACTGGAACAACGCCGCGGACAAGCAGTACAGCCGCAACCTCGGGACCGGCCAGGGGATCGAACTCGTCGCCCTGAGACCGGCATCCGCGCCGGTTGTCGCCGTTTCCAATCCGTAATTTGAGACTGCTGCGCCGGGCGAAATCCCGGCGCATGCTGGCCAGTTGGAGTGACCGGCGAATCGCTCGACGGATGGTTGCCGGAAAGGCCGTGGCGTAGCCCCGAGTGGAGAGCTTGCTATAGTCAACGCAGGCCATGCCCGAACCTTCTCCTATCCTTGCGATTCGCCCTCCGAGCGGAGACCGTCTTGCCTCCTCGCTTGACGACGTACCCATTCAGGGCCCTTTTGTGTCCATGCCCACAATTGTACTCAAATCGCGGGTCGATCGGATCAATGCCGCTGCCGCACGGCGTGTGCTAGCCCGGCTTGGACTGAAGCCCTCCGATGCTGTCAACGCGCTCTTTGCCCAAATTGCCAGCCGCAAGGCCCTGCCCTTCGCCCTTGCGACTTCCGATTCCTCTTACGCGAAGGAGGAATATGGCTTGGACGAGAAGGCGGTTGCCCGCGTTGGTGCTCGCCTGCGGCGGGCGACCGCCCGGGAACGGCGCGCTGGCACCGTTCGCAGTGTCTCAAGCATCGCCGACTTGAAGGAGTGAATCTGGAGACCAAGTCGTCCTTTAGGCGGTGTTTGCGCGGCTTCTCGGACGAGCGGCTGGCATCCATTCTTAACGCAATGCGAGCCGCCGCTGAATCGTATGGGCGTCCCCACCTGCATGGGGGGATAGGCTTGCGGGCCATCGGTGATTTCATCGAGTGCCGGGATGCCCTCGACCACCGGCTGGTTTTCCAGCGAGAAGGCGGGTCCTTGGTTTTTTCCTTCTATGGGACCCACGATCAGGTCCGCGCTTTCGTCAGGAATAGGCGCTGATATCCTTGGCCCCAGTTCTGGAGCTCGAGAATATTGCCTTCGTGATCCCTGGCATAAACGGCTTCCGACGCCCGCCACCTGCGTCGTGCCCACCTGCCCCGGGGGTTGAACCTCCCGCGGCGAACCAGGTTAATTGCCTTTTCTGCTTGCGACCCCGACCCCCACCAGCGACTCTCGTCTCTTGCGCGATTAAGTCGGGGCGTAGCTTAGCCTGGTAGAGCGCTACGTTCGGGACGTAGAGGTCGCGAGTTCGAATCTCGCCGCCCCGACCATTGCTAAAAGCCGGATTTCCAGAGGGAAAAGGGGAAATCCAAAAGATCGGGTCTAGTCCAAAAGGCCGGTGAATTCGAATCTCACCGCCCCGACCATCATGCTTGCCGAAATGCCGTTAGTCGTTCGATTTGGCCGCTGATCGGCTACAGATGAGCGCGCCCTCGCCCACAATTCCGGAAGGCCTGGACCTGATGCACGAAGGAGATGGCATAGTCATCCGAAAGACTTGGCTCACGTGGAAGGTGGCGCCCCTGGCCATCTTTGCCGTCTTCTGGGACGGCTTCATCGTTTTCTTCTATTACCAGATACTGTCGAAGCCTCATCCGCTGGTGGCCGTCCTTTTTCCGCTCATCCACGCCGCCGTCGGCGCCGGTCTGACTTACTACGTCGTCGCTTCGCTCGTGAACAAGACCGACATTCAGATTTCCAGCACGGGAGTGCGCGTGGCAACCGGCCCGGTGCCTTGGTTTGGAAACAAGGAAGTGGGAATCGACGAGATCACCGATATTGTCGTGCGCGAGCGCACTGGGAATCGCGGCGCGCGGACCTTCGCGGTCATGTACGCCGATCGGTCGAGAAGGGAACGCAGCCTGGCTCCGGCGTATTCCCAGTCCGACCAGGCCCGCTTTGTGGCCCAGACGGTCCGGGATACGCTCGGACTGGCGTCTCCGGCGAACTGACCGCCGAAGTCGTGTCGGATCAGGACTTCTTGACGACCAGGACCTGGAACGTGTCGGGTTTCGCCGCGGGACGGCCGGTGCCGCCGGTGGCGAAGTCGGCCGTCGGGAGGTAGATCGTCTGGGTGCCGGGGTCCAGGGCCATTGTCTTGGCTCCAAGCTTGGTCTGCACGGTCTGGGCGACCGAGAAGGTTCCGGGGGCGGTCTCCCGGACAACGGTCAGGGTGCCGTCGCGGCAGCTTGCGAACCCATCCCCGCCGCCAAACCCGGTCGCATCGACGCCGGCTCCGATCGGGAGGTCGGCGAGGATCTTGCCGCTGTCCGCGTCCATCACGATCATCTTTTGCGGCTTGCGGCAGCCGATGTAGAGGCGGCGGTTTTCCCTGTCCATGGCCATGCCGACCGGCGAGCCGCCCGGTGCGACGGACCACTTTGCCACGACCTTCATAGTCTTCGTGTCAATCACCGCGACCTGGTCCTTGTCCTCCAGGTTGACGTACGCCCTGCCCTTTCCGTCGGCGGCGAGAAACTCGGGCTTGCCGCCCAGTTCGACGGCCGGATCGGCCGAGCCGCTCTTGGGATCGACGTCCGGGGAGATCGGGACCATGACGCCGGCATCGCCGCAATCGAGGAGCACCTTGCCGCTGGCGTCGTCGTAGATGATCCCGTCCGAATCCTCGGGGGTCTTGACCTTGCCCAGCACTTCGTAGGTCTTCAGGTCGAAGATCACAACCGACTGGTCGTCCCCGTCGGAAATGAATCCGCGGCCGGCGCCCGGGACGATCGCGGCGCCGTGGTTGTGCTTTTGCCCGGGAATATCGGCGACCAGGCGGCCGGTCGCCTCATCAAGCACCTGGGTGTGCGTCGCGCGCGGCACGAAGAGAAGATGGCTTTGGGAGTCGACCGTGATGTAATCCATGCCGCCGGCGCCACCGACTTTGAATATTTGGGATACGCCATAGCCGTCGGCAAATGCGGACGAAGAAGGCTGCGCCGCCGCGGCCGAAAAAAGACCAAGGATCAGAATGGAGCGTGTATTCATTTTTGGGGTTAAGGTCGTTCAGCCTACCCCGCCCGAAAACCAACGCAAGCCAACCGGAAGGAGCAAAGCGCAATTCCGGGCGCATCCGTCTGTTCGCGAACGGGTCTTGAAGCGGATACGGATCGCCGCAAGCATGGGAGAAAGACGGCATGCCGCAGGCAATGCCGCCGAATCACCCCCATGCAAAGCTCGATGCCTCGTCTCTTGCACCTGCTGGTCCCGCTCGCCGCGGCGGCATTTTGCCTTGTCAAACCGGCACGCGCCCTTGGGGATACCGACCCGCTGCCGCATTTCGTCGAACGTAACGGGAGGCATGCCCTCATCGTGGACGGAGCCCCTTTCCTGATTCTCGGAGGCCAGTGCATGAATTCAAGCGCGTGGCCGGCAGCGCTGCCGGAAGTGTGGTCCGCGATCGACCGGTTGCACGCCAACACGCTCGAAGCCCCTGTTTACTGGGAGCAGTTTGAGCCGGAGCCGGGCAAGTTCGACACGACGCTGGTCGACACGTTGATCCGGGAGGCGCGGGAGCACGGCGCGCGGCTCGTGATCCTCTGGTTCGGAACCTGGAAGAACGGCAGCTCGCACTACATTCCGCTTTGGATGAAGAGCGAGCCCGGGCTTTATCCCAAGTTGACCGGCAAGGACGGGCGCCTGGTGGACTCGCCCTCCCCCATCGCTCCCGCGACCCTGGCGGCGGATGTCCGGGCTTTCCGGGCCCTGATGAGTCACATCCGGTCCCATGATCCCGTCCACACCGTGATTCTCGTCCAGGTGGAGAACGAGTCCGGCGCCTGGGGCAGCATCCGCGACTATTCGCCGGCGGCGCAGGCGGTTTTCGAGCAACCGGTTCCGACTGAACTCCTCAAGCCGCTTGGCTTGGCGGCCTCGGCGGGAGCCAATTGGCAAACGGCATTTGGCAAGGATGCGGACGAATTCTTCCACGCCTGGTCAGTCGCCCATTTTGTCGGGACGGTGGCGGCCGCAGGAAAGAAGGAATATCCGCTTCCGATGTATGCGAACGCCGCCCTTCGCGATCCCATCAACCCCGGACCTGCGGGGACCTACGAAAGCGGGGGGCCAACCGACAATGTGCTGGCCATCTGGAAGGCGGCGGCCCCGGCGCTCGATGTCCTCGCCCCCGATATCTACCAAAACGACAGCGCGCACTACCGAAAGGTGCTCGATCTGTACGCACGGCCCGACAACCCCCTGTTTGTCCCGGAGACCCTGGCCAATGCCGAGGCCGCTCGATACCTTTTCTGCGCGCTGGACAAGGGGGCCGTTTGCTGGACGCCTTTTGGAGTCGATCGGAGCCTTGGCGACGACGCCGGATCAAAGGACGCGGTGGATCCCTTCGCCCAGGTCGGCGCCAATTACCAACTCATCGGCCCGATCAGTCGGGAGGTCGCCCGGCTGAACTTCGAAGGCAAGCTCCGGGCCGTCGCCGAGGAGCCGGGCGCGCCCGTGCAGTCTTTGGAATTCGGCGGATGGAAGGTCTCCGTTTCCTTCGGCATTCCCCGATTCGGTTCCGCCACGAGAAAGCCCCAGGGAAATCCGAAACCGATCGGCCGCGCCCTGATCGCGCAGCTCGGGGAAAACGAGTTTCTGGTCACGGGTTATTTCTGCCGGGTTGATTTTGCACCGGCGGATCCCGCATCAAAGCTGCAGCGGGAGTTTGTCCGCGTTGAAGCGGGCACCTACCAGAATGGCTCGTTCCGGGTCGACCGAATCTGGAACGGGGACCAGACGGACTGGGGACTGAACTTCAACGGCGCGCCCCTGATTCTCCGAGCCCGGGTCGGAACGTATTGAATCGACGAGCGGGGAGCCAGCAACCCGGGCCCCTTCGCGCGGGATCTCTTACGGCGGCACGTTGTAGACCTCGACCAGCGCCAGGCCGGTCGTGGAGTCGGCGCTGCTCACCTGGGCCGTGTAACCGGCGGCGCCGCTTCCGGTCGGAAGGGTCACGACCATCGCGCAATCGTTGGAACCCGGGGCGATGGCGCTCGCGTAGACGCTGTTCATGATTGCCGTCGTCGCCGGCTGAATCCCGGCGGCGGTGGTCGAGTTGCCCGGGACGGGGGCCGTGCCCCATCCCGCGTTGGTCGCAATGACGTTTCCGGAGGCGTCATAGAGGGTCA
>CAZSEH010000074.1:0-18159 GCA_964605835.1 uncultured Opitutaceae bacterium
GCGAGTGCGCGAACGGCATGGGCATTCCAGACTTTTTCGAAAAGGGTCTTTGGCGAGGGAGTCATGGGACGGCGGGCAATTGCTCTGGGGACGGTCTAACTCGCCGCCACAATAACAATTATTGCATTGTCTGGAAAATACTTGTTTAGATCGGGGCGATGCCCAGGGAGTATCAATTCCCGTTTGAACTCCGCCACCTCGTCTATTTTCACGAGGTCGCCCGGCAGCTCCATTTTCGGCGCGCCGCCGAGGCGCTCCTCGTGGCCCAGCCCGCCCTCAGCCGCCAGATCGCCCAGTTCGAAAAGGCGCTCGGGGTGACCCTCTTCGCGCGGACCAGCAGACGGGTCGAGCTCACTCCGGCGGGTCGCGCCCTGGAGGAGCAGATCGGGCCGCTCCTTCGTTCGCTCAACGCCGTTCCCTCCGCCCTGAGGGCGGTTGTCGAGGGCCGGGTCGGACTCGTCAAGGTCGCCTTCACGGGCCTTGCCATGGCCACCGTCCTTCCGCGCATTCTCAGGGAGTTTCACAGGCGCCACCCCGGAATTCACCTGGAACTGAACGAGTCGCCGACCTCGGCCCAGCTGAAGGCCCTGGCCGCCGGCGAGATTTCCTGCGGGTTCTTCCACCCCGACGAGCCTTTTCCAGGGCTCGGAACCCGCGTGATCCTCCGCGAACGCAACGGCGCCCTCCTCCCCGCGGACCATCCCTGCGCGGGAAGGAAACCCCTCCGGCTCGCGGATCTTGCGGCCACTCCGTTTGTCCTTTTTCCCCGTTCCCACAACCCGGGATTCTACGATCGGATCCTCGCCTCCTTTTCGGAGGCCGGAGTCGCCCCCCGTATCGCCGAGGAGGTCTGGCCCCGCGCGAACGCGGTCGGCCTGGTGCGCGCAGGCATGGGGGCCACATTCATGTGCCCGTCCGAGGCGCGGCTGCTCCCGCCCGACGTCGTGTTCCGTCCGCTCACGGGCCCGGCTCCCGAAAGCCGCCTGGTCTTCGGGTGGCGCGCCGGCGCCGAAAACGAAAATCCGGCGCTGACGGCATTCATCGGCATCGTCTCGCGCCACACCGCGGACGAGTCGTGACCGTCAGGCCGTCCGCCTTGAAATCAAGGAATACAAACCGACGACCTCAGGCCTCAAGTATTGAAATGGCAGCCATTTCAATACTTGAGGCCTGAGGTCGTCCCTACGCTGCCACATCATCAGGAGGCCACCCCGGTCGCCGTCGGCGGGGCCTTCTGCATGAAGATCAGCTTGTCACCGTCGCGGCTGACCGCGACCGGCTCGTTCTCCCGGACATCGCCGCGGAGGATCGCCTCGGCAAGCGGATCTTCGAGGTAGTGTTCGACCGCGCGGCGCAGCGGTCGCGCGCCGTATTTCTCGTCGTAGCCCTTCTCGATCAGGAGCTGCTTCGCCTCCTCGGAGAATTCCAGGGTGATTTTGCGCTCGACGAGGCGCTTCGCGAACTTCGCCACCTCGATCTCCACGATCTTCTCCAGGTCCGCCCTGTCCAGGGGTCGGAAGAAAACGATGTCCGAGATGCGGTTGAGGAATTCGGGCCTGAAGACGCGCTTGGCCTCCTCGAGCACCTTCTCCCTCATCTTCTCGGCATCGTTGAAGCTCGTGGCGGCCGCCGAGAATCCCATCGTCGTCTGGCGCTGCAGGAGCTGGGCGCCGATGTTGGACGTCATGATGATGATCGTATTTCGGAAATCCACGGTGCGGCCGAGGGAATCCGTCAGCCGGCCATCCTCGAGAATCTGCAGCAGCAGCTGGAGAACGTCCGGGTGGGCCTTCTCAACCTCGTCGAAAAGTATGACCGCGTAGGGCCGGCGCCGGACGGACTCGGTCAGCTGGCCGCCCTCCTCGTATCCCACGTATCCCGGGGGTGAGCCGATGAGCCGCGAGACCGAGAACTTCTCCATGTACTCGCTCATGTCGATCTGCACGAGCGCGTCCTGGTTGCCGAACATCTGCGCGGCAAGCTGCTTCGCCGTCTCCGTCTTCCCAACTCCGGTTGGGCCGACGAACAGGAACGATCCGATCGGCCTGCGGGGATCCTTCAGGTCCGCGCGCGAGCGCCTGAGGGCGCGCGCAATCGCGCCCGCGGCGACCTGCTGGCCGACAACCGTCTTTTCGATCTCGGCCTCGAGCCCCAGGAGCTTCTCGCTGTCCTTCTTTTCCATCCGCGAGAGCGGTATGCCCGTCCAGTCGGCGACCACCTGCATCATCAGGCTTTCGTCGATGCCGACCCGCTTCTCCTCGCGGGCCTTCTTCCACTCTTCGGTGACCTGCTCATGGCGGGTCCGCAGCTGCTTTTCCTTGTCGCGGAACTTGGCGGCCTCCTCGAAATGCTGCTCGCTGATGGCCTTTTCCTTCAGGCCGCAGACCTCCTCGATCTCCTTCATCAGGGCCTCGATGTCCGGCGGCCGGCTCAGCGCCGAAATGCGGGCCCGCGCGCCCGCCTCATCCATGACGTCGATCGCCTTGTCGGGGAGGAAACGCCCGGTGATGTAGCGGTCCGAAAGCTTGGCCGCCGACTCAAGCGCCTTGTCGGTGAAGGTCGCCTTGTGGTGGTCCTCGTACTTGCCGCGGATGCCGTGGAGGATCGTGATCGTGTCCTCGACGGAGGGCGGCTCCACCTTCACGGACTGGAAGCGCCGGTCGAGCGCGGAGTCCTTCTCGATGTACTTGCGGTATTCGTTCAGCGTCGTCGCGCCCACGCACTGCAGCTCCCCGCGGGACAGCGCCGGCTTGAAGATGTTGGAGGCGTCCATCGCCCCTTCGGCGGCGCCTGCGCCGACGATCGTGTGGAGTTCGTCGATGAAGAGAATGACGTTCTTGGCGCGCTTGATCTCGTCCATCACGGCCTTGATCCGCTCCTCGAACTGGCCCCGGTACTTGGTGCCGGCCACCATCAGCGCGAGGTCGAGCGTGACGACTTTCTTCTCGAGCAGCAGCTCGGGAACGTTTCCTGCGGTGATTTCCTGCGCCAGACCCTCGACGATCGCCGTCTTTCCGACGCCGGCCTCGCCAATGAGGACGGGATTGTTCTTCGTCCGGCGGCAAAGGATCTGGATCACGCGCCGGATTTCGTTCTTTCGTCCGACGACCGGGTCCATCTCGCCCTTGCGGGCGAGTTCCGTCAGGTCACGACCGAAGGCCTTGAGGGCCGGCGTCTTGACCTCCTTGCGATCCTCGGGCGGCTGACCGCCCCGGATGGGGCCCCCGCCGGCGGCCTCCTCGCCTCCCCCGAGGCCCTCGGCCCCTGAAAATTGCGGATCGAGCTCCCGAAGGATCTCGTTTCGGGTGCGTTCGATGTCGACGTCGAGCGACTTGAGGACGCGCGCGGCGACACCCTCGCCTTCGCGCAGGAGCCCGAGCAGGATGTGCTCCGTCCCAACGTACGAGTGATTGAGGGTCTTCGCCTCCTTGCCGGCCAGGGCGAGCACCTTTTTCACCCGGGGCGTGAAGGGCATGCTTCCCTGGCTTTTCATCTCCTGGCCGATGCCGACCTGCTTTTCCACAGCGGCCCGGACGGTCTCGAGATCGAGCCCCATCTTCTGGAGGACGCTCACGGCGACGCCCTGGCCCAGCTTGATGAGCCCGAGCAGAATGTGCTCCGTTCCGACGTAATTGTGGTGGAAGCGGTCGGCTTCCTTACGGGCCAGCGCAAGGACCTGCTGGGCCCTCGGCGTGAAGTTGTTCATCGGTTCCTGCGACATGAAGAGGGGCTGTGAATCAGTTTTTTCCGGGCGTTGTGAAAATGAAATCCGGGTGCGCGACATTGGCAAACTCCGAGCGCAAACGCGCCGCCCGGATGAAATCCCGCTGCCCCGCCTCGAATTCGCCCTTCTGGGCGTACTGCAGGTGCCCGGGCTGCGCCTCGATGACCAGCCGGTCGATGATCGCGCGGCAGGCGTCCGGAAAGACCCCGAGGTCGACGCCGAGGCGGATCAGCGACAGGAGGTTCATGGCCTCGCCCGAACTCAGCAGATGGCTGTTCTGGAGAATGCCGTACGCCCTCCCGATCTTGTCGAAAACCTTCCCGGAGTCCGCCTCAAGAAGCTTCCCGCGGGCGTTGAGCTCGTGCTCGATGATCGACTGGAGGACGTTTGCCAGGCGCTTGATGATGTCCTCCTCGGACTCTCCGAGGGTCATCTGGTTCGAAATCTGGAATATGCTGCCGCTCGCATCCGAACCCTCGCCGAAGAGCCCCCGGACCACCATGCCGAGCTGGTTCACGGAGCGGACGATTTTCTCCATCTGCCCCGCGATCACCAGCCCCGGCAGATGCATCATCGCCGATCCCCGCAGCCCCGTGCCGATGTTGGTCGGGCAGGCCGTCAGGTATCCAAGCGTCGGTGAAAACGCGAAATCCAGCTTCTCCTCGAGCGCCGAATCCAGGTCGTTGATCGAATTCCACGCCTTCTTGAGCTGAAAGCCCGCGCGGAGCACCTGTATCCGGAGGTGGTCCTCCTCGTTGACCATGACCGAAAAGCTCTGGTCCTTGCTGATCACAACGCCGCTCCCCTGCGTCGAATTGCTCAGTTCCCGGCTGATCAGATGCCGCTCCACGAGGATCTGTTTCTCGAGGTCGGCGAGTTCGCTGACGGTCAGACTCAGGCCGCGCTTGAGCGGTGGCAGGGCCGCGACGGCCTCGCGGCATTGCTCCATGATCTCCGCCCGCTGCGCGGGCTTCGCCCAGCCCGGAAACGGCTGTCCGGCAAGGTTTCGCGCAAGCCGGACGCGGGTCATCAGGACAATGGCCGTCTTGCTGCCCGCGTTGTCGGTCAGTTCGGAAGTGGATGCCAGCAATGAGGCGATTGTCATCACGGTCGCACCGGCCTTTCGGAGGCGGACTGCTTCACGCGGCTGATCTCATCGCGGAAGCGGGCTGCCTCCTCGTAGCGCTCGGTCTTGATGGCTTCGTTGAGGTCCAGCTCGAGCTTGCTCAGCCGGTCGTGGAGGGAAATGCGGTTCAGGGCCGTGTGCGGGACCTTTCCCACATGGGTGATGCCCTTGTGCATGCTCTCGAGCATCGGCCCGAGGACGTCCTTGAAAGTTTCGTAGCAGACGGGGCACCCGAGCCGGCCCAGTTTCTTGAAGTCAGCCTGCGTAAAGCCGCACTGCTCGCATCTCACACCCCCCGCCCCGGGCTCCGGGTTCAGCGAGGTCTTCAGCAGCAGATCGGCCAGCGAAAAGCCGCTTGGATCCGTGACACCCTTCTTCTGCGCGCATTCATCGCAAAGATCGACCTTGTGCACCTTGTTGCTGATGATCTGGGTAAGGTGCACCGTGGCGGGCTTCGCGCAAAAATCGCATTTGAGCGGGTTGTTCATGGTTTCTCGTCGTTTCTTATGCACCTAATGTGCCATGCCTTTGCGCGCTGGCAAGTGTGCGCGCAAACTCCTGCGCAATGAGACAGCGCGGCACAAACTAGTGCCCCTACCTGTGATATCGTGACGCAGACGCCGAACTTTAGACCGCAATCGGCGTCAAATCCGGGTCCCTTCCGTCAGAACCCGCTCCCGGAACGCCTCCAGGACCCGCCGCGTGATGGCTCCGGGGCGCCCGGACCCTATTTCCCGGCCGTCAAGCCCCACCACCGGAATGACTTCCGCCCCGGTGCCCGTCAGGAAGCACTCATCCGCGCACCAGATGTCGTACCGGGTCAGATTGGCTTCGCGCGCCGGTATTCCGAGTTCGGCGGCGATTGCAAGGATAGCGCCGCGGGTGATGCCCTCCAGGGCGCCCTGTGTTGCCGGCGGAGTGAGAATGTTTCCGCGGTGCACGATGAAGATATTGTCGGCCGTGCACTCGGCCACATAGCCCTGGTCGTTGAGCACGACCCCTTCCTGCGCCCCGAACTGCCTGGCCTCGATCTTCGCCATGATGTTGTTCAGGTAATTGAGCGACTTCACGGTCGAAGGCAGCGCCGCGGGCCCGACCCGGCGGGTGGGAACCGTCACGATCGACAGGCCCTTCTCATACTGCTCCGCGGGATAGAGCGAGATCCTGCTCGCAATGATGAACAGCGATGGTTTCGCACAGAGCCAGGGCGCCAGGCCGAGATCCCCCTCCCCGCGGGTGACCACGAGCCGGATGTAGGCGTCGGAAAGCTCGTTGACCCGGCAGGTTTCACAGGCAGCCCAGCTGAGTTCCGCCCGCTTGAGAGGAAGGGTGAGAAGGATCGCCTTGGCCGAATTTTCAAGCCGCTCGAGGTGCTGCTCCAGCCGGAACACGTTGCCCGCGTACAGGCGGATTCCTTCGAACACGCCGTCCCCGTAGAGTAGCCCGTGGTCGAAGACCGATATTTTCGCATCCGCCTGGTCCACGAACCGACCGTCAAGATAGACCTTCATCCGCGGAAACTAGGCCTTTTGGCGAATCCCTGTCGAGCACAGTCAGCCAGCCGCGACGGCGGAGTCCGGCCAAGAAGGTCCTTGAGGCTCGGAGCTGGCCAAGACTGGATCTGCCCGTCAAGCCGGCCGCCCCGTGCGAGGCGGCCCAGAGACGGTCAATGAGGCCAGCAACTCACCTCAAGGACCTTCTTGGCCGAACTCCGCCTTAACCTGCAGGCCAACTTAAACGTCGATCACGTCGCCCCGTCCTGGGGGACCGCGGGGCGGAGGAGGTGGACGGCTGCGCAGAAGACTGCTTACAAAGATGTTGGTGATGCTGACGACCAGCGCCCCGCCGACGGCCGACCAGAATCCCGCGACGTGGAACCCGCCCACCAGGTGCGCGGCGAAAAGGAACAGCAATGCGTTGATAACAATCATTCCGACACCCATCGTCACCAGAATGAACGGAAGCGTGAAAAGGACGAGCAGCGGCTTTAGGAAGCTGTTGAAAAGGCTCAGCAGGATCGCGACAATCACGAGTGTGCCCCCATCGTCGCACCGTATGCCCGGCACAAGCTTGGTCGCCAGGGCGACCCCGAGCGCAAGCACAAGCCAGCGAACAAGCAGTTGAACAAGCGGAGATGACATCCCAAATGCAACTTTCGCCGCGCCGTCCCCGCGGGCAATGAAAATCCTCATCATCCAGGACTATCTGCGGAGCGGGGGCACCGAACGCCAGTCGCTCTACCTCTCGGATTCCTTTGCCTCCGCAGGCCACGAGGTGTCCCTGATGACGTTCCGGCCCGGCGGCGCCCTGGGCGGCGCCGCAGACCGCCGAGGCGGCCGCGGGGCCGGGCGCATCGTGCTGCAGCCCTTCGACACCCGCATGGACTGGTTTGCGCCCGGGCTTTTCCCCCGGGCGGCCGCTTTCGCGCCGGATATTGTCCTGTGCCATGGCCGCATGGCCAACTGCTATGCGGGCGGCCTCCAGCGCTATCTTCCCTCGACGGCGGTCGTTTCGACGCTGCGCACCGGAAAACCCCTTCCGTGGATGTTCCGGCGCTCGCTCAGGATGGCGCGGCATGTGGTCGCCAACAGCCGCCAGGGTCGGGATTTCCTCGTGACCGGCCTCGGGATCGACGCGGACGACGTGTCGGTCATTCACAACTCGCTTCTATTTTGCGCCGGCGCGGCTCCCGGCGACGGGACGCGGCTGGAGAGGCCTGCCCGCGCGGCCGCCCTCCGCCAAGCTTCGGGTGCCCCGCCGAAAACGCTTGTCCTCCTCTGCGTCGCCATGTTCCGGCCGGAGAAGAACCAGCGGGAGCTGATCGAGATCTGTGCGCGGCTCCCCCCCGGCCTCGACTGGCAGCTGTGGCTGGCCGGAGCCGGACCCACCCGCGATGCATGCGGCCGGCTTGCGCAGGAACGCAGGGTCGGCAGTCGCGTCAAGTTTCCCGGATTCGCCGCCGACCCAAGCGGGCTTTACGCAGCCGCGGATGTCGCCGTTCACGCTTCCGCGAGCGAGTCGCTCTCGAATTTTCTGATCGAGGCCCAGGCAGCCGGCCTGCCCGTCGTCGCGTACGCCGCGCGGGGAATCGCGGAATGCATGGTCCCCGATCGCACGGGCTGGGTCATCGAACCCGGCAATCGCGCCGCCTTCCGCGTTGCCCTGGAGCGCATGGCCGCCGAACCGTCCGCGGCGCGGACGGACCGCTCCGCGGAGGCCCGCGCCTTCGCACTGGCCGAATTCGATCCGGCCCGGCAGGTCGCCGCCTACCTCGATCTGTTCGGCCGCCTCGTAAAGCCTTGAGCGATCGGTTTGACAAATCGCCCGGGGTGTCCGCCCGTGTGCCTGTGGCCAGGACCCAATCGAACGCACCCACTTTCATACGCCTTCGCGGGGTCCGCCAAAACAACCTCAAGGGGTTCGATCTCGACCTGCCCCTGGGAAAGTACATCGCCGTCACGGGGCTGAGCGGCGCCGGCAAGAGTTCCCTCGTCTTCGACACCCTGCACGCCGAGGGCCAGCGCCGGTACGTCGAGACATTCAGCGCGTACACCCGGCAGTTTCTGGATCTTCTGGCGAAGCCGCGTGTGGATTCGATCGAAAACATCCGGCCCTCGATAGCCATCGGGCAGACCAATACCGTCAAGACATCCCGCTCCACGGTCGGGACGATGACGGAATTGACCGATTATTTCAAAGTGTGGTTCAGCCATGTGGCGTCGTGTTTCGATCCGACGACCGGCGAACCGGTCGCGGACGACAACCCGCAGTCGATTTGGGAAAAAGCCTCCGGGGCCCACCCCGGCAGGACCCTTGTCATCGCCTTCAAGGTCGAGAAACCGGCGAGCCTCGGCTGGCCCGAAATCCTCGCCAATCTGAAGGGCCAGGGCTATACCCGCGCCCTGGTTCCCGGCGAGGCGGTGGTTGCCGCGCGCCTGGACGACCTTCTCGCCGGGCGGCCGGACCTGCCAGGCGGAGAGAGAGCCCACCTCTTCGTGGCCCAGGACCGGATGCCCCTGCGGCCCGGGAACAGGAAGCGCTTCCTGGAAGCAGCGGAGACCGCGCTCCATTTCGGTCGCGGCGAACTCCGGCTATTCGCCGAATCGGACTCCGGCCCGGGCGAACGGCTTTTCCAGCCGGCGGGGCACTATTCCCGCGGGCTGCATTCGCCCCAGTCTGGACGCTCCTTCCGGCCGGCGACGCCCGCCCTGTTTTCCTTCAACTCCCCGATCGGAGCCTGTCCAACCTGCCGCGGATTCGGCCGAATCATCGAAATCGACACAGGCGTGGCCATTCCCGACCGGTCGCTATCGATCGACGGGGGCGCGATCAAATGCTGGGAGGGAAAGGTTTACAGCGCCTCCAAGGACGATCTGCGGGTGTTTGCGAGACGGCGAAAGATCCCAACCGACATCCCCTTCGCCGATCTCACGCCGGCCCAGCAGGCCTTTGTCATCGACGGGGAGCCGGGATACGGGGAGGAGAATGGAAAGACCTGGCCGCGCTACTGGTACGGGATCAAGGGGTTTTTCCGCTGGCTGGAAAAGAACACGTACAAGATGCACGTGCGGGTTTTCCTCGCCAGGTACCGGAGCTACAATCCATGCCCGGACTGCCGGGGCCGGCGGCTCCAGCCGGAGGCGCTGTGCTGGAAATGGCGCGGCTTCACGCTCCCCGAGCTTTACCAGATGCCCTGCGCGAAATTGCGCGAGCTTCTCACGGAAGCCGGCGGCCGCCCGGGCTCGTCGCGTCCCGCCGATCTTGCATTCGATTCCATCCTCAGCCGGCTGCGCTACCTCGACGAGGTGGGGCTGGGGTATCTCACGCTCGACCGGACCTCGCGCACCCTGTCGGGCGGAGAGGTCGAGCGGGTCAATCTCACCTCCTGCCTCGGCACTTCGCTGGTCGACACGCTGTTTGTCCTCGACGAGCCGAGCGTCGGGCTGCACTCGCGGGATGTCGACCGCCTGATCCGGATCATCCGGTCGCTCACGGACGCCGGCAACACGGTGGTCGTGGTCGAGCACGATGAGGCGATGATTCGCGCCGCCGATTGCGTTGTCGAGGTCGGGCCTGCGCCAGGCGCTGCGGGAGGCCGGATCGTGTTCCAGGGCAGCGTGCCCGGGATGCTCGCAAGCCCCGATAGCATCACGGGGGCGTATTTTTCAGGGCGCCTGTCGGTTCCGGTGCCGGCCGCGCGGCGCGAGGTCGGCGAGGACTGCCGCTGGCTCAGCTTCCAAAACGCGGTCAAGCACAATATCGCCGGACTTTCGTTTCGCATCCCCCTTGGGCGCCTCGTCTGCCTGAGCGGCGTCTCCGGTTCGGGAAAATCGACCCTGCTCGACAACGTCCTGTTCCAGGGCCTGCAGGCGCGCCGCCGGAAATTGACAGGCGATGCCGCGTCGATCGCCGGCATAGAGGGCGACGCAGGCCTTTCGGACGTCGTTCTCGTGGACCAGTCCCCGCTCACGCGAACGCCCCGGTCCAACCCCGCACTGTACACGGGGGCCTGGGAGCACATCCGCGAACTCTATGCGGGCACGCCCGCGGCCCAGGCGGGCGGCTTCTCGGCCTCGAGCTTCTCATTCAACGGGGGCGACGGGCGTTGCGACCATTGCCAGGGCCTCGGGTCCGAACGGATCGAGATGCAGTTTCTTTCCGATGTGTTCGTTCCCTGTCCGATCTGCGAGGGAAGGCGCTTCAAACCCGAGGTGCTGGCCCTCGCCTGGAACGGCCGCTCGATATCCGACATCCTGGAGACGAGCGTATCGGACGCACTCGGAATCTTCTCGAGCCACAAGGCGATTCATTCCCGGCTTGCGGCTTTGGAGTCCGTCGGCCTCGGCTACGTGACGCTCGGCCAGCCGCTGAACACGCTCAGCGGCGGAGAGGCCCAGCGCCTGAAACTCGTCCGCTACCTGGAAGGATACTCGGGCGAATCCGAAGCCCAGGGCAGCGCCCTCCTCCTCCTCGACGAACCCACGACCGGGCTGCACCGCCACGACGTGAAGGTCCTGCTCGGCGTTCTCCAGGCGCTCATCCACCGCGGCCACTCGGTCGTCGTGATCGAACACAACCTCGACGTTCTCAAGGCGGCCGACTGGATCCTGGAGATCGGCCCGGGCTCCGGGACGGAAGGGGGCCGTGTCGTCGCCGAGGGAACACCCGAGGCGATCGCCGCTGCCGACACGGCCACTTCGCCATTCCTGGGCGAGGCGCTCGGGATCCGCCGCGAAAAGGGCCGCCTGCGCCCCGACGGAAAGGAAGCGGGCTGGGTCCCCCCCGAGCCCGTCCGGGGAGGAATAGCGGTTGTCGGCGCCCGGGAGAACAACCTGAAGAACATCTCCCTTTCGATACCCCTCCATGCGCTGAACGTCGTCACCGGGATTTCGGGGTCGGGCAAGTCGACCCTGGCCTTCGACATCGTTTTTGCCGAGGGCCAGCGCCGATTCATGGAATCGATGTCCCCCTACGCCCGGCAGTTCGTCGAGCAGCTTCCCCGCCCCGATGTCGACCGCGTGTCCGGCATACCCCCGACTGTCGCAATCGAGCAGCGGGTCACCCGCGGATCCCGCAAATCGACGGTCGCAACGATAACGGAAGCGGCCCAATACCTTCGCCTCCTGTACGCCCGGGCGGGCGTCCAGCATCATCCCGACTCGGGGCGCCCCGTCGAGCCCCTGTCGCTGTCCTCACTGAGGAAGCTGCTCGCCCGGGCGCTGGAATCCAGGCCGGCGCGCCAGACAAGGCATCTTTACCTTTGCGCCCCCCTGATTCGGGCCCGCAAGGGCCATCATCAGCCGATTGCCTCCTGGATCGGCCGCCAGGGATACGACCTCATGCGCGCCGACGGCCGGATCATTCGCGTCGCGGCCTTTGAGAAGCTCGACCGGTACAAGGAACACGACGTAGAGGTGGTCGTCGCGGACCTGAAATCCGGCTCCCCCGCTACGACGCGCGATCTGTCCACCCTTCTCGATGCCGCCCTCGCTCTGGGCAAGGGCACGTGTTTTCTTGCCCGGGCTGAAGGGGACATCCTCTCCTGGCTTTCGACAACCCGAACCGACGCCGAAACCGGCGAATCGTTTCCGGAGCTCGATCCCAAGCATTTCTCGTTCAACTCCCCGCGCGGATGGTGCCCCGCATGCCGGGGCCACGGCCGGATATTCCCCTGGATGCTCGAGCCGGACGACGAAGACGGCGACGACCCCCTGGCCCGGCTGCGGCCCTACGGAATCGATCAGATCTCGGACGTGTCGGAGGCCGGGCGCCTTTGCCCGGAATGCGGCGGCGCGCGGCTGAATCGGGTGGCCCGTGCGGTCAGGCTCCCGTTTCAGGACGGCGGCGGGCCCGCCCACGACAAGGCCGGCCTTTCCCTTCCCGAACTGCTCCGGCTGACCCCCGCCCCGCTCTGTTCCCGCCTGCGGCGCCTGAAGCTCGATGCGCGCGGCAAGCTCGTCGCCCGGGACATCATTCCGCAGATCGAGGAACGGCTGAAGTTCCTGGACCGCGTGGGCCTGGGATACCTTTCGCTCGACAGGCCGACCGAGACGCTTTCCGGCGGCGAGGCCCAGCGCATCCGCCTGGCCGCCCAGCTCGGATCGAATCTTTCGGGTGTCCTTTATGTTCTCGACGAGCCGAGCATCGGCCTCCACGCGCGGGACAACGAGCGCCTTATCGAAACGCTCCAGGCCCTGAGGGCCAAGGGAAACACACTGCTCGTGGTCGAGCACGACGAGGAGTTGATGGCCCGCGCCGACCACATCATCGACCTCGGCCCCGGGGCGGGCCTGCACGGAGGCGAGGTTCTGGCGGCTGGAACGCCCGGCGAAATCAGGCGCAGCGACCGGTCGCTGACGGGACTGTTTCTTTCCCGGGGCCTCAGGCATCCGCTGCGCGGCAGCTATCGCTCGGTCGATCCCGGATCCGCTCCCGGATGGCTCGAACTCGACGGGGCGCGCCACAGGAACCTGAAGGGATTCAACCTGCGGCTGCCGATGGGGCGCCTGATAATGGTGGCCGGCCCGAGCGGCGCGGGCAAATCCACCCTGTTTCGCGATCTGCTCGGCCCTGCCGTCGCAGTCGCAATCAAGACGGGAAAAAAGCGGCTCGGCGGCGCCGCGTTCGTCCGGTCCGCCGGATTCGAGGTCGACGACCCCGCCATCGGCGTCCAGCCCGCCCCCCCGTTCGCCGAATTGAGGGGTGCCTCCGGATTCCGGGCCGTCATCACCGTCGACCAGTCCCCGATCGGCAAGACGCCTCGCTCGACGCCCGCGACCTATCTCGGAATCTTCGACGCGATCCGGAAATTCTTTGCATTGCTGCCCGAGGCGAAAGTCCGCGGGTACACCGCGTCGCGATTCTCGTTCAACACCTCCGGCGGCCGCTGCCCGGCCTGCGAAGGGGCGGGCAGGATCCGCTACGAGATGGCGTTCATGCCCGACACCTACCTTCCCTGCGAGGCCTGCGGCGGCGGCCGCTACGGCCCGGAGATGGCCGACCTCACCTGGAAGGGCCGCAACATCGGCGAGGTGCTCCGGCTCTCGTTCGAGGAGGCGGCTGCGTTCTTCGACTTTCATGCGCAACTCGGCGCGGTCTGCCGCCTCATGGTCGACTGCGGCCTCGGATACCTGACGCTCGGCCAAAGTTCGCCGACTCTTTCCGGGGGCGAGGCGCAGCGGCTGAAGCTTGTTTCCGAACTGTCCCGGGGAATCGGGGAACTGCCCGATCCGCGGAGCCCGTCGCCGCCGCGCAACCTCTATCTTCTCGAGGAGCCGACGATCGGCCTGCACATGAGCGACTGCGAAAGGCTGATCCGCGTCCTGCACTCCCTCGTGGACCAGGGGCATTCCGTCGTCGTCATCGAGCACAACATCGACCTGCTTGCCGAAGCCGATTACATCGTCGAACTCGGGCCGTCCGGCGGCCCCGGCGGCGGCGAACTCCTTTACCAGGGTCCCCTCGGGGGACTGCTCAAGGTCCGGCGCAGCCCGACCGCCCCCTACCTGCGCTCAAAGCTCAAGTGGCGGAGGCAACGCTCGCGTCGTACGCCCGTGCCGCTTCCTGGACTGCCGCGATGAGTTCGCCAATTGCGACCGGCTTGAGAAGATACCGGAACAGGGCCGCCTCGTTCACGCTTCGAAGAAGCATCTCCGGCTTCATGTAGCCGGTCACGAGAAGGCGCTGCATGTGGGGGTATTCCTCCCTCGCGCGCACGAGGAACGTCATCCCGTTTCCGCCAGGCATGAGGTGGTCGCAAACGACGACCTTGAAGACCTGTTTCCGGAGAAGAAATTCAGCCTCGCGAACCGAGTTCGCCGTCTTCACCTCGAATGAGCCGCGCAGCGCCTCCGAAAAAACCTCGAGCAGGGTCTGCTCATCGTCAACGAGCAATATTGCGGCCTTCTGGGGCTCCCCGGACTGGGGCGGCTTGGTTTCAGCATTGCTCATTTATTGCCGGTGCGCGCGACTATGGCGCCGCGATTCCCAGTGGCAAATCGAAACTGCCGCCGTTTGCGCCTCGCTTTTGGTTTGCCCGGCATCCTCCCGGCCCCTTTAACTTCGTGCGAACCGCGATGGCCTACCTCGACCTGCAAGCCGCTGCCAGCGCCGGCACTTTGCGGCAATTTCCGCCGTCCGCCCTGACTGCGGCCGCTCTTTCGGCGCGAAATGCCGCCGGAAACACGGCCATGCACATGGCGGCGAAATACGGCGGCCTGCAGGACCTGCCGCCGGCCTTGGTGACGGCCGAGCTGCTCTCGCTCCGCAATGACGCCGGCTACACCCCGCTTCATCACGCGGCGGTGGGCGGCCATCTCGATCAGGTCCCCGGCGACCTTCTCACGCGTCAGGCGCTGCTCCAGAAGAGCAACGCCGGCTATACGGTCTTCCACGTGGCGGCGGCCAACGGAAGCCTCGGCCAGCTTCCCGCGTACCTTCTCACGGCCGACATTTTCGAGATCAGGACCGAGGTGGGAAATTCGATGCTGCACGAAGCGGCGGAAAACGGCGCCCTCGACCGCGCCCCCCCCCAGTCGATTACGGCCGGGAGCCTGGCCTGCAGAAATCTGGCCGGAGAGACCGTCATCCACACGGCCGCGTTCAACGGACACCTTGACCAGATACCGCGAAGCCTGCTGACGGAGAAAAGCCTGGCCGAAAAGACAAACAGCGGCGACACCGTCTTCCACGCCGCCGCAATTTCCGGCCACCTGGAGCAGATACCGGGGGACCTGTTCACCCACGAAAGCCTCGTTTCGGCGAGCAGGAGCGGCTACACGGTCATCCACGCGGCGGCCGAGACCGGCCAGCTCGACCGGATTCCCCGCTCGCTCCTGAACGCGGAGGTGCTGCTCACGCGCAATGACAATGGCGACACTCCCATCCATGCGGCTGCATTTGCGGGCCACCTGGACCAGATTCCCTCCGAACTCCTGACCGCGGACCGCCTATCCTGCCGGAACTACGAACGGGTCACCGCGCTTCAGACCGCGATCGACCGCGGCTTCGCCGACCAGCTCCCGGAGCAGTTCCGGCCGAAGCCGGAAAGCCCTATGCGCCGGCTGCTCCGCCGGATCGGCGGCGCGCGCCTTCCCTTTTCGCGCTAGCCCGAAGAGCGAGCGCGGCGTGCGCGCGGGCGACCTCGACATACTTTTCGGCCCACGGGCGCAGTCCGGCCTGCTCGGCGTCCGTCAGCGGCCGGACAATCTTGGCCGGCGATCCGTAAACCATCGAGCCGGGCGGGCAGCTGAAATTCTGGGGGACCAGCGAATTGGCCCCGACGATGCTCCGGGCGCCGATCCGGGCGCCGTCGAGGAGCGTGGCCCCCATCCCGATCAGGCACTCGTCTCCGACCGTGCAGGCATGCACGATCGCCGCGTGCCCGATCGTGCACCACGCGCCGATCAGGGCGGCATAGTCATCGGCCAAATGGACGATCGCATTGTCCTGGATATTCGTCCCCTCCCCCACGCGTATCTCCTGGATGTCCCCCCTCAGCACCGCCCCATAGAACACGCTCGTCAGCGGCGCCAAAACGACATCGCCGTTGATGGTCGCGTTCCCCGCGACGAATATCGCGCGGGAAATATCCGGCGTCTTCCCAAGGTACCGTGCGAGGCGTTCCGCGTGTGTCATGTATTTTGCCTTGTGCGCCCAAAGCAGGACATGCTCGTCACGACCACGTCAACCCTTGGGTGAGGTCGATTTGGACGGGGGATGGCCTCCCGAGGAGATAGCTGCCTTATCCGGACTCTCTGGGCCGCCATCCGGCCGGCAGACCTGCCGGCGGCTCTTGGCGGCCGGCCTTGACGGAGGATCTGGGCCTTGGCACGGAGCGCGTAGCGCGGAGATGGCTTTAGCCCCGGAGCGAAGCGAAGGGGCGAGCCGAGGCGGGTGCCCACCGGGCGCCGAGGCGAGCAACCCAAGACGAGGGAGGCCATCCCCCCTCCAAATCGACCGTTCAGACTGACCCCTTCTCGTACGGCACGCCAATCGCGCGCGGTGGGGTCGACTTCCCGACAAAACCCGCAAGCAGGAGAACTGTCAGGACGTAGGGCAGCGCAATTATGAACTGGACCGGAATCACCCCGACCAGCGGCAGAGGGACGCCCTGCAGCCGGGCGGCCAGGGCGTCGGCGAAGGCGAAAAGCAGGCACGCCCCCAGCGCGGGATACGGGCGCCATTTCCCGAAAATCAACGCCGCCAGTGCGAGGTATCCCTTGCCCGCCGTCATGTCCCGCACAAATCCCGAGCTCGCCGAAATCGACAGGTAGGTGCCGGCGACGCCGCACAGCACGCCCGATATGAGCACCGCCTGGTACCGGAGGCGATCGACGGAGACGCCGGCCGTGTCCACGGCCTGGGGATTCTCCCCGACCGCGCGGAGGCGCAGACCGAATCGGGTGCGGTAGAGCACCCAGGCGCTCAACGGAACGAGCGCCGCCGCAAGGTACACGATCAGGCTGTGGCCGCTCAGCAACTCCGAGTACATCAGTCCGGGGACAGGCACCGAGCGGGCCTGCCTTGCCCAGGGCCAGACAATCCCCGTGAAGCGCTGCGCCCGGTCCGCAAGCTGCGGCGTCTGGCCCCCCTGGTCGAACCACGCCAGCGCCAGGACAGGCGCAACGCCGGCGACAATGATGTTCACCGCCATGGCGGCCACGACCTGGTTGCCGCGCTGGGTGACGCAGGCGAACGCGAGAAGGAGGGCCAGTACAACGGCCGCCGACACTCCCGCGCCAAGTCCTAGCCACGCCGATCCGCTGACGGCGGAGACCGCCGCCGCCGCGAAAGCCGCGCCAAGCATCATCCCCTCGAGGCCGAGCGCGATTACGCCTGAGCGCTCCGAGAACAGCCCGGCAAGAGCCGCCAGGATGAGCGGAGTCGCCACCCGCAGCGTGGCGGCAAACAGGAGAATCAAGAGGGTGTAGTATTCCATGCCTTGGCTACCTCCGGCGATGCGCCCCCCTGAGCCGGCCCAGAACGATTCGCAGGGGTTCCTTGAACAGGTTTTCCAGCGCGCCGCAGAAGAGAATCACCAGGCCCTGGATCAGGACGACCATGTCCCGGTTGACGTGGGGCATGTCGAATGACAGCTCGGATCCCCCCTGAACCAGCGCGCCGAACAGGACCGCCGCCACGCAAACGCCGGCCGGGTTGTTCCGCCCCATGAGGGCGACCGCGATTCCGACAAATCCGGCCCCAGCGGGGAAATCGAGCGAGATGCGGTGCTGCGCCCCCATCAGTTCATTGAGGGGCAGGCATCCTGCGAGGGCGCCGGAAAGAAGCATGACGAGGAAGGTGACCTTCGACGGTGAAATGCCGGCGTAGAGGGCGGCCGCGGGATTCTCGCCCGTGACCCGTATGGCGTAACCCCAGCGCGTCCGCCAGACCAGCACCCAGACCCCAGCCGCCGCCGCGAGCGCGATAAGGAAGGACAGGTTGAGGGGACCGGCCGCAACATGGATTCCGACGCGGCCCAGAATCTCGCCGGCCGTGGGCTGCCAGGCGCCGGATTCAAACTGCCGCGTCTCGGGAGACTGCTGGCCCGGCTTGATGAGAATGTTCACAAGAAGCCACGTCATCAGCGCCGAAGCGATGAAGTTGAACATGATTGTCGTGATGACGATGTGGCATCCGCGCCGCGCCTGAAGCCATGCCGGTATGAGGGCCCAGGCGGCGCCGAATACGGCCGCAGCGCAGATCGCGGCGGGCAGCACGGCCCAGAAAGGAGCGGCTCCGGCCGCCAGGCACACGAGCCCCGCGCCGAGTCCGCCGACGTAGGCCTGGCCCTCGGCGCCGATGTTGA
>CAZSEH010000075.1:0-18032 GCA_964605835.1 uncultured Opitutaceae bacterium
TGTTGTAGATCTCCAGCATGATGTTCGTCCCGAAGGTCTTGATCGGGTCGAGCAGGACTGCGCCCGTGTGGATGCCGAAGTTGCCCTCGCCCTGGTTGAGGACGACATAGTGCTCCCGCAGGTACATGGAACAGCTCGTCAGGATGCCCGAGCGCGGCGGGATCGTGAGAGGCGTGCTGTCGTGGCGCATCTGGATCTTGTCGAGAAAGTTGCGCGCGGCATCGCCGCTAACGACCAGCTCGAAGTTAACCCGCTGGAGCTTCGGGTTGAGGGTGTAGCTGACCTGGTGCGGGGTGAGGAAGACCCGTCCGCGGTGATCGATGCTGATCGTGTTCGGCAGCTTGATGCGGTTTTCCTTGATCGCCGTCCAGATTTCCTGGGTCGAGAGCTTGGCCGCCGCCGGGGCGAAAAACAGCCGCCCGACCGGCGTGCCCGGCCGAAGCAGCTTCTTCCAGTACGGGGCGTTGGGAAAGCTTGTGTCGTAGATGAAGGCATCGGCCTCGAGCGCGATTCGATGGCCGTCGACGGCCGGCTGCCCCTGGACCTGCATCTCGATTCCGATTCGCGCGAGCGAGCTTCGCTCGGTGAACTTGAAGTCGCCCAGATGCTCCTTCATGAACGCGAATTCGGCCGGATGGCGGGGCCAGAAGGCGAGTGTCAGCGAGACCGTGCGCTCATCCTTGCTGCGGATCGAGAGGATCTGGCCGTCCTGGCTGGACCAGAATTGATCGGGATTCATATTTGGAAAGGGACCAATATTGCGGTCCGGAGGGCCGTAGACAAGCGGCGAGTCATTGCAGTGGCGTTCCGCTCTTTTGGATAAATACCCCCCTCGTCGGGTGCCGCCAATACACGGATCCTCCGTCAATGCCGGCCGCCAATACCCGCCGACAGGTCTGTCGGCCGGATGGCGGCCCAGAGACTCCGAATGAGGCGGCAACTCCTCGGGAAGGGCATTTATCCAAAAGGGCGGAACGCCGCCGTGGGACCCGCCATAATAGTTTGCCTTTCACTGTGGCCAAAGGCAGGTTCGCTCGCTCATCAAATGAAAATCGAGAAACCCTTTATGTGCGCCATTCTACTGGCGCTTTCCGGCGCCTTCGTGCGCGCCGATCAACCCGCCAAGCCGAATGCCGCTGGGACCGGGAGTCCGGGCAACGATACGGGCATGGCGGGCATGGCTGCCCTTACGGCTCCAACCGCCGCGTCCAGTTTCACGGACGCCCAGAAGATCGAGGAGGTGGGCTGGATCATCGCAAAGCGCAGCCAGCTGGCCGACCTGAAGTTCAAGCCGGAGGAGGTCGCCGCGCTGATGAAGGGGTTCTCCGCGGCGATGGACGGCAAGCCGGCGCCGTACGAACTCGCCAAGATCGGACCCGATGTCGACACGCTGATGCAGGCGAAGCAGGCGTCCTACATGGGCGAATTGAAGCAGCAGAATGCCACACAGTCCGCCGCGTTCTTCGCCAAGCTGAAGGACAACAAGAACGTGGTCGAGTCGCCGACCGGCCTTCGCTATGAGATCGTCAGCCCGGGCCAGGGTCCCTACCCGAAGGCGAGCGACACGGTCAAGGTGAACTACACGGGCACCTTGATCGACGGCACGGAATTCGACAGCTCGGCCAAGACCGGGCAGCCGGCCGAGTTCGCGCTGTCGGGAGTCATCGCCGGATGGACCGAGGGCATCCAGAAGATCAACAAGGGCGGAAAGATCCGGCTGTACGTCCCCCCTGCGCTCGCCTACGGCGACGAGGGCCGGACTGGAATCCCCCCGGGATCCACGCTCATTTTCGATGTCGAGCTCCTGGACATTTCGGCGACTCCGCCACCGGCCGCCGCTCCGGCAGCCCCCGCAACGGGTGGCTGAGCCGCCGGGCCCGTCCCGGAGCCGCGGCATCGTCCGCGCTTTGCCATCGGCTGGATGAACGCATCGGACGTCAATCTGTACCTGGTCGGCTTCATGGGGACGGGGAAGACGACCGTCGGCCGGCTTGCCGCGCAGCGGCTGGGCTTTGGGTACATCGACAGCGATCGCGAGATCGAGGGACACAGCGGTCGGACGATTCCGGAGATTTTCGCCGGCTCCGGAGAGGCGGCCTTTCGGAAGATGGAGCTGGAATTCGTCGAATCCGGCCATCCGGCAACCCGCGCCGTCGTGGCGTGCGGCGGAGGTTTGGTCATCCAGCCGGGCGTTGCCGAAAGGCTGAGAGGCCGGGGTGTCGTGATATGCCTGCACGCATCGGTCGAGACGATACTCGAGAGGACCGCCCGGCAGAACAACCGGCCGCTTCTGGATTGCGCCGACCCGGCCGCCCGGATCCGGGAGCTGTTCGCCGAGCGCGAGCCGATCTACCGCAGTTCGGGCACCGTCATCCTCACCGATGAGCGCCCGTTGCGCGATGTGGTCGCACACGTGATCCGGGTCTGGAGCCGCGAATCCGCGGAATTCGTCCGGGCTCGCTGAGGGAGACCAGCCATGGATCGCCCCGAGGAGTTGCGGAGGCGGATCGCGGCGCTCGGCTTTGACGAGGTGCGCTATGCGGCCGCCGGGCCCGTCCTCGCGCCCGGCCTGCGGGACTGGCTCGCCGCCGGCCACCAGGCAGACATGGGCTGGATGGAGAGGACCGCGGACAAGCGCCTGGCACCGGAACTCGTCCTGCCGGGTGTCCGCTCCATCATTGCGCTCGGGGTCAACTACTGGGCCGACGACGAAAGCGCCGTCCCCGGCAGTCCGCGTTTCGCCCGCTACGCCCTGTACTCGGATTATCACGATACCATCAAGCCTGGCCTGGAAGGGGCGGGGCGGATCCTCGAGGAGGTCTACGGCGCCGCCAGGGCCGACTATCGCGCGTATGTCGACACCGGCCCGGTCCTCGAGCGCGAGTGGGCCGCCCGCGCAGGAATCGGGTTTGCCGGCAAGAACGCAATGCTGATTTCCCGGCGCCATGGAAACGCCCTCCTGCTGGCGGCGATCCTGACCCGCGTGGAGCTTCCGCCGGACCCTCCGTTGCCGAAGGGCGGCGCGCCCCGCGGGGCGGTCGGTCTGTTCTGCGGCAAATGCACGCGCTGCCTGGACGCCTGCCCAACCCGGGCGTTTCCGGCCCCCGGAGTGGTGGATTCGCGCCGCTGCATCTCCTACCAGACGATCGAAAACCGCGGCATCGTCCCGCGGGACCTCCGCCGCGGCATTGGCACGCGCGTGTTCGGCTGCGACGTCTGCCTGGAGGTGTGCCCATGGAACAGGTTTGCGAGCGCGGGCCGCCGGATGCTTTTGTCAGCCCGGCCCGGCCTCGGCTCCCTCTCCTGGGCCGATCTGCTGGACATGACGCCCGGGACCTTTGCAGCGCATTTCCGCGGAACGGCCGTCAAGCGCCTGAAATACGCCGGTTTCATGCGAAACGTCTGTATCGCCGCCGGCAACACGGGCGACCGTTTGCTGCTGCCCCGGCTCACGCTCCTGGCCGCACACGAGCTGCCGCTAATCCGTGTCCACGCGGTCTGGGCCGTGCACCGCCTCGCGGGCGCCGCCGCCCGTGACCTGCTCCGCCCGGCGCTCGAAACCGAGACTGATTCGGCGGTCCTGGAGGAGTACAGGCCTGGCAATATTGACGGCGGAGCCGGTGCTTTGCCTTGAGACGGAGGGATTGACCCGTTTGCGGCTCATGAGGGCCTCCTGACCGCCTCCGTGGCCGCGGAGGGATATCGTGTAAACACGATATCCCCCAGGCCGTTTTGGCGGGCATCAGGGCCTTGGCCCGCCCGAGCCGAAAAGGGGTCAATCCCTCCGTCTCCAGGCTGCTACGCCTGCGATTTCAAAGCCTCGTCCAGCTTCGCGACGACCCAGGCCGGCGGCCTCACCGGGCGGCCCTCCCGGTCGATGAAGGCGTGCGTGCTCTTTCCCGTGGCCAGGAGGTCCGAGCCGCGCAACACCTCGTATTCCAGGCTGACCCGGAGAAGCGGCTTCTCGCGCAGGATCGTCACGATCGAAAGCGCGTCATCGTAAAGGGCCGGCCGCAGGTATCGGGCCGAAACCTCCAGGACCGGCAGCCGGTAGCCTTCGGCCTCGAGCTGGCGATAGGAGATGCCGATCTCCTTGAAAAGCTGCGTGCGCCCGATTTCGAACCACGGAAGGTAGTTTGCGTGGTAGACAAAACCCATCATGTCGGTCTCGGCGTAACGAACCGCGACCTGCGCGACCGAACGGATCATGCCGCGGACCCGAGCGCTCCGAACAGGGCCTCGGCAGATTGCTTCCAGCAGTTCCGCCCCGCCCACTCCCGCCCGGCGGCGCCCAGCTGCTTCCGGAGGTCCTCGTCGTGGATCAGCTTTTCAAACGCCGCCGCAAGCTGCGCGGGCCGCTCCGGCGGCACCAAAAGTCCGGTCAGGCCGTCGAGAACGGCCTCGGACACCCCGCCGATGTCGTGGGCCACGACAGGCAGGCCGTGCGCCGCCGCCTCGAGATAGACGAGACCGAAGCCCTCGACACTGTGGCCGTGGCTGACGCTCGTCATGGCGAAGATGTCAGCCTGCTCGTACACCTGCGCCAGCTCGTCGTCGGGCAGGTTGCCGAAGAAGCGGACCGTGAGGTCCGGCGTCGCCGCCGCCGTCGCCCGGACCTGCTGCTCGTATTCCTTCTTGCTCTTTCCGCTGACGAGCCAGTACTCGAGCCGGCTGCGGACCTGGGGAGGCAGCATCTGCAGGGCCTGCAGCGTGAGAAGCTGGCCCTTGCGCGGATGCAGCCGGCCCACCGTGAGAACCGCAATCTTGCCCTTTCTGGCCGACGGGACCGCCGGCACGACCATGAAATCGGACCGCAGGGCGCCCGGGGTCAGGAAGGTCTTGTCCGCAGCCTCCGGGAAGTGCATCAGCAGAAGTTCCCGCGTATAGTGGCTGAGCGTGCTGATCCGGGTTGCGTTCCGGATGAGCTGTCTGCCGAGCCAGCGTCGATACGGGCTGCCCGCAAACCGGAGTATCTCGGAGCCGTGGAAAGTCAGCACGAGGCGGCGCGGCCGGAATGCGTGGAAGAACTGGAGCAGCATCATCGTCAGCATCGGTCCGGGCTCCGGCAGGTAGACGGTCGCATAGCGGAGCTGGCGCCGGCATGACACGAGTTCGAAGGCGAGGCGCAATTGGCCCAGGAGCCCGTGATTGCCCTTGAGGGGCAGCCGCCGGAGCCTGAAGGGCCAGTGCTTTTCCCTCCCAGTCGGCGCCGACTGAGCCCACACCTCGACGTCGTATCCAAGGCTCGCGCTCGCCTTGGCCATCTCCTCGGCGAATGTCGCGATCCCGCCGCGCACGGGGTAAAACTCGTGGGTGATCAGAAAGACGGGTCCGGATGGCCCTAGCGGAGCGGGGGCGTTCATGCGGCCATGGGACGATTTCGGGACTTCAACATCTGCTGAGGGGCGGCACGGTAAGCGGTGCCTATCCGGCTGGCAAGCCCGCAAGACCCCGGGGAACCGGCTTCCGGAATCGCGTTCCAACGCGATCGGCACGGGATTTGCAACAGTTCTGCCGGCCAAGAATGGGATTTACTTTGCATGGGCCTGTAACATACAAGAAACAAACAATGCCAGACGCAGTCCAACCCAACCCGGGCTCCAGTTCTCCGTTTGTGGCGCTGGCCAAGCCTTTTACGCCCGAGGATGAAACGGCACTGCGCGAGGCGCTGAAGCGCTGCTCGCCATCGACTTTCGAGGCGGCCGTGCAGTTCCGCAAGACAGGCAACCCCGAGCACGTTCCCGCGATCGTGATCGGCGTAATCGAGCGCTACGTCGAACCGGACCTGCGGACGAAGCTGAAGGATGCCGATGACGACCTGAGGCTCATCGACGACCTGGGCATCGACTCCCTGACGATGATGGAAATCGTCATTCTCGTTGAGGATGTCCTGCAGATGACCATCAACAACGACGAACTGCGGAACCTTCGCACGGTCGGAGACGTCAAGACTTTCATAGACTGCAAGATCCGCGGACTGCCCCTGCCCAAACCCACCAAGTTCCTCCCCATCGAGCACATCGGCGGGGTGATGCCGATGCAGCCGCCGTTCCTGTTCCTGAACGAGGCATCGGTCAGCTCGACCGGCGCCAACGGCAAGTACAGGATCACCGGGCAGGAGTTCTTCCTCCAGGGTCATTTCAAGGACAACCCGGTGATGCCCGCCTCGATCATGCTCGAGGCCGTGGGCCAGCTTGCGGTCCTTTACCTTCTCGAGGGGGCCGTTGCCGAGCCTGGAAAGGCGGTCGGCGCCAACACGATCTTTTTCACTGGCTGCGAGGGGGTAAGGGCGCACCGGATGTGCAAGCCCGGCGACATCCTGACCCTGTCGGTCAAGCCCAAGCGGATGAAGATGCCGCTTGCAACGTTTGAGGGCGCAATCCGGGTCGGGCAGGAGAAGGCCGTGATCGTCGAGGAAATCACGCTCACGTACGCCTTTGTCGCAGCGGTGAATCCCGTGGCCGCCGAGCCTGCGCCGGCCGTTCCCGCCGCCCTGGGCACCGCCCCGGACCATTCCTCCCCTCCGCTGCGCGTGGCCGCCAACGCCTGAAAGGGCGCGCCCACGACGCAGATGTTCCCGCCGCGTTAGACGGCCATGCCCAGAGTATTCATCACAGGCCTCGGATTCGTCACCAGCATAGGCAATGACAGCGCCGCCGTGGAGCGGAGCCTGAGGGAGCTTCGCCACGGATTCGAACTCTATCCGCCGTTCCAGAAGCCCGATTCGCCCTGCAAGGTCGTCGGCACGGTGAAGGAATTCAATACGGACTCGGCCGATTGCGAGGACTGGGCCTGGCCCCCGGGATATCCGATCAAGCGCGAGGCGCTGCGCACGATGGCCCCCAACGGGCTTTATGCGCACTGCGCGATGCTCCAGGCGATCGCGGACGCCCGTCTGGATGCGGCCGATGTGTCGAACCCGCGGACGGGGCTCAACGCCGCGTCGGGCGGCTCGCCGTTTCTCACCCATTACCACCACGAGCGCATGCTGAAGGTAGGGGTGATGCGCTGTTCGCCGTTTGGCATCGTCTCCTCGATCGTCGGAACGCTCAATTTCAATCTGGTCGCCGCATTCAGGATCCAGGGATCGTCCTGCGGCTTCTCGTCGGCGTGCGCCTCCTCCGCCCATGCGCTCGGATTCGCCTTCGACGACATCGCGCTCGGCCGGCAGGACCGCATGTTCGTCGTGGGGGCCGAGGACGGGAACACCGACGCGATCCTCCCCTTCGCTGGGATGCGCACGCTTTCGCTGCAAAGCGATCCGGCGATCGCGTCGCGCCCCTTCGACGCGGCGCGGGACGGCTTTGTCGGCACTGGAGGAGGCTGCGTCCTCGTCGTCGAAAGCGAGGCGGAGGTGGCGCGCCGGGGCGTGGCCCCCTACTGCGAAGTGCTCGGATGGGCCCAGGCGTCCGACGGGTACAATGTCGCGATCTCCCACCCGGACGGCAGCGGGCTGCGGGCCGCAATGACCGGGGCCCTGGGGCGGAGCGGAATCGCCCCGCAGGACGTCGACTACGTCAACGCCCATGCCACATCAACCCTGATCGGTGACGTCTCCGAGGCGCGGGCCCTCCGCGCCGTCTTTCCCGAGGCCTCGACGCGGCCCCTGGTCAGCAGCACGAAGGCCCTGACCGGACACGGGCTGTCGCTTGCCGGCGCGATGGAATGCGGTTTTTGCGCCCTGGCGATGCGCTCCGGATTCATCCCCGGTTCCGCGCACATCACCCGGGTCGACCCGGAGTGCGAGGGGATCTGCATTCCGAGACGGACGCTTCCGACGGCGCCGGGCGTCGTGATGAAGAACAGCAGCGGTTTTGGCGGGGCCAACGTCGTCCTGCTCTTCAGGAAGGCCTGAGATCCCCGCAATGCCCCGCCGAATTTCCGACAGGCACCGCACCGCGTTCGTGACCGGAGCCGCCTCCGGACTCGGGCGGGCCTTCGCGGCGATGCTCGTTGCGGAGGGTGTCGGCGTCTGGGGCACGTCGCGCGACCCGGGCCGGTTGGGCCCGATGGCCGGCGTCCGGCCCGTTGCCCTGGATCTCGCCTACCCCGCCGCCGCCGCCGCCGCCTTCGACCGCGCCTCAAGGGAGGCGGGGGAGGGCTTTGACATCGTGGTGAACAACGCGGGATACGGAGTCTTTGGCGAATTCGCCTCCGTGGAGTTCTCCGACTGGCAGGCGCAGCTGGACGCCATGCTCGGCTCGACCCTGCGGATCGCCCACGCCGCCTGGAGGGCGATGCGCGGGCGCAACCGCGGCGCGCTTGTCAACGTCTCATCGATCGGGGTCGATTTTCCACTGCCCTACATGAGCGGGTACAACGTGTGCAAGGCGGGCCTGTCCGCCCTGAGCGAGAGTTTGGCCTTTGAATCCCGGGGCAGCGCTGTCAGGGTGTTTGATTTCAGGCCTGGCGACTACCGCACGGCCTTCAACGAAAACATGAAGACGCCACCCGGCTCCCCCGCGACCGCGGCGGCCTGGCGCGCCCTCGAGTCGCACCTGCGCTCGGCGCCGTCCCCGGCCCGCGCGGCCGCGGACCTGCGGCGCGCTCTCCTCCGAAACAGGGGGGGGGTCGTCCGTTCCGGATCGTTTCTCCAGGCGCGGCTCGCCCCTCTTTTCGCCCGCCTCGCCCCGGCCGCGGCGGTCCGCGCCGCGAGGGCGCGCTACTACGGATCCGCCTGACGGCCCGCGCCGACGCCCGAATCGTGTCTAAGTTACGGATACTCGTTCTCACTTCCAGCACCGGCGGCGGCCACGACGCCCGCGCCGAGGCCTTCGCGGAGTGGTGCTTTCAGCTCTACCGGCACGACGTCGACGTGCGCATCGAGCAGATGCTCGAGAAATCCTCGGTGGTGAACCGGGCCGGCGTGGGCCTGTACAACCGCATCCAGAAGGGCGCCCCCGGGATCCACAAGCTGTTCTATGCGGTGGTGGAGCTCCTGAGCGTCCTGAACCGGCGGACGGTGACGCTCGGGCGAAGGTACTTTCTCAGGGTCGTGCGCGAATACCGGCCCCACCTGGTCTTCAGCGTCCATGACTGCCTGAACCGCGGCTACTTCCAGCTTGCGCGAAGGGAGCTGGGCGCGGACCGGGTGCGCTGCGCGACCTACTGCGGCGAGTTTTCAGGCGGGTGGGGCTATTCGCGCAACTGGATCGAGCCGACGGTGGACCTTTACGTCTCGCGGACGCCGACCGCCGCCGATTTCGCGGTGAAGAAGGGGATACCCCGCGGGCGGGCGACCGTGCGCGGCACGCTCATGCAGCCCCGCGCCCACCTCGAAATCATCCCCTCCAAGGAGCGCGGGGCGTTCCGGGAGAAGCGCCTGGGCCTTCGCCCGGACCTCTTCACCGTGTTCCTCGCCACGGGCGGCAACGGCGCGAACAATCACTTCGATCTGCTTCCGGTGCTCGCCGCCCAGGGGGACCGGTGCCAGGCCGTCGTCATCTGCGGGCGCAACAAGGAGACCTACAACGAGCTTGTCCACTGGCGCGCCAACCACCCGGAGTTCAACTGCTACATCGAGGGCTTCTCCGAGGTCGTGCACCTGCTCATCCAGGCGAGCGACGCCATCGTCACGCGCGGCGGGACGACCACCTGTGCGAAGGCGCTGCACCTGGGATGCCCGGTCATCTTCAACGCATTCGGCGGGATCATGCCGCAGGAGGAATTGACCTGGAAGTTCTTCCGCAACGGGGCGCTGTCGCGGAAGATCGAGCGGGCCGGCGATTTTGCCGCGATCATCGGGGAGTGGCTCGACAATCCGGACTCCTATGCGGAGGCCCATGCGAATTTCCTGCGCCTGCGCTACGAGGAGGATCCGACGATTCTGATCGACGAACTGGTCGCGCTCGCGAACGAGGTCGCCCGGACGAAGCTGCGCCGCCGCCCCTTTCCGCCAAACGGCAGCGGGGGAACGGGGTCCTTCCAGCCCTTCGCGGCCTAGCCCCTGGTTCGAGCCGAGACGGTTCGGCGGGTTACGGCGCCTGGGCAGAGGCCGTCGATTGAAGAACGGACCTGAACATTCGCGGATCGTCCCCGATCACGCCGTCCACGCCCCATTTCGAAAGGCGGCGTACCGCCCGGCGATCGTTGACGGTCCAGCACCACAACCGGAGACCCCGGGCATGGACGTGCTCCACGGTCGCCGCCGAATCTATGGAACGATGATTCAGGCTTACCCCGACGGCTCCCAAGGACAGGGCCCGGCGCAGCAATGCGTCCCCGGGCGGGCCGGCATGAGGCACCGGGTCTGCGATCAGCATGCGTGGAATCGACGGGGCGAGCGCGGCCAATTCGCGCAGAATCGCATGTTCAAAAGAGGCGATGATCACGGAGCGCGCCATCCGGGTGCTCCGGATGGCGGCCACGATCGGCGCCACCCGGGCTCCCTTCTTGATTTCAATCTGCACGAGCATTTGGCCGCGCGCGAACGCAAGGGCCTCCTTCAAGGTTGGAATCGGTTCGCCCCCGACGCGCAAATCCCGGAGTTCGGCACGCGGGAAATCGGACACCCGGCCGGGCCGCCCCGTGAGCCTTCGAAGATCGGCATCGTGAAAGACAACGGGGACGCCGTCGCGCGTTGTCTGGGCGTCCAGCTCGATTCCGTCCGCCCCAAGCGCATGCGCGCAGGCGAACGCGCGCAGCGTGTTTTCCGGAGCCCGGGCGGAGGCGCCCCGGTGGGCGATGCACAGGGGGGGCATCGATTCTTGAGGTTTAGGATTGGTGGGCGGCCGTCTTTGGTCTATTCGGCTGCCATCCTGTGACTTGGTGGCATTCGCAGACGAGGCTGATTTTTTCCGGCGCGGCGACGCAGGGGAGGCCGGAGGCTGCCCTTGCGTCCGGCGAGGATTTTGAGACCGTCCGACTGCGGGCCCGGGACGGGACCCCGATCGTGGGCTGCTTCGGACGGGCTGCTGCGGCCCGGGAGGCGGCGGCCGGAACCCGGCTGACGGTTATCTTCTTCTGCGGCAACGCCTCTTGCATCGCCCAAAACGATGAGGAATTCGCCCGTTTTCGGCACCTTGGCTGCAATGCCATGATGGCGGACTATGAGGGGTACGGACTGAGCGGCGGGCGCCCGAGCGAGGCCGGGTGCTATGCGACGGCGGATGCCGTCTACGACCACCTCGCGGGACGCGGCGACATCGATCCGAAGCGAATTGTCCTGGCCGGGCGATCACTCGGAGCGGCCGTGGCAATCGATCTTGCCAGCCGCCGTCCGGTTGCCGGTCTCGTCGCAATCAGCCCTTTCACGAGCATGCGCGCAATGGCGCGCCGCACGCATCCGTGGTGGCCCACCCGGATGCTCCTGCGCCATCATTTCGACAATCTCGCGAAGATTCCGTCGATCGCCTGCCCAATGCTGCTTGTTCACGGGACCGAGGACGACTTCGTCTCGCCGGCGATGGCCGACACCCTGACCGCGTCCGCCAAGTCGAGCGTGGGGCGGCTCGCCATACATGGAGGGAATCATCGCAATGTGATGCAAGTGGATGCGGAACGGCTCTGGGGTGGGATCGCGGCGTTCCTCGAGACCTTAAGTTAGGGCCGGATGGGCCGATAATAGGGTACGCGGACGAATCGGGCCAAACCCGCCCGGGCTGTCCTCCATTGCCCCAAGATTGGAAATCGACCTCCAGCATAGCTTTCGCGTGCTCGAACTTGAGCCGGGCGTGCCATTGGCGAGGGTGAAGCGCGCCTACCGCGAACTTGTGAAGGTTTGGCATCCGGACCGGTTCGCGCCGGGTTCGCATTCGCAGGGAATTGCGCAGGAGAAACTGAAGGAAATCAACGAGGCGTATGAGCAGCTTTGCAAGAAGCGCGTCCCGGAGATGGCCGGCGGACTCGGAAGCAAGGAAGGAAAGGCGGCCGAGACAGCCGAGTCGAATCGGCCCCATTGGCAGGAGGACTTTGAAGCCGCAGGCGGGGACGAGGAGGACTCGGCCGGAAACGAAGCGAATGAGGCGGAAGGCGGCGCTGGGCGCGAAGAGCAGCCTGCCGAGTCTGGCGCCGACTCCGTGAGCGCCTGGAGGTTCTGGGGATTTGCGGCGCTGCTTTTCGTCGGGTTTTTGGCACTTTGGTTCCTGTCCCCGGCCAAGCCGCACGCGTCTTCGGCCCGCAGCGATGGCCATGGCCTTTCCCGTGTGTCGCTCGCGCAGTTTGCGCAGCGGTTTCTTGGCGGCGGCGCCCCGGGAGCGGCGGCCCCTGATTCCGCCGCGGCAGGGGTTGCCGGGGCCGCGGAGCGCAGCGGCGGTCCGGCGCCGGTCTTCGGAAGGATTGGAAAGTCCCCGTTGCAGGACGCCGGCGCCGCAATTCGCCCGCAGGGCGGCCCGGCTGCGGACCCGGCCGGCGGGACCGCGCCGGCGGTGGCACAGGCCGGGATAACCGGGGACGCGGAGGCGGCCGATTTGACCGCGGGTCCGGAGCTCCCAGGCACCGGCGGCAGAGGGGTTTACTTCACGATCGGCTCCACACGGGACGAGGTTGTGGCAGTGCAGGGCAAGCCCGACGCTTTCACTGCGACCGCGCTCCAGTACGGGTCCTCGATCGTCGTATTCAAGGACGACAGGGTGGCGTCGTGGCTGGACGGGAATCCGCGCCTCAAGGCGCGGCTGCCCCTCGATCTCCTCGGCGCAAAGGTCGGCTATTTCACGGTTGGCTCGCGCAAGGACGAGGTGGTCGCCATTCAGGGCCAGCCGGACAGCAGCACACCGGCGGCATTTCGTTACGGGCTTTCGACCGTGTACTTTCGCAATGACCGGGTCGAGTACTGGCGGGACGTGGATGCCAGGCTGAGAGCCCGGGTGTTCCCGAGACTGTCCGGGCCGGGTGTCTTTCAACCCGTGATCGTCAGCACGATGCCGAGCAGCATGCCGGCCACCGCCACCGCCTTGGCGGCGCCCGATCTTTCGCCGAAGAACGCGATTCCGCCTGCGAATGCGACAAGCGTGCTTCCGCGGCGCAGCCCCGACACGAGCGAAACCAGCGCCCCCGGGTCGCGCAACGCGCCGAAATAGAGGAAATCGGCGACCAGAAGCGCAGCCGAGAGACACGGGATGCTCCACCGCCAGTGGAACTCCTGCCTCGGCCACCACCTCAGTTTCCAGCCGATGGCAAGCGGGAGGAAAAGGACGGCGAGGTAAATTGAGAACCAGGCCTGGACCGTGGCGGGCCGGAAGCCGGCGCGGCCGAAAAGGATCTTGTCATAGAGGGCGCTGGCCGCGTTGAAGGCCGTCCCGGCCGCAAGCCAGCCGACCCATGGATTGCGAAGGAAATGAACACCCTCCTCCCGGCCCGCGAACGAAAGGGCGACAAAGGAGGCCAGGGTGACGACGACCCCAAGCAAAGCCAGCTCCGACGGGCGCTCCCCGAGGAAGACGATGGCTCCGAGGAGGGTTCCCAACGGGCCGGTCGCGCGGATCGGAGAGGAGATGGAAACGGGCAGGTGCTTGACGCCGAAATAGGTGCAAGTCCAGGCCGCGCCGACAATCGCCGACTTGAGCACGATCTGGGCGTGCTGAAGAAGACCGATCGGAGCCACGGTGAAGACGGCGGGCAGGAAGTGTGGATTTGCCGCCTGGGCCGCCATGAGCAGGAGCCACAGACCTGCGGCGAAAACGTTGCCGATGAACAGCACAGGCAGGACGGCATTCCCGTTCACCGCATGCTTCGTGCCCAATTCATAGAATCCCAGGAAGAAGGCTGAGAGGAGGCTTGCGACGATCCAGGGCATGATTTGTGCAGGATCGGTTCCGCGCGCCGGGCTGTCCAGCCGCGCGTCGCAGTCCCGATCATGACAAAATCCGCGAAGATAATCCCAATCCATGCGCAGCACCTTGCGCGGATGTGCTGTTAGCTTCACATTCGCAACGATGCGCACCTCGACGCTTGCCGGATCTTCTTCAGGGCGGACCGAAGGAACGTTTGCCAACCGCCCCGTCCGGGCTGCCGGCGCAAACGTTGCATAGGGATGGGGCAAAGGACAGGGCGCCATGTCTGACACGCATCCCCAGGACACCCGGCCCGGTCTCACACGCCTGGAGCAATTGGAATTGATCGCCGCCGGCGCGCGGGTGACGCCCAGTGCGCTCGTGATCACCGATGAGCAGGGAACGATAGTATGGGTCAATCCCGGCTTCGAGAAGATCAGCGGCTACAGGGCGGACGAGGTCATCGGAAAAAAGGCGAGCGTGCAGGGTTCGGGCCTGCATTCGGCGGAGTTTTTTTCCGGCCTTTGGCGGACGATCTCGAGCGGGCGGGACTGGCATGGCGAGGTGATCAACCGCGCCAAGGACGGGAGGCTGTACAACGAGGAGATGACGATCACGCCGATGCGGGATGCCAGCGGCGCGATCCGCCATTACATAGCCGTCAAGAAGGACGTCACGGAGAGCAAGCGGCTCGAGGCGCAGCTCGTGCGTGCGCAGCGCCTCGAAAGCATCGGCATGCTGGCGGGCGGGATCGCGCACGACCTCAACAACGTCCTGGCCCCCGTTCTCCTGAGCATCGAGCTTCTCAAGCTCGACATGCCGGGCGCGAGCGCCCGTGAGAACCTGCGCCTGATTGAAAACGCCGCCGAACGCGGCACGGCCATCATCCGCCAGATGCTGACGTTCGTCAAAGGGATCGAGGGTGAGCGGACCGATGTCTCCGTGAGCCACCTTTTCAAGGGAATAACGGAGCTGATCGCCCAGACCTTTCCCCGCAACATCGAGCTTCGCATGGAACTGCCGCGCGACGTGGACTCCGTAAAGGGGGACATGGCGCAGCTCGAGCAGGTTCTGTTCAATCTGAGCGTGAATGCGCGCGACGCCATGCCCGGTGGCGGCGTAATCGGGCTGCGGGCCGGGAATTGCCGGGTGGATGAGGCGACGGCCGCCCTGCATCCGGGAACGATGGCGGGGAATTTCGTGGTCGTGTCCGTCTCGGACACGGGAGCCGGAATGGCGCCGGAGCATATCGAACGGATCTTTGAGCCATTCTTTACGACAAAGCCCCGGGGAAGCGGCACGGGGCTCGGTCTCGCAACGGCAGACGGCATTGTCCGAAGCCACGGCGGCTTCATCAAGGTGTCGAGCGCCGTGGGGAAGGGTTCCGACTTTCGGGTCTTCCTTCCCGTCCGTTCGCCTGCCGATGATGTCCCGCTTCCCGAGACCGCCCAGGGAATACTCCTCGGAAACGGGCGTTGCATCCTGGTCGTCGACGACGATGAATCGATCCGGCAATTGACGCGGGACATCCTGGCGCGGCACGGCTTCATTGTCATTTCGGCCGTGGACGGTCTGGACGCCCTCACCCGGTTTCGGGCGTCTCCGGGGCGTTTCAGCGCGGTCATCATGGACGTGATGATGCCGAAAATGAACGGCGTTGAACTGGCCTCCATCCTCAATCGCGCGGCGCCCGAAGTGCCCATCATCGCCTCTTCCGGCGCCATGTCGGCGGGACCGGGCGAACAGGCCATGCTGGCGCGAAAATCTGTAGCATACTTATTAAGAAAGCCTTACAACGAGCGCGCACTCCTGGGCGCTCTTGCCAAGGTGCTGCCGTAGGCTTCCGGCTTCACCAATTTCTGCGCAGCAAACTTCAAGGCATGCGGGGCGGGTTTTCCGGGCGGATGCTAGTGTTTCCGCATGGCTACCCTGTCCGACCGAAACCCCGACAATGCCGCGGGCCGTTATTATATCGATTCCAGTTGCATCGACTGCGACCAGTGCCGCACGACAGCGCCGGAATTGTTTGCCCGGAACGCAGAGACCGGTTTTTCGTCCGTCCTTAAGCAGCCGTTGACCGCCGAGGAGGTGGCCCTCGCCGAAGAGGTGCTGGCCGCCTGCCCGACGCAGTCGATCGGAAACGATGGCGTGTAGGGCGCTTACGTTTGCGCTGGCCATCACCCTCTCGCCTCTGGCGGCGGGTGCGGCCGGGACCGGGGCGGAAAAGGTCGCAGCCGTTGCCGATCAAGCATGCCTCGACTGTCACAGCGACTCCTCGCTCACGACCCAGAAAGGGCACCGGGAGGTGTCGCTTTTCGCGGATCCGGCGGTCATCGCCAAGTCCTCCCATGCGAGCCTGAAGTGCGTCGATTGCCACGATGGGTTCGATCCGGCGGCCATTCCGCACAAGAAGGCGATCGGCCCGGTCGATTGCGCCTCCTGCCATGAGGACCTCGGCGCCAGGCACGCATTCCACTTCCGTCTTGGCCTGAGTCCGATTCCGGCGGGCACGGACACCGCCTGCACCGACTGCCACGGCACCCATGCCGTGGCCTCCGCGGAATCGCCCGGCTTTCCATTCGTCAGGGCCCGCCAGGCCGAGGCCTGCGGCCGCTGCCACCAATCGGCGCGGGATGAATTCGCGGCATCGGCCCACGGCAGGGCGTTCGGCGCCGCGGACGCCCCCAGCTGCCTTGTCTGCCACCTGAAGGCGATCGTCAGCCCGGTCAGGGGCAAGGCGGACATCTCCGTAAAGCTTGCCCAGGCCGTTCTTTGCGAATCCTGCCATGTCGACAAGCCGGCCGTGGCGAACCAGGCGCTGCGCGGCACCCATTTTGTGGCGGCCTTTGACAAGAGCGTCCATGGAGCTGCGCTCCACCGCGGCAATGCGGAGGCCGCAAACTGCGTCGATTGCCACGGAGCGCACGAAATGAACCGCGCCATGGCCGCCAGCGCCCGGATGGGCAAGCTGAAGGCGGCGGAAACGTGCGCCAAGTGCCACGCCTCCGTCGCCTCGGCCTACCAGAGCAGCGTGCACGCGGCGGCCCTCCGCCGCGGGAGCGTCGACTCGCCCACGTGCACCGATTGCCACGGCGAGCACGACATTCGCGCCCATACGGACCCGTCATCGCCGGTCTATGCGTCCAATCTGGCCCGGCAGGTGTGCGCGACGTGCCACGCCTCGGTCACCCTCACAAAGAAGTACGGCCTCACCTCAAACACCTTCCAGACGTTCTCGGACAGCTATCACGGGCTCGCCGAGCGCGAGGGCTCTCTGACCGTCGCCAACTGCGCGAGCTGCCACAGCGCCCACGCGATCAAGTCGGCCCTCGATCCGACTTCGAGCGTCAACAAGGCCAATCTCGTCAGGACCTGCGGGCAATGCCACCCGGGAGCCAACACGCGCTTCACCTTCGGCTCGGTGCACGTGAGCCTGTCCGCCCCGGACGGGAAGGACGAGAACACCCACATCCTCCACCTGATCGCGAACTTCTACGTGATCCTGATCGTGCTCGTCGTGGGCGCCATGTTCCTGCACAACGCGCTGGATTTCCTGAAGAAGATCCGGCGCAAGCTCGCGATCCAGAAGGGGCTCGTCGAGGAGGAGCACGTGGCGCACCGGCTCTACCTGCGGATGACCGTCCAGGAGCGGCTGCAGCACGGGACCCTGGTCCTCAGTTTCATGGTCCTCGTCGTGACGGGCTTCATGCTCCATTACCCGGACGCGTGGTGGGTCGACGCCATCCGGCGCGCCAGCTCGCGCCTGTTCGAGCTGCGGGGGCTGGTCCACCGGATCGCGGGAGCAGTCATGATGGCCGCGGCCTTCTGGCACATCGCCTATCTGGCCTTCACCAAGCCCGGCCGAAGCCTTTTCCGCGACCTCCTGCCGCAGGCGCGGGACCTGACCGACCCGTTCAAGGTCATGAAATACAACATCGGCCTCTCTCCGGACAAGCCGCGCTTCGGCAGGTTCAGCTACATGGAGAAGGCCGAGTACTGGGCGCTCGTCTGGGGAACGATGCTCATGGGGATCACGGGAGCCATCCTGTGGTTCGAGAACGTCTCCATGGGGCGCCTGACGAAGATGGGCTTCGATGTGTCCCACACCGTCCATTTCTACGAGGCGATCCTGGCTACGCTCGCCATCATCGTCTGGCATTTCTATTTCGTCATCTTCAACCCGGACATCTATCCGGTGAACCTGGCCTGGCTGACCGGGCGCATGTCCGAGCGCGAGATGCAGGAGGAGCACCCGGCCGAGCTCGAGCGCCTGAAGGCCGCCGAGGCGGAGCCCGCGGATACTCCCCCGCCCGCGAAATAAGT
>CAZSEH010000076.1:0-17986 GCA_964605835.1 uncultured Opitutaceae bacterium
GCTCTCCGCGATCCGGAGAGGAGACGCGGATGTTATGAGCGCGGGAGGGTCCGAAGCCGTCATAACTCCGATCGCGGTCGGGGCCTTTGCTCAAATGAGGGCGCTTTCGACCCGAAACGATGCCCCGGAGAAAGCATCCCGGCCATTTGATGCGGATCGTGACGGTTTTGTGGTAGGGGAGGGAGCTGTCGCCTTTGTCCTTGAAGAGAGGGAACATGCAAAACAACGGGGCGCGCGCATTTACGCGGAACTCATGGGCTATGGAGCGACAGCGGACGCACATCACCTTTCGATGCTCGCGCCCGAGGCCGAGGGTTCCCGCCGGGCCATGCAGAACGCCTTGCACAGCGCCGGCGTCGCTCCGGAGCAGATCGGTTATGTGGCCGCCCACGCGACATCCACCCCCGGGGGCGATACGGAGGAGGCGGCAGCCATTGCGGCGCTATTTGGCTCGATCCGTGACACGCTCCACGTGAGCGCGGTGAAGTCGATGACGGGCCACCTCCTCGGAGCGGCTGGGGCGCTGGGGGCTCTTGCGGCGACCCTGTCCATCGAAAAAGGCTTCATCCCGCCGACCGCCAATCTCGACAATGTCGATCCCGCGTGCGCGGCCACGGGACTCAACTTCACCCCGCGTGTCGCTGTGGCAAAGGTGATCGACTACGCGTTGGTAAATAGCTTCGGTTTCGGCGGTACGAACGCGTCGGTCGTAGTCGGGCGCGATACCGGATAAAATTGGCGGATGCATACCGGACCTTCGTCGGGTGCCGCCAATGCCAAGATCCTCCGTCAAGGCCGGCCGCCAATGCAGCCGTCAGGTCTGACGGCCGGATGGCGGCCACGAGGCGTCGGCGGAGGCGGCAACTCCTCGGTTCGGGTATAGGTTTGCCCAATCGCCTTTGGGGCGCGCCGAGTCAATGCTTCGCTGGTGGAGCGGTTGGGCTGAGATTCACGGACGCCTCGGGGCGTACGATCACCTGGAATGCCTTGTCGGGGGCAAGGTAGAGCTTTGCGAGGGCATCCACGTCGGCCTTGGAGATCGATTGAACGTCCGTCAGCCGGGTCCTGGCCCATTCGATTCTTTGCGGGAATTCCTGGCAGCTGCCCAGCACGGCGCCGAGCCAATAGGGATTGGTCCGCGCCGACTCCCTCAACCCGGTGAGAAATGGAGCCCGCGCGCGCTCAAGTTCATCCGGCGTGACGCCCTTGGAATACAAATCCGCCGCAATCGCGCGGATCGATTCCGCGATCCGATTTGCCCGATCCGGTGCAACGACGCATTCGGCGATCATCTGTCCGTAGTCCCTGAAGGTGTCGCTCGCCTCGCTGGCCGCCTCGGGACTGTAGGCGTCGCCCATTTCCTCGCGGATCTTCACCCGAAGCCTGTCGTTGAAAACCTGGCTGAGAAGGACCAGGGAGCGCGTTCGGTGAACGTCGCGCGCGTCGGCCGTCGGCCAATACAGCGCGACGACCGCCTTTGGAATCTCGGTTTCGACCTTGAAGTCCCAGGCGAGCGGCGTCTTTGGGAAATGGATTTCACGATTGGCGGCGTAATCCGGCTTTGCGGTCCGGGCGGGGAGGGCCCCGAATGTGCGCCCCAGGGCGTCCAGCGTCGCATCCAGGTCGAAATCCCCGGCAATTCCAATTTCAAGCGGGCCCTCGGCCAGCTGTGGGCCGACCCATGCCTTTACCTCCTCCATTGTGCGCGACAGGGTGGTCGACCGAGCGGGCAGGCCGAACCGGCCGTCGCCGTCGGCGAGCAAACGCGGAACCTCCCCCTGCAGGGGTCCCTCGGGGGTGTGCGCGATCTGGTTGTAAATCTCGTCGATGTTTTTCCGTGCCACGCGAAGCGCTTCCGGCCGGTATCCCGGGTCGGTCAGGTATGCGGCCATCAGCTGCAGCTCGAGCAGAAGGTCATCCCGGTTCGTCGAGCCGCTCAATTCGAATGCGTCGTCGCCCGCCGCAAACTCAAAGCCCACCGTCTTTCCCGCAAGGATCCTATGCAGGTCGTCTGTGCTGTGCCGGCCAAGCCCTCCCGCCTTGAATGTGAGATCCGTCAGGAACGAAAGTCCGGGCCTGTCCCTCGGCTCGGTCATCCGCCCAGCGCCTGCGCGGATGCGCATCCAGATCCGATTTTGCTCAAAGGGGGTCTTCTTCAGATTGACGCGAACACCGTTCGCAAATCGGACGAGGGTCAGGTCGAGGTCGTCGACCCGGCGGCGTTCGACGATCGTGCCCGCGGGGCCGAAATTCGCGTAGGCAAATGCGGCTTCGGTCCCGCTCTCCGGGGGAGAGACGGGCTTCGCGTCGGCCAGCTGGTAGGCGGCCGCGATAGCCGCCGCTGCGTCGCCGGGAATCCTGGCATTTCCGGAAACCATCACAAAGCGGCCCGGCCCGGCAAATGAGGATCTCAGGGCGTCCGCGCAGTCCTCCGGGCTCAGACGGGCGAGTTCGGGCTCGAACAGCCTCAGATCCTGCGCGGGCGAGGTGAACACCATGCGCGAAGCGAGGGTTTCCACGAGCTGGTCGGCGAGCTCCGACGAGCGGCGCGTCGCCGCTCCTGCGGCGGCCTGCTTCAAATCGTTTTGGAAATTGGCAACCGCCACCCTGAGTTCCGCTGCCGTAAAACCATACCGCAGGGCCTTGCGCAGCTCCTGTTCGCCGACCGCAAGCGCCGCCGGCCATTGGTCCGGAGCGCACGTGATGTTGATCCCGGCATCGCGATAGAACTGGAGACTCTCCTGAATGTCGGCCTCGGCCCGGGTAAAGGGCGCGCCCTCCCTTTTGGCCAGTATCGCAAGGCGGCGATTGAGCAGCGCGAGCGCGAGGTCCCTCTTGAGATGCCGCAGGCGGACGGCCGCCGTGTCCACCTGGAATGAATACGGAGCCATGGCATCGATGCTCACGGTTGTCGCCGGCGCATCGGGCTCGGGATCGTAGGCGGCCCGGACGCCCAGAGCCGCCGTAACCACGCCCAGCTTAGGATCGGGCCTTGCGGGCGCCCGGTCCGTGACCCCGCCGAATTCGGCGGCAATCTGCCGGGCGACTGCGGCGGCGTCCACCTGCCCGACAACGATCACGACCATTCGCTCGGGCCGGTACCAGGTGTCGTAAAGATCGGAAAAATCGCCGTGGGATGCCCGATCGATCACAGGCGCGAGTCCGATCGGCATTCGTTTCGGGAGGAGCGAATCGGACAGAAGGAAGTTGTACGAAGCCACGAACTGACGGTAGTCGGCCGAGTCGCGGGTTCTCTTCTCGCTCAAAATGATCGGGCGCTCCTTCGCTATCATGTCGGGGAGCAGGAAAAGCCCGCCGGCCATGTCGGCAAAGACGCCAAGCCCTTCGGTCACGGTCGCGGGCCGGGTGTCCGGAAGCTCGATCATGTACACGGTCCGGTCGAAGGACGTGTAGGCGTTGGTGTCTCCGCCAAAGCTCATCCCGAGCCGCTGGAAATACTCAACCAGCGTTCCCGGAGGATGATGCGGGCTGCCGTTGAACGCCATGTGCTCAAGAAAATGCGCGAGACCGCGCTGGCCCTCGGCCTCCTCGAGCGAACCGCTCAAAACGAGCAGGCGAAGCGAAGCCCGGTCCCTTGGCTCGCGATTCGGAAGGATGACATACCGAATCCCGTTGGGCAGCGAGCCAAAGGTCGCCGCCGGATCCGCCTGCAGGTCGCTTTTTTCCTGAGGAAACGGGGGCGCGGTGACGGCCAGCGCCGTCGAGGCAAAAAGGGCGCCGATGGTGCTCAGGATGCGTTTGAATGCCATGGCACCCCGATTATCAGGATGGCTGCATCTGTAAACACTTGGTTGTTTCCCGTTTTTGAAAAATGCGGTCCATCCGCCCAAGAAACACGAGGATTGTTATGGCCGAGGGCGCTGTGGCGCGCATGATTGAAGGGCGTTAATGCCCGCCTGTGAGTATCTGGCTATACCGCATACTTTTTCTTCCGATTTTTGCCTTCATGCTGCCGAAGTATCTGCGGCGCATGCGGCGGAGGGGCGGCTATGGGAGGAACCTTGGCCATCGCTTCGGCGGGCACCCGCGGCTGCCGCCAAGGCCGGCGCACACGCGCCGCATCTGGCTTCAGGCGGTGAGCGTGGGCGAAGTGCTGGCCATCGGCCCGATCCTTGAGGCACTCCACCGCGAGGGCGTCGAAGTGTACCTCACCGCGACGACAAGCACCGGATACCGGCTGGCGGACGACAGGTATCAGGGGCTCACCCTGGGAATCGGCTATTTTCCGATAGACTGGTGGCTGTTTTCGGCGCGCGCCTGGCGCCGCATCGCCCCGGACATGGCGATTCTGACGGAGGGCGAGCGCTGGCCCGAACACGTCAGGCAGGCGCGCCTCAGAGGCGTGCCCGTCATCAACATCAATGCGCGCATTTCCGACCGCAGTTTTGGCCGCCTCCGGTTTTGCCGCCGATGGATTCCGCTGGTCCCGCGCCTGCTGCTCGCCGATATCACGCGGGTGCTGGCCTGCTCACGGCAGGATGGGGAACGGTTTCGTGCGCTCGGCTTCCCGGAAAAGCGCTTGCAAACGACGGGCAACATAAAGCTGGATGTCACGATTCCCCGCCTGAGCGACTCCGAGAAGTCCGCCCTTCGCCGCGAACTCGGCCTGCCCCCGGAGGAGACAATCCTCCTCGGATCGTCCACATGGCCCGGCGAGGAGCAGGCGCTGATCGCAGTCCTGCGGATCGCCCGGGCGGCGGGACTGTCCTGCTCGCTCCTGATCGTGCCACGCCACGCCGAACGCAGGTTTGAAATCGAGCAGTTTTTGAGGACAAGCGGCCTGCGGTTTCATTTCCGATCGCGCGGCGCAGCCCGGGCTCCTGTGGATGTAGCCGTCGGAGATACGACGGGGGAACTGCGCCACCTCACCCAGATTGCCGACCTTGTCTTCGTGGGCAAAAGCCTTCCGCCGCACACGGAGGGCCAGACTCCGGTCGAGGCGGCAGCGCTCGAGCGTCCCTTGATCTTTGGGCCGGGAATGGGCAATTTCGCGGCCATTGCGCGGGATCTGGTCGCCCGCGGCGCAGCCTGCCGGGTCTCCGACGCGTCCTCCCTTGCCTCCGAGGCGAGGGAACTTATGCGCGACTCGGGCCGCAGGGCCGCGCTTGCGGCCGCGGCGCGCGTCTGGCGCAGCGAAAACGGCGGCGCGCTCGAGCGGACCCTGGCGGTCATCCGTGAAGAACTGTGGAAGCGGCCGCCGCTTCCCCGGGCACCATAGGCTCCTCGGCGGGTTCCTCGAAAGGCTCCTCGGCGGGGAGGGGATAGTCCCGCAGGAAGCCCGCGTAGTCGATCAGTTCATAGCGGCCGTCCCAGTGCTCGACGATCGCAGTCAGCGACTCGATCCAGTCGCCCGAATTCAGATAGTGAATGTCGCCGAGCATCTTGTCCGCGGGCGTGTGGATGTGCCCGCACATGACGCCGACGCAGCCGCGCTGGCGCGCAAGGTCGGCGATGTGCGTCTCGAAATTAGACACGTGATTCACGGCGCCCTTGACCCGGGCCTTGATCGCCCTGCTGAGCGACCAGTATTCGAGGCCGCGCCAGGCGCGCCAGATATTGTATGCGCGGTTTATCTTCAGCAGAAGGTTGTAGCCCCAGTCCCCGAGATGGGAAAGGAAGACGAAGTTCCTGGTTATCGAGTCGAAGACATCGCCGTGAAGGACGAGATAGCGCCCGCGCGGCCCCTCATGGACGTAATCCTCCACGATCCTCAGCTTTTCGAACTCGAGGGGAAGGAAGCGGGATAGAATGTCGTCGTGGTTGCCGCGAAGATAGATGATCTCGGTGTCGCGTTTCTCCAGTTTCTTCAGGACGAGACGGATGAAGCGCGTGTGAGTCTTTGTCCACTGCCCGCGCCGCCGCAGCTGCCAACCGTCGATGATGTCGCCGTTCAGGATCAGCTTCGAGCAGCGGACGTGCCGCAGGAAGTGGTTCACTTCGCCCGCCTTGCTTTCGGGTGTGCCGAGGTGCACATCCGACAGGATGACGGTTCGCACGCGTAGTTTGTTCATGTTCGTCGGGGGTCGATGGGGTCAGATCTTGAGCGCGAAGGTGGACCGGCCGGGCCTTGGCCCCGCCGGGGCTGATCGGGACTGCCCGAGCCCCCTTGCCGGGCGGAGCGGCCCGGGACAGACAATCCGGAGGCTTCCGGGGAGGACCGCCACGTCGACCCTCGCCCCTGCCGCGTGGCATTCGCCATCGGTATGAATAAGGCCGGAAGCCGGGCGCGTGATTTCGAATCGTGCGCCCCGCATCCGCCGGACCCGGCTGCTCCGGTCCAGGTTTCCGAGAAACAGGCGGCAGGCCAGGAAAGCTGCGGCGACCGCGCCCACGGGTCGAACGGCGACAAGATCGAGGAGTCCGTCGTCGACCCGCGCGCCGGGTGCGATGATGGCGCCATTTCCGTACTGTTCGGAATTGGCGACCGATATCAGGAGAATCTCGATTTTCTCGTCTCCATTGACGGCGCCTATCGTGCAGACCTGGTTGTGGCGCCGGATGAACGCGGCGAGGGCCGTGCGCGCATAGGCGGGAAGGCCCCTGCGGACGAGCCTGTTGAAACGCTGGCTCACCTCGGCGTCGAGTCCCATGCCCATCACGTTGAAGAAGGGCCAGCCTGCGGCCGTGCCCGTGTCCAGGACTCGCGTGCCGGCGTTGTCGTCGACGGAGAGTTCCAGGGCGGCCCCAAGCGACGCCGGAAGCCGGATATGCCGCGCAAGCCCGTTTCCCGAGCCGCAGGGAACCAGCGCCAGCGACACCGGGGAGCGAAGAAGGGCCTGGGCGACTTCGTTCATCGTTCCATCTCCTCCGACAGCCACGATCCGCTGGCAGCCTGCGGCGGCGGCCTCGCGCGCCAGGACAGTGGCGTGGCCAGGTCCTTCCGTGAGGGCGACGTCCGCGTCAAGACGGCGCGCGGCGACGAACTGCCGGAGCAAGGGCTGCAGCCGGGCATTGCGCCTGTGGCGCCCGGAACAGGGGTTTATGATGAAACGCAGTCTCATTCGGGCGTTGCGATTTGCACGGGCCGGATCGGAAGCGCGCGGTTCCGATCGGCGGCCGCCGGAAGATCGAGGAGGAAGGAGGCTATTTCGAGGGCTGCGTTCGGGCGGGAGAGCGGGGAGAGCGCCGCCCTCCACTCGTTCCAAACCGAGCCGCGATCAGCGAATGCCCGGGTCAGCTCGCGCATGACGGAGTCGGGCGTTTCGGCCAGGGCCCCTGCGCCGTGACGTCGCAGGAGCTCATAGTTTCCCTCCTCCTGGCCTGGCACGATCTGGCTCACGATCATCGGGCAGCGGGCGGCGATCGCCTCCTGCGTCGTGGCTCCTCCCGCCTTGCTGACGGCGACGTGATGCGTCATGAGCAGTTGGGGAATCGCATCGGTCCATCCGAGAATCTGCGCCGGCCGCCGCCGGCCCGCCGCCATTTCCGCGAGCCGGCGGCGGAGCCTCTCGTCCCGGCCCACGGCGCAGGTCACATCCCAGTCCTGCCTTTCAAAGAGGGCCCTCGCCGTGGCCTCGGCCTGGCGCGTTCCGGAATTGATTATGTGTAGAACCCGCGGCGCGGCGCCGGCGGCCAGATCCGGCGGACGGAATTCGGCGGCATGCCGGCTGAAGAAGAGGGTCACCGGAAAGCCAAGCGTGTGCAGTCGGCGGGGATCCAGCCCGGACTTCCTGAGAAACACGGCCGTGTCCTCATTTGGGAGAAACCACCCCGAACAGCCCGCGCGCCACCACAGGGAGTTGACGCTGATGGAGTCGGTCACGACGTTGAAATGCGGCGCCTGGGTCCGTCCGCTCCGCCTCAGCCGCTCGATCAGGAACGCGTAGACCGGGTACGTGCTGCAAATGGCGTCCGGCTGTTCGCTCGCGATTATTTGCGAGAGCAGGCGAAGGTCCCGCCGAAGAAGAAGCAGCGTTCGCGGCAGGAGGTTGGAGTGATCCATCCAGGCATAGGTCCGGCTCCAAAGGCGCGGAGCCCGGTTGATCGCCTGCAGGTAGCCCCTGCGGACAAGCGCATTGAGCCTCGGGGAGGCGAGGGCGAACAAGTCGACCACCCGGGCCGATCCCGGTCCGCGGAGGTCGTCGAACGCGGCCGCAAGGGCGCGGGCGGCCGCATTGTGCCCTTCGCCATAGCCCGCCGTCAGGATAAGGACGCGCACCCGCGGGCGGGGCGCGCAGCCGGCCCCGAGCATGGGGTTGCCAGGACTTATGTCGCCTGAATCCATGGTTCGCGGAGCAGGCACGACGGGGCACGGGCAGCCGCCACGATGCTGGCCAGTTCGGCCTCGAATCGGGAAATCACCGTTTCCCACGACTGAAGCTCCATGCGGGCCGCTGCGGCCTTCCGGAGGCGCTGCCGCAGATCCGGATCGACGGCCAGCCGCACCGCGGCCGAAATCAGCGCCCCTGAGTCTCCAGGGGGCGCGACGAGCCCGTTTTCCCCGTTCTGAACGAATTCGCGCGCGGAGGCGTAGTCGAAGGAGGCGACGGAAAGGCCGCTCGCCATGGCCTCGGTCAGGACATTCCCAAATGTCTCGGTGAGGCTCGCATGAACGTAGATGTCGGCCGAGGCATAGTGGCGGGCAAGATCGTCCGGGGATACAAAACCCGTGAATAGCCCGTTCGGCAGCTCCCTTTCAAACCGGTGCCGTTGGGGGCCGTCGCCCACGAGCACGAACCTCGACCGGGGCTCGGCCGCCCGCATGGCGGCATAGGCGCGAAACAGAAGGGGATAGTTCTTTTCGGGCGCCATCCGGCCGACGTGCAGCACGACAGGATCGTCGGGCAGCGCGGCCCAGGCCTTTCGCAGCTCCTCCGAGCGGCGGCACGGACGAAACCGGGCGTCCACTCCGCGGGAAAAAACGGACATCCCCCGAAAGCCGGCCGCCGTCAACTCGTCGCGCAGTTCGGATGTGGGCGCAAAAGTCACACATGTGCGGTTGTGAACCCGCCGGAGCCAGGCGAGCGCCAGATGGCGCAGGGGCCCGATGCCGTAATGGCGCGTGTAGGCGTGGAAATTGGTGTGAAAACTGGAGGTTACCGGGATCTTCATCGCCCGGGCGGTCGTGATCGCCGAGGCGCCAAGGGGACCCTCCGTTGCGACGTGGACGACATCCGGCCGCGATTGCCTCCAATCGCGCCTGAAAACCCGGCCGGCCGGGAGGCCCAGCCGCAGTTCAGGATAGCGCGGGATAGGCAGACCCGGCAGGGCAATCTCCTTGAATTCCGCCGGGACGGGCCGGCTCTTCAGCCCTGGCCGGCTCGGCCGGTAGACCGAGACCGAGTGCCGCCGACCCATCTCCCGCGCGATGATCGAGAAGGTCATCGCCACACCGTTGATTTCGGGCGGGAAGGTTTCGGTGACGAGGACGATTTTCACATGGCGCGGAGCGAGCGTGGCTTAGCTCCGCCCCTGTTACCCTGGTCCGGTGACGGTTCCGTGGCGGAACCGTCACAAATCACGAACAATTCACAATCTCAGGGGCCAGGCACGACCGCGACGCACTGGTACAGAACCCGTCCGCCTGAGTAGGCGGTCGAGGCGGTAACAAACACCTGCCGCCCTGCGGCGATGAAGGGCGCCCCCCCGGAAAGCCGCGGACTCAAATTGTTCTCCTTTTCAAGCAAAGCGCTCCAACCTGGGTCCACCGAGAGCACAATCGTGCCGGCCGGGGTGACGAGGACATTGAACAGCGCGACCTGGGCCGCCTGTTTGAGCCCGACTGCCGGTGCCGCCGGAACCGCCGGCGGTTCCGTGGTCTGGGCGGTCTTCACCTCGAGCCGTATCATTCGCGCAACCGCTTCGGGGCCGGAATCTCCAAGCACCGAGCCCACCCAGTCCAGCAGCTGATTGCGAACCGCGTTGAGGTCGGTGGCGTGGGCTATGGGCTCGATTCCGCCGCTTTTCCGAATCGCCTTAACCAGGGTCGAAATCTCCTTTAGGTAGACGTTTTTTTGCGCCCCCGGGATGTAATACATCACGACAAGATGCACGGGCATCTTGTCCGCGGCCTGGTAATCCACTCCCTGGGAGGACCAGCCGATCGCGCAGAACAGTTCTCCCTCCTCCCGGCGTCCGCGGACATGCGGCACGGCCACCCCAAGGCCGATCGCCGTGTTGCCCTCCTGTTCCCGCCGCAGGACTTCCTCTCCCGCATCGATGCCCGCCTCAATGCTCGGGTTGGCATCCAGAATGCGGGCGAGGAACGCGAGGACGCGGTCCTTGCCCGCACCCTCGGGCAATTCAAACAGGCGGCCTTCCTGGAGTGCGGTCAGTATGCTTAGCATGGACAGTTATCTTTTGAACCCGATTGCATGGATCAGTCCATGCCGAAACGCTTGTAGAACCAGGTTTTCACAATGTGGGTGAGAACGCTGTAGGCGACGGCGAACAGCGCGAGCCAGAGGAAGAAAACGCCGGGCAGCGGCACCAGATGGATGAATTCCGCGAATGGCGAGTAGGGCAGCCACATGGCGGCGGCCATGATCGTAACGGTCGCGAAAATCATGGTCTTGCTGGCACGGCTCTGGATGAACGGAATCCGCTGGGTGCGGATAATGTGGACGATCAGGGTCTGGGTGACCACGGATTCGACAAACCAGGCGGTTTGGAACAGATGCTCGAGGTGGCTTCTTGTGGCATCGGAGTTTCCCGCGGCGCCATAGGTGGAGCAGCCGAAGCCATACAACATGAGGAAGTAAGTGGCGTAGTCGAAAATGGAGCTTATCGGCCCGATGAATATCATGAAGTTCCGGATGCTGCGGATGTTCCATCTCCGCGGCTTTTCCAGGTACTCCGGGTCCACATTGTCGAGCGGTATCCCCACCTGGGAGGTGTCGTATAGGAGATTCTGAACGAGCAGCTGGATGGGCGCCATCGGCAGGAATGGAACCAGGAAATTGCTCCCGATGAAGCTGAACATGTTTCCAAAGTTGGAGCTGGCCCCCATCTTGACGTACTTGATGATATTGCAGAAGACCTTGCGCCCCTCGATGATTCCATCCTCCAGGACGAGCAGGCTCTTCTCGAGAAGGATGATGTCCGCGGATTCCTTCGCCACATCGACGGCCGTATCCACCGATATCCCGACGTCGGCCGCTTTCATCGCAAGGACGTCGTTGATTCCATCTCCCATGAATCCGACCGCGTGCCCCTGGGCGCGAAGGGTCTTGATGACCTTCTCCTTCTGGTCCGGGGTCAGCCGGGCGAGCACGTTGGCCTCCGACACCTCCCGGCCAAATCCGGCATCATCGAGAGCGGCCAATTGCGGGCCGGTGACGATTTTCGTTATCTTCATTCCGACATCATCGCAGACCTTTCGAGTGACGAGTTCGTTGTCGCCCGTCAGAATCTTGACCGCGACCCCGGAGCGCTGCAGAGCCTCGATCGCGCGGGCCGAGGTCTCCTTGGGCGGGTCGAAGAACGCGACGTAGCCGAGAAGGATCAATTCGGATTCGTCCGCAACCGCGAAGGTCGGCTTCGTGCGGTCGAACTCCCGGTAGGCGATCGCGAGGACCCGGTAGCCCTGCGCGCTCAGGCTCCGATACTCGTCCATCAGGTCGTCGCGGATCAGCTGGATGAGGGGATTGATGTCCTCGTCGACCTGGTAGTTCTCGCACGCTGAAACGACCTCCTCGACGGCGCCCTTGCAGATGAGCACGTGCCTGTCCTCGTAATCGATCACGACCGACATCCGCCGCCGCTTGAAATCAAAGGGGATCTCGTCGACCTTCCGGCAGTTGCGCTCCACGTCGAGGTCGGTGTGCGCGAGAATCGCCCGGTCGAGCAGATTGCGCAGCCCGGTCTGGTAGAAGCTGTTCATGTAGGCGTACCGAAGCACGTCCTCGCTCGTCCGGCTGGTCACGTCGACGTACCGCTCGAGCACCACATGATCCTGCGTCAGGGTCCCGGTCTTGTCCGTGCACAGGACATCCATCGCCCCGAAGTTCTGGATCGCGTGAAGGTGCTTCACGATGACCTTCTTCCTCGACATCATGAGCGCCCCTTTGGAAAGGCAGACGGTCATGATCATCGGCAGCATCTCCGGAGTGAGACCCGCCGCGACGCCCAGGCCGAAAAGCAGCGCCTCCAGCCAGTTGTGGCTCTTCAGCCCGACGATCAGGAACACGATCGAAACCATCACGATCATGAACCGGATCATCAGCCAGGTGAAACTCTTTATCCCCTTGTCGAAATTCGTCGGGTCGCGCTTTGCCAGCATCTTTTCCGCCAGCGAGCCGAAAAAGGTCTTCTTGCCCGTGGTCAGGACAACGGCCCGCGCGGAGCCGCTCAGCACATTGCTTCCCATGAAGCAGGCGTTTGTGTATTCGAAAGCGGTCCGGCCGGCGGCCTGGTTTGCATCGCCGTTCTTTTCGACGGGCATCGATTCGCCGGTGAGGGCCGATTGGGTGACAAAGAAATCCTTTGCCGAAAGAACCCGCAGATCCGCCGGGATCAGGCTGCCCGCCGCAAGAACCACGATGTCACCGGGGACAATATCCTCCAGAGGAATTTCCGCCTCCTTGCCGTCCCGCAGCGCCGTAACCGTCGTCTTGACCATCTTTTGAAGCTTTTCGACCGCGCGGGAGGAGCGGGACTCCTGCACGTACGAAAGGACAACGCTGAGGAAAACCATTCCTCCGACGATCAGGGTGGAAGGCGTGTCGCCGGTGAGATAAAACACGGCTGCCATGATCAGCAGCTGGATAACCAGTGGGTTTCGGCAGCGACTCAGCAGGTCGGAGATGATCGATTTCCTCCCGCCGGCGGCCACCGTGTTCGGTCCGACTTCCCCGAGCTTCTTCGCCGCCTGCTCGGAGGTCAGTCCGTTGGCCGAACTGCCCAGCTGGTTGAGAAGCTCCAGTTCGTAGACCGTGTACGGAGTCGGATCTGAGTTGCCAGGGTTCATCGGAAAAAGTCGGTCCTGCCGCCGATCCATCCGGTCCGGCGGCGCGGTCCCGCCCTATTGGCAAACCGCGATGGCGCCAGCCGCAAGCCTGCATTTCGGTTCAGGCGATTTTTTCCCGCCGACTGTGTCGAAATGGTTGCGCGGCGCACGGGACGACCATGGGCCTAACGGTCGCTGGTTTGAGATTTGGGTTGCACACGCGTTGCCGCCCTCTCTACTATCTTTCCTTTTAAGCCGCCGGATGTGCCGCCGCAATTCACCGATCGTGCTCCGTTTCAGATGCCGGACAAGCCCCCGCGCAGGGGAAGGCTCCATGCGCATGCGTGACATCGGACAGGCAGCCAGCTGATGCAGTCCCACGGCCCAAAACGGTTCTACACTCCGCAATCGCTGGAGTTTTGGTTCGAAAGGCTGGCCGGAGACTGGTCCGGCGTCTTTACCGTCGGGCAGCTGGAGGAGGGCCGGCGGATCTACCGGGACGGGGAGGTCAGGGAGCTCGAGCTGAGCGCCCGCGATGCCATCATCCACCGGAGAATCGACAAGAAGGACGAGTATGCGGTCATTGAATGGCCCGAAACCGGCCTTTCCGTGCGCTCATCGTCGACGGACCGCGACCTGGCCCATGCGCTGGCGGTCGCCGGGCTCCATGAGATCGAGGAGCTTGTCGCCGACGAAATCCTGCCCATCGCCAGCGATAGCCCCGCTTCGGACGGAAACGGCAGGAGCTTTTCCAATGGCGCACCGGCCGGCGGCGGGGCGCCGGCCCATGACCCCGCCCGGCAGCCCGGCGGCAGCCCGCCGGCGGGGGCCAACGCGGGGAATGGGACCGTTTCGCGGCCGCTCGGCCTTGTTTTCAAGACGAGGTCCGCGGGGCTCGCCTTCCAGGCCTTCTGGATCGAACCCGATGGAAAAGGGAGGCAGCCGGCCCTCGGTTTGGCGGCGCACGCCGGAGGCAACGGACACATCTCGTCGGGCGAACGCGCCAAGCTTATCGGACTCGCCGCATATGCCCGGAAGGCGCATTTCCAGTACGATCAGGAGACCGGGGCGTACCTGCTTGAGTCCCTTGTCGAAATACCGAATTTTCTAAAGACAACGCTCCCGGCCTGGCGCCGGATATTCGCGGTCGAGCTGGATGAGCGCGCCGCCAAGCTGCTCAAGGGGACGAGGACCATAGAAATCGAGGCGATTGCCGAGCGGGTCCCGGCCGGCGGCTCGAACGGATCGACCGACGGGGCCGCGCTCAACCTCCGCTGGATCTTCAGGTCGGGCGAGCGCCTGCTGACAGACGGCGAAGTGTCCGCTCTCCTCAAGCGCGGGGGAGAGCCCGTGATACTGCCCAATCTTGGAATCGTCTCGCTGGCCTCCGATCGCTGGGCCTCCTATTGCGCATGGCAGAAGAACATCGCCGAAACGCCGGACGGCGGAGCGCTTCCGCCGTACATCGTCTTTTCGCTGTTCAACGATGCGCGCCTGAAGGTGACGCTATCCCCGGACATCGAGGCCTGGCGCCAGCGTGTGCTGACCGCCCCCCAGGTTGCACCGTCGTTCTCCGAATTGCTGCGCCCGTACCAGCGCCGCGGCGCGGAGTGGATGCACCACCTCTGCGAGGTCGGATGCCACGGGCTTCTCGCGGATGAGATGGGGCTTGGCAAGACCCTGCAGGTCCTCTCGCTACTGGCGGCGCGGCCCGCCCCGGACCGGCCCAGTCTCGTCGTCTGCCCGGCAAGCGTCGTTCCCGTCTGGAGGGAGGAGATTTCGAAATTCTTCCCCCATTTCAGCGTGGATGTCCTCAAGTCCGGACACGATTTCACAACGCGCCCGGATCCCGTCCTTTGGCTTGCGAGCTACACGCAGCTCCGCAAGCACCGGGCGCTCCTGGACGGCGTCGAATTCGGCTACGCGATACTGGACGAGGGCCAGTTCATCAAGAACCCGGATGCCAAGGTGACGCAGACCTGCTTTGCCGTCCGCGCGCGCCACCGGCTGGTGCTGACGGGCACACCGCTCGAAAACCGGCAGCTCGACCTGTGGAGCATATTCCGGTTCCTGCTGCCCGGGCTGCTGGGTTCGCGGGCGGCCTTCGAGACGGCGTTGCACGACGATCGCGAGGGCACGATCGGGCGGCTCCGGGTGCAGCTTGCCCCTTTCATCCTGCGCAGGACAAAGAGGGAAGTGGCGCAGGAGCTCCCGCCAAAGGTGGAGATGGAGCTCATCTGCCCCCTTACCGACGTCCAGCGGTCCGAGTACGCCCGGATCTGCACCGAGGGACTTGCGCGCCTGGGCGACGACGTCGGGACGGCGATCCGCGAGAAATCGTTCGGATTCCTGGCCCTGCTGACGCGGCTGCGCCAGACGTGCTGCGACCCGGACATGCTGCCCTGGCTCCATGCGCCGCTTTCCGACTCCGGGAAGATCAACCTCCTCGTCGAGAAGCTCGCCGAAATCGTCAGCAGCGGCCACAAGGTCGTCATCTTCTCCCAGTTCGTTCTCCTTCTCAACCGGGTGCGCGCGGCCCTCGCGCAGAACTATCCCGATCTGCCCCGCTACGAGCTCACCGGCATGACGCTCGACCGCCAGAAGCCCGTCCAGGAATTTCAGAATGCGCCCGGCGCCGCGGCGATGCTCGTTTCGCTGAAGGCCGCGGGGACCGGGATCACGCTCCATGCCGCCGATTACGTGTTCCTGCTGGACCCCTGGTGGAATCCGGCCGTCGAGGCGCAGGCCGTGGACCGGGTCCACCGGATCGGGCAGACAAACACGGTGTTCGTCTATCGCATGGTGACCGCCGGGACGATTGAGGAACGCATCCAGGCGCTGCAGGCCTCGAAAAAGGACCTGTTCGACCGCCTCGTGGACGGCCTGGGCGGCGACTTCGAATTGAGCCGCCACTTCAGTTCGCTCAGGAGCCTCGTGCAGCTGACGGCGATCGACGAGCCCGAGGCGTCGCCGTACACAATTGACTAGCCCGCTCAGGCTATGTCCGCCTCGTGGGGGCGGTCGTAGAAGACCCGGATCTCCGGCTGCTGGTCGGGCAGGAGCTGCTGGGCGCGTTTGAGGGCGTTTCGGGTCGCCACGGTCGGGTTCTGCTCGGCGGGAAAGATGTTCATCTCGCCAATCTGGAAGAGAAAGCCGCTCTTGCGGAGGACCTCGGTGACGTCGGGGTTGCTCCCGCTGATAAGCAGATGGCGGCCCGTCTGCCGCAGGTAGTCGTGGAGATTCTCGAGGGCCATCACGGTGGACGCGTCGAGGTGCCTCGCATTCTTCATGCGCAGGATGAAGACCCGGATGTTCTGGTCCTCCGCGAGCCTGCGGACCTGCTCCTGGAAGAGGTCTGCCGCGCCGAAAAACAGCTCACCCTCGACGTGGATTATCGAAATCTGCGGATGCGGCCTCTTTGCTGGATCGGTGAGTTCGGCCAGATTTCCGCTTTCGTTGATCGAGTACTCGGCCAGGGTCGGCGTTGCCGTCTTCTGGAGGAAAAGGGCCAGAGAGACGCCGATCCCGACGTAGATCGCCGTGTCCAGCTTGAGCAGGAGGCAGGAGAGGAAGGTGACTGCGAAAACGACGGCATCCGCGCGCGTCGACCGGCAGGCGACCCGGATCTGGTGGCGGTTGATCATCTTGACGCCGACGCGGATCAGGTGCGCGGCGAGCGCGGCCACGGGGATGTAATTGAAAAGCGGGGTGATGAAAAGCAGCGCAACCAGCACAACGACGCTGCTCATCATCGACGAGAGCTGTGTGGCGGCGCCGCTTTGGTAGTTGACCGCAGACCTCGCGAACGACGACGAGCCGGGAACCGCGCCAAAAAGCCCGCAGGCGATGTTGGCGACGCCCATTCCGATCAGTTCCTGGTTCGGCTCGATCTTCTGGCCGCTTCGCGCGGCGAGCCCCTTTGTGATCGAGGCTGCCTCGAGCATCCCCAGGATGGCGATGGCGACGGCCGTCCCCACCAGCTGCGGCAGAAGGCTCATCCGATGCGGGCCGATATGGAAACCTGCGAAGGCCGGGATGACGGCCGTGAGGGCGCCCTCATCCCCGACCATTCGGAATGGAGCCGCGGGGATGAACAGGGTCAATACCCGGGCGGCTATTGCGAGGGCGGCGAGGCCGATCAGGGCCTCCGGCCAATGCGGCCTCCAGCGGCGCACGAGGAAGAAGATCACGAGGGTGAGTGCTCCTATTCCGATCGCCCACAGCTCCACATGGACGGTGCCGACGCTGGAGACCGCCTGCCAGACGTTGGTGACAAAGCGCTGGCTGGGATCGGCGGAGAACCCGAGGACATTGTGGAGCTGGCTCGCGATCAGAAGGACGCCGATTCCCGTGCTGTAGCCGACGACAACCGAGCGCGAGATGAATTTTGTGATTTCCCCGAAATTGAGAAGCCCCGCCAAAAGCTGGATAAGCCCGATCAAAAAGGCCAGATACACGGCCAGCTGCAGCGGCGCCAGGCCCGTTTCGCTCGTGTGGGCTGCAATCGTGGCGGCGACGATCAGGCTGATCGAGCTCGTGGGGCCGAAGACATGGTGGCGGGAGGAGAAGAAGAGCGCCCCGACGAAGCCGCCGATGATGACCGCGGCGATGACCGGTGCGGGCGGCAGGTTGAGGATCAGGGAAAAGCCGATCGCCTGCGGGATCGAGACGAGCGTGAGAGTCGCCCCTGCAATCGCGTCCGACCGAAGTTTGGCCAGGGAATAGGTCCGCAATTCGTGGATGAACGGCAGGCGGACCTTGAACATGTGCGAGCCCAGCGCGGCAACCTCGCCCGTCAACTGGTTCAGCTCGGATAGCGGTTCCATCGGCATTCGAACATCCAGACTCACGCCGGAGCGGGCGTTTTCCGCAAGGGATTAATGATCCGTCCCGCTTTTCCCGGATTGTAACCCCGGCGTCACGGAAACGTAACACAACTCGGGCACCGTGCGCCGGTTGGACCACAACACGCGATCAATAAACACAGAACTGACCACCCTATGCTCACGAACAAGCTGTTAAAATGGGCGCTGCTCGGCGGCGCGATTCTCACCGCTGGTGCGGCCTTCGGCCAACAAG
>CAZSEH010000077.1:0-17012 GCA_964605835.1 uncultured Opitutaceae bacterium
CGGGGTGGAGCCTGCTGGAGCGGGGGAGGGTGCCGAGTTCAAGGGTTTCTTGGGCGCTGCCGCGGCGGACTTGGCGGCCATCTCCCCCGAAGGCGGGGCGGATGTCACGGTCTTGGCGGTTGGTTTGGAACTGGGAGCGGGCGAGACATTCTGGTTAATGGAGACACCCTTTCCGCCGGTGATGCTGGCTGCCTGACTGGTGTTGGAGCTGGTGCTCTCACCGCCGCCGGCGACCATGACGCCCCCCGAGCCGGCGCTTCCTCCGACCGTGAAGGAGGATGAACTTGAGGATTCGTCGGTGCCCGTGACCTTGACGTTGCCCCCGGCGTTCAGCGTCGTCTTCCCGCCGGCGGCCAGCTGGGTGCCCTGGAGGCTCGTATCCTTGCCGGAGTTGACCGTGAGCGACCCTCCCGAATTCACCGAGACGGCCTGTGCGGTCTGGCTCGACTCCGACTCGGCGCCGCCCCCGGCGGCGACTCCGCCGCTCGAATCGGAGACGGACAGCGATGCGGTCATCCCGTTCAGGCTGCTGCTGCTCGTGCTGGTCGCCTGCTTCAGATTGACGTTGCCTGTGGCGGAAATCGTCGTGTTGCCGCCGCTGGTCACCTGGGTTCCCTCCAGTGTTGCATTTTTGCCGGAGCTGAGGGTGAGCGAGCCGCCGGCATTGATGGTCGCCGCCTGGGCCTGGCTGCTGTTGGAGCTGTCCTTGTTGAAGCCTCCGCTGGCGTCGAGGGAATTGTCCACCTGGCCGACCTGGGCGGACACATCGAGGTTCTGGGAGCTGTCGCTGCTGGTCGAGGTGCTCTTGGCCGCGGTGATGTTGAGGTTGCCGCCGGCGTTTATCGAGGCGTTGCCGCCGGAGCTTATCTGGGTGCCGTCCAGATTGGCGTCGCCCTTGGTGTTGACGGCCAGGCCGCCTTTTGCGTTCAGGGCTCCCACCACGGCGGTGCTACTGCTCGAGCTTGAGTTCGAGCCATCGGCGCTGACGTCGGCCTGGCCGGTTACCCCGACGCCCCCGCCCTTGCCTTTGCCTCCTCCCTTGCCGCCCTCTTTGCCGCCTTCGCCCTCACCGCCGCCGGCCGAGGCGCCGGCGCCCAGGCCGAGCTTGGCATCGACATCGAGGCTGCTGCTGCTGGAAGTGCTGGTGGTGGTATTCTGGGCGGCCGTGTAGTCGAGCGATCCGGCGTTGAGCGCCAGGTTGCCGCCGGAGTTGACCGTGGTGCCCTCCAGGCTCGTCTTCCCGGTGGAGGTGCTGCTGAAATTCCCGCCCGCGGTGATCGTGGATGTGACTGCCGTCGAGCTGGTGTCCGTGCTCGTGCTCGAGCTGGTCGAGTGCTTCGCTTCCACTCCGGCCGAGGCCTCGGCGCTTGCATCCGGACCTCCCGGGCCCGCCCCCGCGCTGGCGTCGGCGCCCATGTAGGCCCCGACGCGGTTCAGGTCGCTCGAGGAGGTGCTGGTCGAGTAGGTCGTGTTGGCAGCGGCCTTGCTTGTGATGGTTGAGGCGCTTTGTGTGAAATTGCCGCCGGCCGTTATCTGGGTGCCCTGGTCCGTGATGTCGCCGGTCGCGGTGCGCGTCATGTTGCCGCCGGCTGTGATAGTCGAGACCACCGCCGTCGACGAACCGGAGGCGTTGGTCGAGCCCTCGGTGCGCGTCTGAAGTCCCGTGCTCACCTCCGCCGAGCTGTCGGCGCTGGCGTTGTTCATTCCGCCGGTCGACGTCGAGTCGGCGTTGGCATTGGCTTCCCCACCCCGGTAAAGCCCGGAGGTCTTGGTCGTGCTGCTGTCGGTGTGGGTCGTCACGTTCTGGGCGGCCAGGAATTGCATGTTCTTCGCATTCAGGTCGACGTTGTTGCCCGCATTGACGTCGGACCCCTGGACGGTCAGCTGGTTGGCGGCGTTGATCTTCAGGTTTCCGCCGGTGTTGAGCCCGGAAGCGACGCTCGTCGAGCTATAGTCGGAGGAAGTGTTGGTCTGCTTCTGGCTGCCGAAAGTGACGTCGCCGCTCGCGCTGGCGGATGCGTTCGCGTTGGATCCGGTGGCGTCGGAATTGGCGCCTGCGGAGGAATCGGTGTCGCTGTGGGTGTAGATGCCGACCCCCGTGCTCGTCGAGGTGGTCGAGGTCGAGTGGACATTTTGGCCCGCGAGCACCTGGACATCGGTCGCTGTGATCGACGTGTCGCCCTTCACGTTGAGGTTTGAGCCCTGGAGCGTGGTGGTTTTGCCCGAGTTGAGATTTGCGTTTCCGCCCACGTTGATGGCCGAGCCGCGATTCGTGCTGTCGAACGTGTTTGTATCGGTCGTGGTGCCCCCGTAGATGCTTCCGCTGGGCCCGCCCCCGAATCCCTCGCTGCTGGAGGAGGTGGTCGAGGTCGTCGTGTCGTTCCGGGCCACGACGTTCAGGTTGCCCTTCACGTTCGTGTCCAGGTTGCCCCCGACGTTCAGGTTGCTGCCGGCGAGCGTGGTGTTGCCGCCGCTCGCAACCGTCGCGTTGCCGCCAAAGCTGAGATTGGAGCCGACATTTGTCACCGAGGTGGTTGTGGTGGATGTGCTGGAGTTGGACATGAACCCGCTGCTGTGGGAGGCGGTGGTCGTGGTCGTCTTGTCCTGGATCGTGTCGACCGTTATGTTGCCGCCGGCGTTGATCGATCCGTTGCCGCCGGCCGTCACATTGCCGCCGAGGACGTTGATGTCCTTGCCGGCGTTCAGGCTCAGATCGTTCGTTGCGGAGATTGTTGCGATCTTGCCGTGACTGGTGTTGTTCGCGTCGCCGGCGACCGCCGTCTGGTTGGTTATATTGCCCCCGGCGCTCACCGACACATCGCCGCCCGTGATCGTGCCGCTCGTGTTGGTTACGTTGCCGGTCGCGTTGACCGTCAGGGAATTGCCGCCCGAAATCGTGCCGCCTGTGTTCGTCAGGTTGCCGACATCCAGGACCGTGTTGGTGGCGGCGATCGTCGCGTCGCCGGCGGAGAACTGGTCCTTTGTGCTCTGGGCCAGGTAGACTTGGGGCACAAGGACGTGCTCGCCCCCGACCACCTCGTCCACCATCCACACCATGTCAGAAGTGAGATGTGAAAGTTGACCCGGGGTCGGTGCCTGGCCCCAGACCAGGCCGAGCTGCTTTGACTCCTGGGCGCCGGCATTCATGAGCTCCTTCATCTGATCCTCTTCGCTCGTCTCGCCGGTGAGGAGCGCCGTGCCGAGCTGGCTCACCAGCTGCTGCTTGACCAAATAGGTCTCATAGCCCGGATCGCCCAGGCGGGTCTCCAACTGGTCGGTGGTCATTCCGAGCTGCTGGGCGAGGTAGTCCGATCCGACTGCGTCCGAGGAGACGCCCAGGTCCTGGTTGACGGAAACCGCGTACTTTGCCTGCGGATTCGTGCTGGTCACAAAGTATCCGTTCGGATTGGTCGGCAGCGTGATCTTGAGGCCGCCGAGGTTGAAGCTGGATCCCGCCTTTATGGCCACGAGCCCCGCGGCGGAGCGGCCGGACGTCTTGCCGGCGCCGGTGGCGGCGCCGACATAGGAGCCGCCGGCGGTGCTTCCCAGAGAGCCGTTTCCCGAGCGGGCCACGGTGGACGAGCCGGCAACGGCGGCCGTTCCCACGCTTGCGGCGCCACTGGCTGTCCTAAGCGAAACGGCGCCGCCGAGGGCCTGGGCGGTGCCGGACGATCCGTTGAGGGATGCGGCGCCGGCCAGGGACTGGGTCGCATCGGCGGCGACGGTTGTCGCCGAGGTGGAGGCGGCGAAAGGCGAGCCGATGTTGTCGAGCGAGCCCACGTTCTGCACAGTGAGGGTCGCCGCCCTGAGGCCGGCGCCGCTCGAGAAATAGGTCGATGTCGAAGAATAGCTGTAGTTCGTGTTGTGGTAAGCCACCGGATCGGTCCACGGATCCGTTGATGTCAGGTGGTAGTTGTAGACCCATTGCGCCGCGTAGTTCCACGTCTGGCGGGTGAGAGACAGGGTGTTGTTGGTGAAGGTCGAACCGGAGTTGCCGACGATGTTCATCGTGGCGGTCGCGGTGATGAGCCCCCCGATGTTTGAGCCGGAGCCGAAGCCCTGGATCGTGAGATTCGTCCCCGTGATCTGCGGCTTCACCTCGGAGGAGATCGTCGAGGGGTCGATGTAGGCACCGTGGGAGTCGTTGAACTGCTGCGTCACAAAATAGTACCCGGCGATGTCCCGGTAGCTGTTGCTGTCGTAGGAGAACAGCCCGCTGAAGCCGCCGCCGTAGGTGTCGTCGGGATGCGAGGACACGTACCAGCCCGTGGTCGAATTGGGATTCGAGCTGAAGCTGGACGCCTCGATGTAGTCGGAAACCGGATTGGAGAAGCTCGGCTGCACCGTGACTACGGTCGGCGCCCCGCCGGGAATGATGTTTTCGAAGGTCGTGGCGTTGATTGTCCCGTTTCCGGTAATCTCTATCTGCCCTTCGTTGTGAAACAGGCCGGACGCGCCGGTCGCGGTGGCGGAGAAGTTTCCGCCGGTGTTGATCGTTCCGGCCTGCCAGTTGTAGATCTTTCCTGCGGTGGCACCGAGGGTCATGTTGCCGCCGCTGTAGAGGGCCCCGTAGTTGTTGAGGTCCGCAGTGCCGACCTGGATAGCGAGATTGCCGAGCGAGGAGATGCCGCCGGTCGAGGTGTTGCTCAGGCTCGCGCCGTTCAGCGTCAGATTGTCGTTCGAGAATATGGCGCCCTCATTGGTGATCGCCCCGGTGACATTGAGCGTCGTCGCACCCGAGCCGGTGGCCCCGATCAGGTGCGCGGCCGAGCCGTGATTGTAAAGATACGAGGCGCTGATGGTCCCGCCGCCGGTGCCAATGATGGAGCCGTAGTTGTCGATCCCCGCGGCGTTGACGGCAAAGGTTCCGCCAAAGAGTTTGGCGCCGGCCTCGTTGGTTATTGTCGCCTTGCGCGCCCCTCCGGCGACCGTAAGCAGGCCGCCGGCCTGGATCAGGTTCTTGTTGTCGATCGTCAGAGACGAACCGCGGGTGTCGACGGTGAGGGCGCCCCCGGTGATGATCTTGCCGGTCCCGCTGTTCAGCAACGAGGCCGCGTCGCCAACCGTTATGGAGCCGGCACCGGTCGCCTGCAAAAGCCCGGAATTGGACACGGTCGTCGCGTTCAGGGAAAAGCTTCCGGTCTGGATGTTGGCGCCGGCATTGTTGGTGATGGCTGCGGGATTCGAGGAGGTGCCCGCCGTCAGGGCGCCGGTCGACTGGATCAGGCCCGAGTTGGTCAGGGCGAAGCCGCTGGTCCCGCTGATCGCCAGGGCTCCACCGCTTGCCAATTGCGCGCCCGCGGCATTGGTGAGCGAAGAACCGGAGGCAATCGTCGCATCGCCAGCGGAGCGGATGACACCTGTGCCGGAGTTGGCGACGCTGGCGGCGGTCAGGCTCATCGTGCCGCCCGATGCGGTCAGGATGGTGCCGCTGTTGTTTGCAATCGCGCCGGTATCGTCGATCACGAGCGCGGCGCTGGCCTGAATCAAGCCGCTGTTGGTGACGGCGCTGCTGTTCAGGGTCGTCGCCCCGCCGCCGATCATGCGGCCTGTGTTGGTGATCGCCGCGCGCGCCCCGGTCGAACCGACGGTGAAGGATGTCGCCGACTGGATCAGCCCGTCGTTGAGCACGCTAAAGGCCGTGGATCCCGCGACCAGGAACGAGTCCGCGCCGAGGATCTTGCCCGTGGCGGTGTTCGAGAATGTCCCCGGGGAGGTGATAGAAATCGCCCCGGTTCCCTGGATCGTGCCGCTGTTGGTCACGCTCGTCCCGCCAGTCGCCGTCGCCACGAGAGTCGCCAGCCCGCCCGACTGGATGGTGCCGACATTGTTCAGCGTGAGCCCGGTGGCGCTGAGCGACCCCGAGCCTGTCGTCCCGATCGATCCGCCGAAGTTGTTGACGATTGCGCCGGGCGTGGTGATCGCGAGGGTGCCGGCCGACTGAACCTGCCCCGAATTGGTGACCGAGCCCGCGTTGAGCGTCAGGTTTGCGGTCGAAGGGGTGACGGCAGTGACGACGCCCGACGCCCCGTTGGTGAAGGCTCCGCTCACCGTCAGATTGACCGCCGTCGCCCCCTGGATCGTCCCGTCGTTTGAGACGGACGAGGCTGTGGTGCTCAGATCGGATCCGGACCGGATGACCGCACCGGACTGGTTCACCAGGGCCGCCGCCTGGCCGGAAGAGCCGAGAATCAGGGTCGCGCCGGACTGGATCTGGCCACCGTTCGTCAGGTTGAAGGGGCTGCCTCCTCCGCCGATAAAAACGGTGGTCGCGCCATTGATCAGGCCCGTGGCGGTGTTTGAAAGCCCGTTGGGGGACATGAGAATCATGTGGTCGCCGGCCTGCACCGTTCCGCTGTTTGTGACTGTCGTGGGCTCTCCTCCTGTTGCGGTCACCGTGAGCGCTCCGCCGGAAACCACCGTTCCGGAGTTGAGCAAAGTGTCGGAAGATGTGGTGAGGATGCTTCCCGCCGCCGAAATCGTTCCCTGGTTGGAGATTGCCCCGGAGGTTGCGACCGCGACCGTCCCGTTGGACACCACGGTGCCCGAATTATTCAGGCTCGCGCCGGTCAGGTTCAAGGCAGCGCCGCTTCCGGCCGCTGAAATGACCGCCCCGGCCGAATTGGTTATGGCCCCGGGCGAGGAGATCGCCAGACCCGCGCCGCTGCTGACGGTGCCGGAGTTGGAGAGTCCGCCGGCGGCGCCGAGATTGACCGATCCGACGGCCTGCAGGACGCCCGTATTGGACAGGGCCGCGCCGCCGGTGGTCGACACCTGGAGGTTGCCCGCCGAGGACATGGTGCCGTCGTTCTGCAGCGTGGAACTCACGCTGGTGAAGTTGCCGTTGTTGCCGCCGTCCCGCACCGATTCGGTTAGGATGGCGCCGGTGTTCTGCACCGCTCCGCCCACGGTTTCGGTGTAGGCGCCCGCCGACTGGATCTGGCCGCCGTTGTTCAGGGAACCGGCTACCAGGCTGAATGCGGCGCCCGGCTGGCCGCCCGTCGCCGCGACTCCGGAATTGACCAGCGCTCCGGTCGCATTCAGGGAGGCGGCTGTCGTGCCGCGAAGGGTGCCCGCGTTCGTCAACGCCGAGGTCAAAAGGCTGAGCGAGCCGCCCGAGTAGAAGATGGCTCCCGTCGTGTTGCCGAGTGAGGCCAGGGCGGCCGAGGTGCCGGCCGTGAGATCGCCCGCCGACTGGATCCGCCCGGAGTTGGAAATGTTGAACGCGCCCGCCCCGGACTGGATCGTCACTCCCGCTCCGCCGAGAATCTGCGCTCCGGACCCGTTGGTCAGGCTGGTTTTCTGGCTCAGGGCCAGCGATCCGGACGCCTGGATGAGCCCGGTGTTGGCCAGCGTGGCCTGCGACGTGAAGTTCAGCGTGCCCGTCGACAGCACCGTGCCGGAATTGGTTATCGAAACGTCGGTGCCGGTGATCGAGCCCGCGGAGCCGCCGTTGGCCGTGTCCGCCGTGGTTATCATGCCCGAGTTCGTCAAGGCATTGCCCAGGGTGGTCGTCAACGCTCCGGCCGACTGGACCGTGCCGCTGTTGCCCAGGTTGGCCGCCGTCAGGCTGATGGCCGCTCCGGCATGGCCGGTCGTGAGGATCACGCCTGAGCCGGCGTTGGTGATTGTTCCCGTCGTGACCGCCGTCAGGGAGGTCGCCCCCTGCATTGTCCCTGCGTTCGTCAGGCTGGGTGCAGTCAGGGATAAATCATTCGTCGCGACCAGGATGCCGCCCTGGCTGTTGACAACCGAGTCCTGGGAAGAGCTTCCGGGGGTTGACGCCGCGATGGTGAGCGAATTTGCCGCCTGGACAGTGCCACTGTTGACCAAGGTTCCAACATTGAGCGAAGCCGCCCGTGCGGCGCCGCCGTCGGCCGAGCCCAGGGTCAGAAGGACTCCGGTGTTGGTGGCTGCCCCGGAAACGGAGACCGTCAGCGCGCCCGTGGACTGCACCTGGCCGGCATTGGAAAACGAGGCGGAGGACAGGGTGATGTCCTTGCCGGCCGCGCCCGAAGTCAGCACCAGGCCCCCCGAGCGGTTGGTGAACGCGCCCGAAGCGGCAAGGCCGAGAACATCTCCAGATTGCAGGATGCCGCTGTTGTCGATCGAAGACGCCTGCACCTGGGTCGACGCTCCCCCCATCAGGATGCCGCCGGCTGCCTGCAGGAGCGCAACCGGCCCGGACACCGTTCCGAGGGACAGGCCCTGGGCCGATTGGATGCGTCCCGAGTTGCCCAGGGAAAAGGCGCCGGATCCCGACTGGATGCTGAGCGCATCGCCGCTGAGGATCGAGCCGGCGGACGAGTTCTCCAGGTCGGAACCCACCTTTAATGCGGCGGCCCCCACGGATTGCACGGTGCCGGTGTTGTTCAGCGTCACACCCGAGGCGCCGGAAAGCGAGAGGCCGAGCGTGCCATTGGACGCCACGCCTCCGGAATTGGAGAGGGTCTTGCCGGTAAGGGTGAGAGCCCCGGCCGATCCGCCATTCGCGGCCGACTGCGTCAGCAGGGTCCCGCTATTGACCGTGTCCCCGGTCACCTGCAATGCAAGGGCTCCCGTGGACTGCAGGTAACCGGCGTTGTTGAGGCTTCCGGCGTTGATCGTCACCGCGCTTCCCGTCGCCGTGCTGAGCGCCACGCCCGTCGCGGAGTTCGTGATGGCGCCGCCGATGGTCGCGGTCACGCCCTGGTTGCCTTCGAGAATGCCGGAATTGGCCAGGGAATTCCCGGTTGCCGTCAGGGTCCCTGAGGTGAGCACCACTCCCGTGGCGGAATTCGTGATGGCGCCGCCGATGGTCGTTGTCACGGTCTGGGCACCCTGGATGAGGCCGGAATTGGCCAGCGAACTCCCGGTCGCCGTGATGGCCCCGGCGGCCAGCACGTTTCCGGCGTTGACCACCTGCGTCGAGGCGCTGATGGCCAGGTTTGTGCCGGCCTGAATCCCGCTTCCGCTGGAGTTTGCCCCGATTTTCACGGCGCCGGTATCGGCGACAAGCGAGAGCGCCGCCGGAGAGGTCAACTGGGCGTCGCCCGCGTTCAGATCGCCGGATGTGGCGCGCAGGCTCAGGTTGGAACCGGTGCCGCTGTAGAAACCGGCCCCGCCCGAGAGCGCTATTGATCCGCCGGTGAGCGTCGTCGCTCCGCCCGCTCCATAGACCGACGAGGCGACCGTGGCCGCGCCACTGGCTGTGACGCCGAGCGTTCCCCCGGCATAGCGATTGGCCTGTGCCGGGGCGCCCGACGACGTGTCGCTGAGGGCGGCGGCCGTCACGGCGAGATTGCCATTTGCGACGAGCTGTCCGTCCGAGAGATTCACATCGCCCAAGGCGCCGCCGACGGTCAGGTTCCGCTGGGCGGCCAGCGAAGCGCCCGCGCCGGTCACGTCGATTCCGTCTCCCGCCGCCCCGTGATAGGCGATGGAGAGGTCGCGCTGGGCGTAATAGTGGCCGGACAGCTGCACCCGGCCCGCGGCATCGATAGTCATGTCATCGCCGCTCGCGGCCGCGTCGCCCAGCATTCTCACCCCCACGCCGGCGTCGGTGGCGATCAGATGAATGGTGTTTGCATACATCCCGCCCAGCAGCGTGGAATCGATCGCGTAGCTCGGGACCGCACCCGATGCCGCGCCATTCGCGGTCGCGGTGTGGCCGGAGTAGTTCCAGTCGTTGGCGCCTGCGACCACATTCAGGGTCGTCGCGTTTATCTGGCCGTCCAGATGGATCGAGCGCGCAAGCAGATTCAAATAGCTCAGGTTTGATCCATCCAAACCGGTGCCCGACACGGTCAGCTGACCGCCGGTGACGTGCAGCCCAGTGAGGGCGCCGCCCGCCCCAAAGACGGGTGTTCCCGTCGCGAGCGTCACCTGGCCGGTGTTGAGAAACCCGCCGCCCTGGACGGCGATACCGAACGGATTGGCCACGACAACGTCGGCCTTGCCGCCGGTCACCTCGGTGAAGCCGGCGATGGTGGTGGCGTTAGGCGCAACCACTTGGTTCAAAATGACGCTGGCCGGCGTCGTGGGCAGCAAGTTGAAATTGGTGCTGATTGTCCCGCCGAGCTGCGAGACGGTCGTCATGGTCGATGGGCCGGCATTGTTCAGCACCAGTCCGGACGAATTCACATTGTAGCTCGTGAAGCTGTTGTTTGAGAGGCCGGCGGCGTTGGGCGTGGCGATGTCGACCACGGTCACGCCATTGACTGTCGTGTAGCTGCGGGTATCGCCGGAGTTTGGCGCGACAACGGCCGTCGGCGCCGCGATCGCGGCCACCGGAAAGACCGGCAGCACCGCCGCGAGGGGGATCGCGACAATGGCTTGAATCCGCTGGAAGAAAGAGGAGGGACCGAACGTCGTCTTCATGGCGCGGGGCAATCTGGGTTAAAATGTGCAGTTGAGCCGGACGTAGAGATGGCCGGATTCCGTCGCCATCGATGCCGGCCGCTGAATCGACTTGGAGTAGAAGACCTCGCCATTGAACCTGCCCAGGCCGGCGGCGATCCCGGCTGTGAGCCCGGCGAGCGTGCCGGCCGGCGGCGAGTAGTTGGGAATGCCGGAGACCAGGCTCCACGCCTCACCCAGGTCCGCCCCCACGTAGGGCCGCAGGGTCATGCGGCCATAGCGCCCCTGGAACGGGCCGGCGAAGGTCCGCGGCAGCGACAAATCGCTGCGCCAGACATATCCGGAGTCGCCGCCGAGGTTGGTGCTGTCAAATCCGCGCACCGCGTAGATGCCCCCGACCGTGACCTCTTCGGTGCCGTAGAGAACGCTGTCAGCCACCTGTCCCGAAAGAGAGCTGCTGAACAGGAAATCAATCCCATCCGTCTTGAACGGGCGGCTGTAGCTGAGTGATCCGGTCCATTTGGTGTATTCGGCGCGGGGCGCATAGCTCGGGAGGCCCGAAGGGTCGCGCAGCGCGCCGAAGAGGGACAGGCCCCTGGAACCGCCCAGGCTTGCGGCAACGAACGCTCCCTTCCATGCAGTCGAAAAATTGACGTCCAGATCCAGCACCGTCAGCTCGCGGCTGCTGACATCGATGATTTTGCCGAGCAAATAGTTGCGCGAACCCTTCCAGGTCAGTGTGCCCGAAAGCGAAAGCTGCGAAGTCTGCCCGCGGTAGATCACGCGATCCGTGCGCAGGAAGGCGGTTCGATTGTCCCCGGAGAAAGGGAGTGCGAACCCGCTCGGCGCGTGGAAGGCAAGGGCATAGCTCGACAGGCTCCCGCCCAATGAGAAGAGCTGATAACCCCACGGGATGATGTAGGAGCCGGTCGTGGCCTCGGAGGCCTGGGTGCCCGGGCGGTAGGGTACGGCCCGCCGGTAGTTGACGCTCAACTGGTCGCCCAGCGACAGCGGATCGTCCGAAACGACCCCCAAGGAGGCTTGGTCGCGCCCGGTGTCCTGAGTCCCGGTGTTGTCCGCGGAAAGGCTGACATGCCATGGCCTTGTCGTCACGTCCTGGACGGCCACAACCGTTTCACCCGCATCGGTGCCCGGTTGAAGGTCCAGGGTGGCGTGGCGGGAAGACAGGCGATTCAGGTTGTCTATGCCCTGCTCTAAGTCGCGTAAATTGAGGGGCTTGCCAGGGCCCGTAGGGAAGATGTTTCCCATCCATCCCATTCCGCTGAGTCGTTCGACGCGGCCTTCGACGATGGTTATGCGAAGTATGCCCGTGGAAAGATCCTGCGGCGGAACGTAGGCGCGGGTCGTGACATAGCCGCGCCGCACGTAATAGGCGGTTATGTCGGCGAGGAGCTGCTCCAAATCGGAAATGGACAAATCGCGGCCCTCATACTGAGCCTTCAACCAGGTTGCATAGTGGCTGCCCATCAAGGAGGCGCCCTCCAGCCGAATCTCCCGGATGTGGCGCTGTAACATCTTGGGTGCGTTTATTTTCTGTGGCGGTGTCGCCGGCACCGTGAGTGTGCTGGGCGGCTGCGCGCTTTTGCGGTCCCTGTCGAATTGGTGGGTCAGGCGGTCCTGCACCTCGCGTTGGGCGCGCTCGGCCGCCTGATCCAAGGCACTTGGGGGCGCGGGGGCGGGGGTTTGGGCGGACAGCGGCGCGATGGCTGCGCAACCCGCGACGGCGAGGGGGAGCAAGCGGCGGAAGATGATCGAGATTCTCATGCGGTGTAGCTGAAGAGGAGGAGAATTGGCGTCGGTCGAACCAAAGCCGGCGAACCCAAGAGGACCGGCCACCATAAGCACACCTTACGCTAAACAAAATGTTTTCTAATACGTGTAATTACGTATGTCGTTTGCTGCGAACGCGTCCGGGCTGAGCGGGGAATCCGATCGGTGACAGTCCCCGTGAGGGCGGTGGTATGTATCGAGCCGGGGCCTACGATAGGCGGGCAAGCCGACTCACCGCGTCTTTCCTGGCCTGATACGCCTGGATGGCGAAGCGGCCGCCTCGAGATCAAGCTCGTCTGTCCGGCGCCGGGCCGTAGCGATAGCCCTCTCCATAGATCGTTGTCACCCAGCGGTCAAAATCCAGTCCAAGCCGCTTGAACTGTTTGCGGACGGAGGAGACGGCTTCCCGGATCATCCCGTTTCTTCCGCGGTACGGACGGTTCCAGATCGAGTGGAACAGAAACTCGTACGTGAGAATCTTTCCGGGCGAGGCGCCGAGGATTTCGAGGAGGCGAATCTGGGTCCGGCTCAAATGAACGGGCGCGGGCCTGTCCGACCCCGGCTTGTGCCCGAGAAGCCGGAGCTCGGGCGACACCACCGCGTCGCCGAAACGGTAATCTCCGGCGGGGTTCCCGATCTTCCGGGTCGGCGCCGCCCACCGCCGCGCGTTGAAGCACTTCAAGTTGAAGCATTGGAGCGCCACCGTGCGCGGGGAATACCCGGCGCCAAAGACCGCAAGGGCCCCGTGCCGAAGGAGATCGGTTTCGGAGCGAAGCGGAACCCCGACGATCACGCAAGGGATGCCCCTGCCGCGGCGCGCGAGCCTTGCCGTGAATTCACGGACCTCGGCCGAGCCCAGGCGGTAGTCCGCGATCACGAGCTCGTAGCCCGGCGGCGACAGGGCTGCACGAATTCCCTCGGCCGCCGTATCGCACACCCTCGCGGACATCCGTTCATGCTTCAGGAACGAAAGGAGGGCCGTGCGACCCAGGCTTGGCGCTGCAATCAGTAGGATCATCGGCGGCAGCACTTGGATTCGGGAGGCTGCCGATCCTCCACTCTGGCGGCCGCCTGCGGGAAGATTCAAGCATTGATTGGCGGCCGGATTTTCGAACAATGCGCGCCCCCGCATGGATCCCGGCAATGACTGATATCCCCCATGTCCTCTTGATCGACGACGACCCCGCCATGCACAAGGCGGTGGAATTCCGCCTGCGTGGCGCGGCGGAGGTGACGGCCTGCCTTGGGCCCGAGCAGGCCCTCCAGCAGATCAAGCGCCGGCAGTTCGACGTCGCCCTGGTGGACGTGGCCCTGGGGCAGGCCATTTCGGGGACCCAGTTTGTCTCATCGCTACACGAGGCGGATCCCGACCTGGCAGCGATCATCTTCACGGCGCACGCCAACCTTGACACCGCTTTCGAGGCGCTTCGCGCGCACTCATTCGATTTTGTCCCGAAGACGCTGACCGACGACCCCCAGTTTGGGGACAAGATCCGGCAGGCCGTGGTCCGGACGCGCGAACAGAGGGCGAGGAGCATCGGGATGCAGGATGCCTCGCGGCTGCGTGTCGCCCTGGCCAAGGCGGTTGTCACGAACGAACTCGAGGTGACCAACGGAGACATCCAGCGGGGGCTCCTGGCGGAGTCGCTCGATTCATTCAGCTCCATTCTCGGCCGCGTGGAGATGATGGACCTTATGCTGAAGAAACGGCCCCGGGGGGTCCCACCGCCCGAGTTGCCGGGGCTTTCGTCCGAAACCGTGGCTGAACTGCAGGACTATGTCGGCAAGTTGCGGGATTACTTCGCGGAGCCCGAGCGCGTGGCCAATTCGGTCAATGAGGTTCTCGCCAAGGCGGTGGGGGTCGTCAGGGAGGACGCCGTTGTGATTTCGGGCGGCCGGATTGAACGCGCGGAGCTTCGGCCCGATGTCGGGTTCACCGGAGACGGGCGGGCCTTGTTGCGCGCCGTGGTGATCCTGCTCCGGCTGGTCGTCAAGTCGGCGCCGAAAAGGGCGGTCGTGTCCGTGCGGCCGGTCATCGTTCCCAATCCGCGGGCCATGCTGGCCGGGCTGAGGAAATCGTTCTATGCGCGCATCCTGAGCACGGCGAATTTCAGCCCGGACGAGGGAAGGGCCGTCGCCGTTGAGATCAACTGGCCCGCGGGAGGGCACGGGCCGGGGGAAGTGGAGAAGCTGTTTACAACCATGGACTTTCCACGGGCGGGCGGCGCGTCTCCCTGGAGCGCCCTGGCGATGGTGGAGAGGTTGAACGGGGCCCTGGTTATCGAGGCGCTGGGCGGCCATCTGCAGTACCGGATTTTGGCGAGAATCTAGCCCTGACGTGTTGCTGACACTGTTTCGATTGAATGCAGGGCGTGGACGTGCAGTGTGGCTTTCGAATGCCCGACAACCCGAACATCGGCCCGACGCCCAATCCGGCCGTTCGGCTGGGCAAACTCGCGGAACGCTACGAGGAGAGGAAACCGCCGGCTGCGAATGTGGCCAATGCGATGGTTGCCCTGCGGTACCTGGACCAGACCGCCAATTCTTCGAGCGACCTTCGGGTGCGGGCGAACACGAAGGCGGTCGCGGGCTTCATTCACGAGCGCTACCTCGCCGACCTCGACGCGGCGATCGCCTGCTACAGGGAGGCTCTCGACCTGGTGCCGGGAGACGAGACCCTTGTCGAGGCCGTCGGGCGCCTGCAGACGGAAATCAAGGCCCGGGATGCCGGGACGGCTCCCGGCTAGTCAGCCCGGATGGGTGAACAGTTCCGCGATGATGTCCTCGAGCGGAATCTCCTCGATCGTGATGTCGGCGACGGGGCCGGTGCTCAGAATCTCCTGGGAGACGGCGACGACGTCCTCGCCCGGGATGCGGACAATGAATTTTCCGTCCGGAGCATGGATCGTCTGACCGTGCTTCGAGTGCCATGAGTCCGGAAAGGCCTCGCCCGACGCGCGGCGGCCGGCCTCGATCGAGGGCATGAAGGTGATGATCTTCTGGCGGGTGCCGGTGCCGGACTCGAGACGGGACAGGTCGCCGTCGTAGATCTTGCGCCCCCGGTGGATCACGATGACCCGTTCGCACAGTTCCTTGATGTCGGCCATGTAGTGGCTCGTCAGGAGGATCGTCACCTTGTGGCGGCGGTTGTAGTCGCGCAGGAACTGGCGCACGGCCTTTTGGGAGACGACGTCGAGGCCGATCGTGGGCTCGTCGAGAAACAGAACCCGCGGACGGTGCAGGAGGGCGGCGATCAGCTCCATCTTCATCCGCTCGCCGAGCGAGAGCTCGCGGACCATCACGTTGAGCTTCGGCCGGATTTCCAATATGTCGACGAGATCGTCGAGGGTCCGGCGATAGTCCTCCTCGGCCAGGCCGTAGATCGCGCTCAAGAGGGTGAACGATTCGCTCGCGGGAAGGTCCCACCAAAGCTGGTTCTTCTGGCCCAGAACCAGGGCGAAGAGCCGCCGATAGGCGTTTTCGCGCTTCGAGGGGTCGTAGCCCGCGACCCGGGCCGTGCCCGAGGTCGGAAAGATGAGTCCCGACAGCATCTTGAGGGTCGTCGTCTTGCCGGCGCCGTTGGGTCCGAGAAACCCGACGAACTCCCCCTCTTCGATTGAAAAGGAGACGTCGTTCGCCGCGGCGGTCTCCTCGAATTCGCGCGAGAAAAGGCCCTTAACCCCGCCCCAGAAGCCGGGTTGCTTCTTGTAGGTGCGGAAGATGCGGGTCAGGTGCTTGACTTCGATCATCGGAGGGTCGGAGGGAAGGAGATGGTGGCGGAACGCCGGCGCATTTCGTCACGGAAGCCGCCAAGCTTCAAGAGCGCAACTCCTCGAGCCGGATTCAAACCGTTCCGAGCCTTGTGTAGTCGAGCACGGAGTGGCTGATGAAGCCCGCGGCGACCGCGGCGCTGTCGGTGAGGGGCTCCGGCGGGGACACATCGACGCCCATCTTGTAGACGAGCCGGTGCGTTCCGTCGTCGGACTGGGGGCTGAACAGACCTGGGACCATCATTCGGGCCGGAATCGTCCGCCTCACCGGGGATTCGGGTTTGCAGGGGAAGGGGAAATTGACGTTGTGGATAACGAAGCTGCAGGGGGCCGTTGAGGCCAGGAGTCCAGGGCCCAGGCGGGCGGCGGAGCGCGCGGAAATCCTGAGGGTTGCCAGGAGCGCCTCGTCAGGCTGGCCGCCTTGCGCCTTGAGGTGTTCGTACATTTCGTAGCTCACCTCCTGGGAGAAGGCGATCGATGGCAGGCCGTGGAGGGCCCCTTCCCAGGCTCCGGCGACCGTGCCGCTCGCGATGATGAAGCCGAGCGAGGTGTTGAGGCCGACGTTGATTCCGCTGATCACGCCTTCGGGCGGTTCGGGCAGCAGGTGCTCGACGGCGATATTGACGCAGTCGCTGGGAGTGCCGTCCACGATCCAGGTCGGGCAGCCCAGGTCCCGCTCGACCTTTGCCGAGTGGACCCCCCGGTTGCGGGACTTGGCAGCGCCGATCCAGCTCTGCTCGGAGCGGGGGGCCGCGATCGACAGCTCATGGCCTTCGGCGACCAGTTCGCGGGCCAGCTCGCGCAGGAACACGCTCTCGATGCCATCGTCGTTGGTGAGCAGGAGACGCATGGGGCCATCGTTGCAAAGTCGGGCGCGGGGAGCAAAGAAAAAGCCGGGGGCCGCTGGCCCCCGGCTTTCGCTAGGTTAAAACGAACGGCTTATGAGGCCGCGGGTGCCGCGGGTGCTGCGGGCGCCGGCGGCGCGCCCTTCTGGGCTTCCATTTCCTTCATGGCGGCCTTGCGGGAGAGGCGGACCTTTCCGCTCCTCTCGTCTATGCCGATGCACTTGACCCAGATCATCTCGCCCATCTTGACGACGTCCTCGGTGCGGCG
>CAZSEH010000078.1:0-2824 GCA_964605835.1 uncultured Opitutaceae bacterium
ACAAGATTCAGCCCCCAAATCCCGACAACTCCCCGATGCGCCAGGCGTACCAGGAGGCCGCGGAGGCGGCTCTGGCCGCAGGCCCGAGGTAAGGCCCGGGGTTTTTTGCCCGTCGCGGAAGCCTCCGGGTTTTCGCGCGCCCGCTGAATGCCGGCGCGTTCCGGTTCCGCCGCCCGGAAGTGTAGGTGTGCAGTGGATACTATGGCGTTAAAATAATATATATAATTGTTAACGATCAATTAACGCCGCGTGGCATCGGGGTTGCTCAAGACAGGAGCTGTTTCGGCACTTTCAGATTAGGCCGTTCCTGATCGGAATGCCGGCTAACTCCACCTCATGATCATCCAATCCATCCTAAACGCGAAATGGTTTCGCGCGTCGCTTCTGGGAGCGGCGCTTTTCTGTGGCACCGATACGCTGAAACTCCTGGCAGACGCCCCTGTGCCGGATCCCGGAGGATACTCGACGGGAGGCACGGCTGACGCGCAGTCGGTCGGCGGAAACATGTTCGTCGTCAGCGCTCCGGCGGACCTGAGCGCAGACGACAAAAAGGACCCGGCGAAGCTCAAGGCCTATCAGGACGCCAAGAAGGCGTTCGACGACTACACGGCCCAGGCCAAGCTCGAGCCCCTGGCCGTGAAGCTGTCCGACTCGGTCGGCCACAACCGCGTCGCGATCAATTTCACATGGACGCTGGTCACGGGCTTCCTCGTCATGTTCATGCAGGCCGGTTTTGCCCTGGTCGAGACGGGCCTGTGCCGGGCAAAGAACGCCGGGCATACCATGGCGATGAATTTCATGATCTATCCCATGGGCATGCTGGGATTCTACATCTGCGGCTTTGCCTTCATGTTCGGAGGCATGGCCGATCCCAACAATCCCATTGGGGGCGGGATCTCCACAATGGGCGGCTACGCCGGCCTGAACCATGAGCTGGGCATAACGATTGGCGGCCACTTCCTCGGCATTCTCGGCGCCACGGGATTCTTCCTCAAGGGAGTGGGTTATGACTGCGCGGCTTTCGCGCTCTTCCTTTTCCAGATGGTGTTCATGGACACCACGGCCACGATTCCGACGGGCGGCGCGGCTGAGCGCTGGAAGTTCTCGGCCTTCATGATCTACGGCTGCTGCATCGGCATGATCATGTACCCGGTTTTCGGCAACTGGGTCTGGGGCGGCGGCTGGCTCGCGCAAATGGGCGTCAACTGGGGAATCGGCCACGGACACGTCGACTTCGCAGGCTCTTCGGTCGTGCACATGCAGGGAGGCGTCATCGCGCTCATCTTCTGCTGGCTGATCGGTCCGCGCCACGGGAAGTACGACGCCAACGGCAAGATCGTGAATCCGATCGTGCCGCACAGCATCCCGCTGGTCATGCTCGGGACTTTCATCCTGGCCTTCGGCTGGTTCGGCTTCAATCCCGGTTCCTCGCTGGCCGCGACCGACCTGCGCATCGCCGTTGTGGCGGTCAACACCATGCTTGCATCGGCAACGGGCGCCCTCGGGGCCACCCTCTGGATGTGGTGGTTCAAGACCAAGAAGCCGGATCCGTCGATGATGTGCAACGGAATGCTGGCCGGCCTTGTCGCCATCACCTGCCCGTGCGCATTCGTCAGCGCGTTCGGCGCCTCGGCGCTCGGGCTGGTCGCCGGCATCCTGGTCGTCGAATCCGTGTTCTTCTTTGACAAGATGGGAATCGACGATTGCGTCGGCGCAATTTCGGTTCACGGGGTCAACGGCGCCTGGGGCTGCCTTTCGCTCGGCCTCTTTGCGGATGGAACCTACGGGGACGGCTGGAACGGCGTCCCCGGAAAAGTGACGGGCCTGTTCTACGGCGGCGGCCTGGGCCAGTTCTGGGCCGAGCTGATCGGCGTGACCGTCTGCTTCGTGACGCTCTCCATCCTCTCGCTCATCGTCTACAAGATTGCCGAAGTCCTGGTTGGAAACCGCGTGTCGAGGGAGGTTGAGATCGCCGGTCTCGACATTCCGGAGATGGGCGCGCCGGGATATTCCGGCTTCGTCATGGACAAGGCGGCCGAGACTCCGGCCAACTGAGAATGCTTCCTGTCCCGCTCACGTGATGCATGGCTGCGCGCCCGGGGGGCGCGCAGCCATGACACGCACCCAAAGACTCCAAATCATAATCCCATATGGAAATTCACGTCTTAGACATTCTGCGATCGTCCGTCGGCCTTTTCGCCGGCGGGGTCATCGGGCTCTCTTTTGGAGCCGTTCAGGACGCGGCCCGGCGCCGTCACGAGAAACTGCAGCTGCGCGGCGGCCTCAACAATCCGTGGTCCATCGTGCCCGGCTCGGGTGCGCGCGTGGCCTACCTTCTGGTCGCCCTTCTCCTGGTCCAGGTTCTCTGCCCTTTGCTCTTTGTCGAGGGAACCCAGTGGTGGGTTTCCGGCGGCCTTGTGGCCGGATACGGCTGGTCGCTCCTCCAGAAGGCGATGCATCTGCGCAGGGCGAGTCGCATATAATCGATCCGCGGTCGGGCGCCCGCGTCCGTTGGCGGGCGCCCAACCGGTTCATCATTTCTTCATGATTTTGCGCCGCTTTATGCGGCCATGGGCTGTTTGCTGTCCCGTGGCGGCCATCTGTGCCCGCGCGCGCGCGGCCGAAACCGGCGGGGCGTTGCGGCCCTTTCCGATACCTCTGGACAGCTATCCGGCCATCCACCCGGCCAGTCTCGCCCGGACCCTTGGCGATCGAATCCACGCAGATCCGTTCAATCTCGTCTTCACGATCATCTTCGCCCTGGCCATCCTGCATACCTTCCTGACGTTCAAGATCAGGAAGTGGGCGCACGCAGTGGAGGCGA
>CAZSEH010000078.1:2924-11707 GCA_964605835.1 uncultured Opitutaceae bacterium
CTGCATACCTTCCTGACGTTCAAGATCAGGAAGTGGGCGCACGCAGTGGAGGCGAAGCATGCCGCGAACGGCCGGACGACCCGGTTCGACGACGACGGCGGTGAAATCGCGGAGGTGAGTTTTGGGGGCCAGATTCTCCACCTTCTAAGCGAGGTGGAGGCGGTCTTTGGCGTCTGGGCGGTCGTCCTGCTCATTGCGATCAGCCTGCACAGGGGATGGGGAACGGCGGTGGGCTATGTCGGGCACGGGGTGGATTTCACCGAACCCCTCTTTGTGGTGGTGATCATGGCGCTGGCCTCCACCCGGCCCATTCTCCGGTTCGCGGAGCGTGGGCTCTATCTGTTTGCCACCCTCGGGGGCAACACGATCGCGGCCTCATGGCTCGCGATCCTGGTCATCGGCCCCCTCCTCAGTTCCCTGATCACCGAACCGGGAGCGATGACCATCTCCGCACTGATGCTGGTGCGCCAGTTCTATCATTACAAACCGTCGTCGCGCTTCAGTTATGCGACCATCGGGCTGCTTTTCGTGAACGTGTCGGTGGGGGGAACCCTCACCAATTTTGCCGCTCCGCCGATCCTGATGGCGGCGGGCCCGTGGCATTGGAATTCCGCCTATATTCTCGCCCATTTCGGTTGGAAGGCGACGACGGGGATTGTCGCCTCCACGCTGCTTTATTACGCGATTTTCCGAAAGGAGCTGAAGGCCATGGAAAAGGTCCGCATGGAGAAGGAAAGGTTCATGACCCAGGGCGGCGGTGCCTACATACCCCTGTGGCTCATAGGCGTGCAGATCGCATTCATTGCCTTTGTGGTGCTGGTCTCGCACAGCGCGGCGCTTTTCATCGGGGCATTTCTCTTCTTTTTGGCCTTCGCCCAGGCCACGGCCCACTATCAGAAGAAACTCGATCTCAGACCGCCGCTGCTAGTCGGTTTCTTTCTGGCGGGCCTGGTCATCCACGGAGGGCTGCAGGCCTGGTGGATTGAACCTGTCCTCAAGAGCCTCGGTCGCGTCCCGTTGTTTATCAGCGCCACGATCCTTACGAGCTTCAACGACAACGCGGCGATCACCTATCTCGCCACGCTTGCCCCGGGATTCACGGATGCGCTGAAGCATGCGGTGGTTGCCGGTGCGGTCACCGGCGGCGGTTTGACCGTCATTGCCAATGCGCCCAACCCGGCGGGGCAGGCCATCCTTCAGAAGTTTTTTTCCGGCGGCGTTTCCGCACTCTGGCTGTTCGTTGCGGCCCTGGTCCCGACGCTCATCATGGCCGCAGCCTTCATGCTGTTATAGCGCACCTTCGGTCAGCTCGGGCTTGCTTACGAATCGGTATCCGACGCCGGACTCCGTCTGAAAATGGCCTGTCGGACCCGCGGGATCGCACAGCTTCTTTCGCAGCCGCAGGATGTAGACGCGCAGGTAGTGGGTATATTTGGAGGCCAGCGGCCCCCAGAGTTCATTCAGGATATAGCGGTGGGTCAGGACCTTGTCGTGATTCACGACCAGCAGCTGCAGCAACTTGTACTCGAGGTTGGTCAGCTTGACTATCCGTCCTTCGCAAAGGACGCGGCTGCGGACGAAATCGACCTCGATCCGGCCAAAGGTGAAATGGCTGTCGACCTCCGGGGACGGGTGGACCCGGCGCAACAGCGCGCGGACACGGGCGAGCAATTCCCCGGTTCCGAATGGCTTGACGAGATAGTCGTCGGCGCCGGAATCCAGCGCCGCAATCTTGTTCTTCTCGTGGCCGAGAACGGTGAGGATGAGCACGGGAACCGAGCAGTGCACCCGCATGGCGCGCAGAACATCGACTCCGGACGTATCGGGCAGGCCCAGGTCCAAAATGACGAGATCGGGCTCCTGAAGGGCGATTTCGCCGAGGGCAAGTCGGCCGTTTTCGGCCTCCCGCACGCCGTAACCGTCATCCTCAAGCGTGCAGCGCAGCAAGTGGCGGATCTGCTCCTCGTCGTCGACCAGAAGGACGCTGGCTTTGCGTTCGTCGCTCATCCTTCCGGCACGGATTGGCATTTTGAGAAGGGAAGGGAGAGGGTGAATCGCGTGCCGCCCTGCGGCGGAGACTCGACCGAAACGTCGCCCCCCTGCGCGCGCATGAACCCGCGAACAATGGAAAGCCCGAGGCCGAGCCCCCGTTTCCGGCCCGAGGGTCCATGGCTGAACTTTTCAAAGATCCGGCTGCGCAGCTCGGCGGGCATGCCCGGACCTTCGTCGGTCACGGCTATGAACACCTGTTTGAAATCGCTGCTCGATCCTCCCTCCACCTGGATTCGCCCCGGCGGGGGCGTGTGAAGGGCCGCATTGAGCAGCAGATGGGCGATCGCCTGCTCCATCAGGACGGCGTCGGCCTGGAAAATGGGGAGATCGGGTGGAATGCGGATTGTCAGGGGGCGGCCCTTGAGCTGGCAGCCCACGGCCCGGCAGGCGGCGGCCACGAGATCATGGCCGTCGCACCAGTCGGGCTGGGCCTTGAGCATTCCCGACTCCAGGCGGGACTCGTTGAGCAGATTTGCGACGAGGCTGTCCAGGCGATGGACGGCGATCCGAATCTCCCCAATCAGGTACTCGCGTCTGGCGGGATCGTCCGTGCCGAGCTGGTCAACCCCGGACCGGAGAACGGCAATCGGCGTCATCAATTCATGCGCGACGCTGTCGAGCAGCGTTTGGTGCATGCGCTCGGATTCTGCGAGCAGCTTCGCCCGCTGGTCGGCGGTCCGCAAACCGGCAAGCTGGTTGCCGATCATCAATGCCACGATAAAATAGCCGCCCAGGAGCAGGGTGTCGTCGAAATGAAGGACCGAGAACGAGAGCCGCGGCGGCACAAAGACGAAATCCCACGCCAGGCCGCTCACCACCGCCGCAACGAGGACCGGCCACCGCTTCACGCGCAGGCTCAGCGCCACGATCGCAAGAATATAGATGAACCCCAGCGCCCGATAGTTCAGGGGCGTAAGCCATCCGCCCGCGGTGACAAGCGCAATGACTCCCAGGGCTTCGACGTAATCCCGTATTACGCTGCGAGCAGCCGTGTGCGTTTGTCCAAAACCGGGCATGATTTCATCAGGGGAAACGTATAAAAGCATTTATCATTCCAAAGGGCCCGGGCAGGACGTCTTTGTGCATCTCCCCGAAGTCCAATCCAGCCGGATTAAAGGCGGCTATGGGCCCCATTGTTCGGCCAAGGGGCGCATGGGCCGCCGCGGGCGCCGCTTAGCCCCAGTGCTTGACCGCCGACTTGATGCCGGGACCGGCCTTTGCAAGATCCACGGGGCGCATGACCGGGCCGCGGGGCGCGATGGCGCTTGATCGGCTCGGCGGCCTACAGGTGCGGTTCCGCCGGCTTGTTCGGCGCGTCCCAGCCGTTCGCGCCCGAAACCTTCACCTTCCGCCGGTACAGCGTGCTGCCGCAGCCGGCGTAGAGCGTGTCGAATTTCGCGCCACCGAAATTGACGCTGACGACGTGGCGGTTGGGCGTCGGAATGATGCACTCCACCTTTCCTATCTGGTCGCAGACCTGGATCCCGAGGGTGCTCGCGACGTAGAGGCGGCCCTCGCGATCCGCGTGCATGCCGTCGGCTCCGCTGTAGTCGGCGTAGTCGGGATCGTGCAGGTGAAAGTATTTCTGCCTGTTCGCCAGCGTGCCGTCCGGCCGGATTACAAAGCTGTAGACCCAGTGGGAAAAGGAGTCGTCGACATAGAGCAGCGACTGGTCGGGGGAAAGGCCGATTCCGTTGGAGAAGCGAATCCCCGTGTCGACCGCCTGGCTCGTCCCGTCCGGGCGGATCAGCCACACCTTGCTCGGGAGGTTGGTGCTCCGGTCGGGAGGATTCGTCACGTAGACATTGCCGGTGTGGGCGACGACAAGGTCGTTGCCGCGGAATCCCTGGGCCAGGACCGTGGCGGGGCCGTAGCCGCCGTCGGAGTAGGCGACGATCGACGAGGTGTTCCCCACGTCGGCGTACAGGCGCCCATCCGGCCCGAACGCCTGGGCCGTGATATGGCGGGATTGGGCCAGGACCGGGCTGATCGCTCCGTCAAGGCCGATCCTGTAGGTCTTTTCATTCCCAGTGTCGCAGAAGAACACCTCGCCCTTCGCGTTCACGGCGACCCCGTCGGCCCCCTTCAGGCCGTCCATGGCGACCTGCCAGTCCTCGCCCGGAATCAGGATCTGGTTCAGGTATTCGTTCCCGGTCGGGCCGCTCACGACCGGCTTCGGCCAGTCCTTCCAAAGCCAGCGCATGGCGTCGGGGAAGATTGCCGTCGCGTGCTTCCCGCTGTGGATTCCGTCGCCCCAGACATGGTTCACGGGATAGCCCGCGAAGACGAGGGCCCGCTCCATCATCTGGTTCGCAAACCACCAGTCCCCGGCGTACTTGTTCTGGTCGTGGGAGCCGTCCTGCAGGAAAATGCGGATCGGTTTGGGCTCGTATTTGCGGATGAGCGTGGGATAGACATCGCCTCCCCTCAGACCGACGTAGGTGCCGATCGCACTGAAGACGCGGCTGAACGAGTCGGGCCGCTCCCAGGCCGCCGTGAAGGCGCAGATGGCCCCGCTGCTCTGTCCGCCGATCGCGCGGTCGTTTGGATTTGTGGAGATCCGGATGGGCCTTCCGTCCGTGGCGTGTTTCGTCGCGACCTCGGGCAGGAGCTCCTCGAGCAGGAAACGGACGTAGGTGTTCCCGAGCGTGTCGTATTCGATGCTGCGGTTGTATCGGTCGAGCGCAGCGCCGGGAGCGGCCGCCTTGACGATTCCGGGCTGAACGAACACACCGATCGTCACGGGAATCTCCTTTTTCGCGATCAGGTTGTTGAAAACAACGTTGGCATTCCACAGGACCCCGTCCTGGGCGACAAAGAGGCAGGCGGGGGTTTCGGGCCGGTATTGCGCGGGCACGTAGATCCAGTACGCGCGCGTCGTGCCGGGAAAGATCTTCGACTGGTCGAGCGTAAACTTGAGAAGCTCGCCGGCGGGGACGCCTGGTTGCTGACGGGAATCGGGCCCGGGAACGTAATCGTCATCGGCCGCACGGGCCGCGGTGAACGCCAAACCGATGCATGCAGCTGCCAGGATGCACAGGGCGGCCCAGCTGCGTTTCATTGTGAACGATGGGGTGGACATGGGGTTAACGATGGAGCTGTATCAATGTACTTCGCGCCAGACGCAACCAATGGCGCATTCGGACCGTCAATCTGCCGTCCGCACGATTAACCCATACCCCAATGTTTACGAATAAAGGGTCTTTTATTGCCGCGGGACTGGGCTTTGCCATCGGCATTGCACCGGTCCGGGCCCAGGACAGCGCCGCGGTGCCCCGCCCGCACATCCTCGCCGTCTCCCAGGTCGCGCTCTACGTGCACGACATCAACGTGTCGCGAAAGTTCTACCGCGATTTCCTCGGGTTTGACGAGTCGTACACGCTTTCGAAGCCCGACGGAAGCCTGCGCGCAGCCCTGATCAAGATCAACGACCGCCAATCGATCGAACTCATTCCGGAAAACGCCCCCAACACCGACCGCCTGAATCACATCGCGCTCGAGACCGACAATGCCGAGGGGATGCGGCTCTATCTGAAGGCCCGGGGGTTCAAGGTCCCGGACCATGTGACCCTGAGCGAGATCAACTCCGCCAACTTCTGGGTCGACGATCCCGACGGCCACCCCGTGGAATTCCAGCAGTACCTGCCGGACAGCTGGGTGGCGAGCGACACCGGAAGGCACCTGCCCGACACGCGCATTGCGACACAGATGAGCCATGCCGGGGTGATGGTCCGCCATCTCGACGCAGCCGTGAAATTCTACGGCGATGTTCTCGGCTGCACCGAACAGTGGCGGGGAAGCGGCAGCGGAAAAGTGCTGAGCTGGGTGTGCATGAAGGTGCCCGATGGCACGAATTGGGTTGAGTTCATGCTCTACAGCCTGCCGCCGCCGCTCGCCAAGATCGGCGTGAACCACCACTTCTGCCTTATTGTGCCGGACGTGGCCAAGGCGGGGGCGATATTGTCGGCCCGGCCGCTGCCGCCAGGAGCCCAGCTTTCCGCCAAGATCCTGGTCGGAACCGACCGCAAGCGGCAGATCCATGTTTTTGATCCCGACGGCACACGGATCGAAATCATGGAGCCCGCGCCGCCCGACGGCATTCCCGCGCACTCATCGCCCGCACCCCCGCCCTGACCTCCATCCGGATCGCAAAACCCATGAAGAACCGAATCTCCCGCCTGTTTGGACTCCTGTCCCTGGCCGCCCTTCTCCCGGGCGCCGCCCTGGCGGCCGACTCCGCGTCCACGGTGACCCTAAACTGGCTCGGCGGCACGCCGCCCGCCACGGGAACCGGCGTCAGCTGGGGTGTCCCGTGGCCCAAGGGAACCGTTCACCTGCGCGATCCGATCGTGCTAAAAGGCGCCGATGGCAAGGAGCTGCGCCTGCAGACCTGGCCTTTGGCCTATTGGCCGGACGGTTCGCTCAAGTGGACCGGCCACGCCATCAGCGCCCCTGCCGGGCTGACGGGGCCGTTTCAGATCGGCCTGCGCGCATCCGGGGCCGCGGACGCACCGGTGCAGAACCGAAACCAGGCGCGCCAGCGCTCCACGGGCGATCGCATCGCGTGGAACGCGACCGGCGCATTCATCAATATCGACACGGGGCCCATGCGCTGCCGCATCCTGAAGCACGACACTTCGGTGGTCTTCGAATCGATTACGGCCGGGGACACCCAGGTCGCTGAAAATGGCCGCCTCGTGCTCCTGGTCGCCGACCAGGTGCAGGGAGAGGACGCCGGCACGGTCAACACCGACGAATTCATCAGCCGCATCGACAAGGTGACGCTCGAGCAGAGCGGTCCGGTGCGCGCAACGGTCAAGCTCGAGGGCACGCACGTCTCCGCGAAAAGCGGGCGCGCGATGCTGCCGTTCGTCGTCCGCCTTTACTTTTACGCCGGTCAGGCCTCGATCCGCGTGGTCCATTCGATCGTCTACAATGCCGACGAAAAGAAGGACTTCGTGCGGGGGATCGGCCTGGAGTTCGACGTGCCCCTGCGCGACGAGATCCAGAACCGGCACGTGCGGCTCGCAGGCGACACCGGAATGTGGGCCGAGCCGGTCAAGCCGCTCACAGGCAGGCGGGAGATCACTTTTCCGCAGCGCGGCAATATCTTTCCCGACCAGCTCGCGGGCAAACGCATCCCGGCGTTTGCAGAGTTTCCGGCCCAGGGACAGGAGGACATCACTTCCGCGGCGGATTGGAACGACTTCCGACTCTCCCAGCTGCACCCGGACGGATTCACGGTCGAAAAGCGAACGAACGAGCAGAGCTCGTGGCTGCATGTGCTGGACGGCCACCGCTCCCCCGGGCTCGTATTCCTCGGGGACCTGGGCGGCGGGATGGCCGCGGTCATGAAGGATTTCTGGCAGAAGAACCCGGCTGCGCTCGAGATCCGGGGCGCGACAACCAAGGAAGGGCAGATCCGGCTTTGGTTCTGGTCGCCCCAGGCCGCGCCGATGGACATGCGCCATTACGACACCGTGGCGCACGGCCTGGAGTTCGCCTATGAGGATGCCGAATCGGGCTTCAGCACGCCCTACGGCATCGCCAACACGTCTGAAGTCACGCTCCTGGCGTTCCCGTCGATGCCCGCCAATGCAGATCTTGTTCAATTGGCCAAGGCGGGGACCGGGGATTCTGCGCTTCTGGTCTGCGCCCCGGAATACTACCATGCGAACCAGTCCTTCGGCATCTGGAGTCTGCCGGATCGCTCGAATCCTGCACGCGCGGCGGTCGAGGACCAGCTGGATTCGGGCCTCAAGTTCTACCAGCAGGAGATCGAGCAGCGCTCCTGGTACGGCTACTGGAACTACGGCGATCTGATGCGCATGTACGACGAGGTGCGGCACGAGTGGCGCTACGACATCGGCGGCTGGGCCTGGAACAACACCGAGCTCATGCCGAACCTGTGGCTGTGGTACTCCTTCCTTCGCTCGGGCCGGGCCGATATTTTCCGCATGGCCGCGGCGATGACGCGCCAGACCCAGGAGGTCGACTGCTATCACATCGGCCGATTTGCCGGTCTCGGCTCGCGCCACAACGTCAGCCACTGGGGCGACGGCGCCAAGCAGCCGCGGATCAGCAACGCCTCGTTGAAGAACGTCTATTATTACCTGACGACGGACGAGCGGATGGGCGACCTCCTGCACGAGGTGGTCAACGCCGACTTCGCGACGGCGGCCGTCGATCCCCTGCGCAATGTCCGGCCCGCAAGCACCTATCCCATGCGCTCCGGCTTCGGCTTTGAAAGCACCTGGCCCGCATTCGCCATCAACTGGATGACCGAGTGGGAGCGCACGCGAGACCCGCGCTGGAGAGACAAGATCCTGATCGGCATGAAGACGATGCTTGAGATCGCGCCTCCGGGCCAGCCGATGTCGATCGAGGGCGGATATGACCCGGCGACCGGCCGCTTCTACGACGAGGGCGCGGGCACGGGCACGCTGGTGGCTCTTTTTGGCGGGCCGGAGATCTGTTTCCAGCTGATGCAGGAAGTCGACTATCCGGAGTTCTGGAAGGCCTGGACGGAAATGGCCGCGCGCGGCGACGGCCGGCTGCTGGCCTATGCCGCCTCAGTGCGGAAGGACGCGGCCATGGGCCAGCGTGTCTGGAGGGGCCGCGGCTCGGGCAATGTCGGAGGCCCCATCCGGGCGGCGTTCAGCACCAAACTGAAGACGATCGAGGGACCCGATGTGCCGGCCACCCTGCAGGAAGTGCCCGGCCGGCCCGAG
>CAZSEH010000078.1:11807-16973 GCA_964605835.1 uncultured Opitutaceae bacterium
GATCGAGGGACCCGATGTGCCGGCCACCCTGCAGGAAGTGCCCGGCCGGCCCGAGGCGGCCGGCGACGGCCAGCGCATGCTCAATGTCATCGAGTGCCTGGATCTCGCCGGGCAATACCTGCCGGCCCCCCAGTGACAGAGCCATCTTCGGGTCAGGGTGAAAGCGCGTTTCGAATCTGCGCCAGCCTTCCCGGCGCCCCCGTGAACAAACCGTCCGGATACGTCCGGTATTTCACCATTTGGCTGTAAATCCCGGTCTCGTCGTAAAGATTGAGCCCCAAGCCTGCGAGGAACTGCAGCCGCAGGTTCCGGTCGCGGTTGATCTGCGCATCGGCTATCCACGGCCGGAGCATCGGTTCGTTTCCGGCGAAGGTCGAAAAAAGCTGTGCCGCCGAATCGAAGCCGACCTCGTGAAGCGACCGGGCGACCTCCGCGTAGCGAGGGCTATCGAGCCGCTTCTGGATGGCGTCGACGTCGATCCTCATTGGCGCCCCGCCCTGCTGGCCCACCAGCACGAGATCGTAGCCGCTGCCTTCGACCGTGTTCGCGAAGATGACACCATTGGGAAAGGCCTCGAAGAACGTGGCGATTTCGCTCTTCACCCCCTCCGTGTTGCTCTCGTAGAGCTGCACAAAGAGCGTCATGATGCCGCCCGGGTTCAGGTGCTCCTTCACGACGTCGAAGAACTCCCGCGTATACAGCATTGCGGCGCCCTTGACCCACGTGTCGAGGGGATCGGACGTCACCGCGTCGAACTTCTCCCTTGTCGTCAGGATGAAGTGGCGCGCGTCGTCGATCTCGACATGCACCTTGGGGTTCGTCACGACGTTGAAATTGAACTCGCCAAAGTACCGGGATGCCGCCTTCGGAACAAGCGGCTCGATCTCGGCGATGGTCTCGCGCTCGAGCGCGGGTTCGATGCTGGCCGCGCCGGCGGTGATGCCCGCACCGCACCCGATGACGAGCACCGACTTGGGATCCGGCGGCAGCAGCGTCGCAAGGTGGCCCATCATTCTCTCAATCCGCATGTCCTGCGGCTCGCTCGACGCCTGCACCTTCCCCGCATTGTGATAACAGAGGACGCCGTCCTCCATTCGCGACACGGCTATCGACGCAGTCATCCCCTCGCCCACGTACAGGAAGTCGTTCGCGCTCTCGAGTTGCTGGCTGGACCAGCGGCCGTAGCCGACGAGGAGCGGCGGCACCGGGGGCACCGCCTTCACAAGCAGGGTCGCGGCGACCAGCGTCGCGACGCCAAGCGCAAGCCTGCACATCTTGACTTTGACGTCCGTCCGATGGCCGGCGACCGCGGGGAGGAGCGCGACCAGCGCGCTCACCGCCGTGATCACGATGAGAATCCTCTGCGCCCACTGCGAGCCGAACCAGGCGATGATGAACAGGCTGCCCGCGAGGGCGCCAACGATCCCGCCAACCGTGTTGGCCGCGTATACGCTGCCGACCATCCGGCCCGGATCCCTTTCACGGCCGCCCGTGGCGGCGAGCGCGAGCGGAAAGCTGGCACCCCACAGGCAGGCCCCCGGCAGCACGACAAGCAGACAGAGCGCGAAATCCATCTGGAAGGCCAACCCGGGATTGGCCGCAAGGCCGGGCCGGACAGGCCAATAGGGCAACAGCTTCATTGTCGAGTAGGAGGCCCACGCAATCGCCAGCGTGAGCAGCAGTTGACAGAAGCCGAGGGCGACGAGCGGTTTGCGAACAATCCGTGACATGACCGCGCCTGCGCTGCCGCCCAGCCCAAGCCCGACGAGGAACGCGGCGAGAATGAGGGAGAAGGTGTACGTCGTCGCGCCAAACAGGAGGGACAGGATACGCGTCCACACGGCCTCCGCCGCAAGGGCCGTCATGCCCGAGAGGCCGATCGTCACGTACACCAGCCAGGTGCCGTCCGGGACCGCGCTGCGCGGTCCGGAGGCGGAATCGCCCTCCGCCTTCTTAACGGCCGGCTCGTGGGCGGCGTGCCGGGAGAGGAGGAACGCCGCGCCCGCGACGAGAGCGTTGACTGCGACGGCGGCGTACGTCGCCACGGCCATGTCGTGCACCCGCAGGAGATAGAATCCCGCAAGAAGGCAGCCGAGCACCGCGCCCCCGATGTTGCCGCCGTAGAAGAATCCGAGCCACGACACCCCCTCGGGGGTCGTCTCCACCCAGCGCGCTATCGCAGGCAGCGTCGCTCCCATGAGCATCGTCGGCGGCAGCAGGCAGATGGCGCAGAACAACCCGCGCAACAACAGGTCGGCTGTCCCGTGGAGCGCGATCGCGAAGTACAATCCGCCCGCGTACGGCAGTCCCCACAGCACGAGCAGCCCAAGAACGCCGATGCCCGCCTCGAGCACTGCATACACGCGGAGGGGGTGGCGGCGCGCCGGGACCAGGCGCGCGAGGAAGAGGCTTCCCAGGCACATTCCGCCCATAAACGTGCCGAGCAGCACCGCCAGTGAGACCGCTGCCGAGCCGATGATGAGGCTCAGAAGCTGGAACCAGACTATCTCATAAATGAGCGCGGCGCACCCGCTGCCTATGAAAAGCAGCAGTAGCAGCCGCAGGACGGGGCGCTTGGGCGTGGCGCCAGAGATTGCAACGCTCGGTGCCGGAGTGGGTGGGGTGGCGTTCGGCTGCATGAAACGGCTGAAGCGTTCGGGAGAGGGCGCGGAAAGGGGCCGGGGTTCTGGAAGGCAAAAGGAGCGAGACGCGGAGCTCGCAATAAAGGAGCACCGAAAGTGCGCAAACCGCGGCGCGACCGATGAAAACTGTTGGGGCGCGGTTTTGAGGTCAAGGTGGACTTTGCGCTGAGTCACGAGAGCACCGGCCCGACGTGATGCCTTCAAATCAAAGCCAATTGCACGGATTGGGCCGCGAGCCTGAGGTCGTTTGCGCCCGGCGATTTGGCCGAGACCTGGCCGAGTTTCGTGAAATCTCCGGATCTATTCCAGCTGGATCACCGCCGCAGTGCGATCGGCAATGGTCGTGGACACTTCGTTGCCCGCGACGACTGGCCGGCCCGACTCCTGCCAAAGTTCGACAGCCCGCTGAAACGCAGACGGCAGCACAATTTTCACCGTGCGCGCCGTCTTCGTTGGATTGACCGCCCAAAGGTAGGTGCCCCCGGCTCCCTCGTGGAGGCGGGCCTTCACCTTCGGGTCGCTCGACTGGACCTTGGGCTGAATGCCGGCCCAGGAGAGAAGATCGGCGAAGAATGCCCGGGTCGCCGGAGCATGGCTACGGAAGTAGGCCCCGCCGGGGAAAGTGCCGATCAGAAGCGTCCGGCCGCTGCCGAAGGTGTTTTCGACGGCCGCGGTGCGGCCGTTGGCGTACTGGCCCGCGGCCTGGCCCCCGGCCGGGGCGTACTCCTGCAGGAAGAACTCTCCGCCGATTTCCCGCCCCTTCACTGTGAGGGTCACTTTGCCGAGCAGATCGGGAGTGAACTGCACGTAGGACTCGCGGGCTCCAAAGAGCTTGTCCAGGCCGAGGTTGGGCTGGACGGCGCCAACGTGGCCGCCGTCCCCGAAATATCCCGGACACCCCTCGCTCACGAGCCGTCCACCCTTGGCGACATAGTCCCGCAGCTTGTCGGCGGTCGACTGCTTGAGCATCTCGGGGTAGGGAAGGTAGATCAGCGGATATTCCCCGATGTCATCGATGCCCACAAAATCGGCCTGGATATTTGAATCGAAGAAGGCCTGATAGGCTCCTTGGGCGGACTGGGTGTAGTTGCCGGCGCCGCTTTCCGCGCCCCCGCCGCCGCGGCCTGCCGCCGCCGCCCGGCCGCTGCTTTGGATGGAGGCAAAATCCAGGGACTCCTCCACGAATACGATGCCCACGTCTCCCTTGATCGGGTGCGACTTCCAGATGTCCGGGTGGGCGTTGGCCCATCGCGCCAGACTGCCCGCCATCTCCGCCCGCGGCGTGACCGAGCCATCCATCCCCATCGGGCCGAAAGCGCCGAACAGCGGGCCGTCGAGGAGAGGGCGCCAGCGGGTGAAAAGAATTCCCCGGGCGCCGGCCGCCATGTCGATCAGGCTCCAGACCCGGACGTCCTTTTCGTCCGAGCTGCGTCCGTCGTCCAGGGGGCGATTCAGGACCTGCGGCTGCAGCCAGAGAGGGCCGCCCGTCGCCTCCGCGTGCCAGAAGGGCTTTCCCCGCGAACCGCCGCGCACGACGTCCGCGGCCTGAAACTGCATCCAGGGGTCGTTGCCGTGGCGGGAGGCCACCCAGGTGTAGCCATAGGTGTCGACCGCGGCTGCCGTGCGCCATTCGATCTCGGTGAGGGCGCCCACACCATGCGCGGTTATCTGGTTCCGGGTGTCGAGCCCGCGGATGAGATTGATCCGCCAGCGCAGGAGGCGGATCGCGTTGTCGCGCCGGAACGCGAGCCAGTCGAGCGAATCGGGATAGCCTCCATTGTCGTGGGGCGGATGCACCGTTTCCCAGCTGCCGAGGCTGTAACGGTGCCAGGCCGCTTCGAGGGCCTCCAGGGTACCGTACTTGGCCTTCAGCCATTCCCGGAATTTGGCCTGGGTGGCCTCGCAGTGGCATTCGGTCAGGTCACCTTCATTCCACAGGTCGTAGCCCAGCGTGGAGGGCCGGTCGCGGTAGCGATTCACAAGCGCTGTCAGGAATTTCCCGGCGCGGTCCCGGACATCCTCATTGTCCAGGCAAAGCGGTGCGTTGCCCGTGGCGCTTCCGCTGGCGACGGAGGGAAAACCCTGCTGGCCGTCGCTGCCGATGTGGCGGGCGTGGGGGTATTTGTCCCACATCCACTCGGGGGCCCCGGTGACATTCTCGGCGATCACGGTCTTGATGCGGTACCGGCCCTCGAGCTCCAGCATGCGATCGTAGTCGCGCCAGTCATACTGGCCGGGTGAATTCTCGATCGAGGCCCACAGGAACCAGTGGCGGAAGATATTGATGCCCATCTCCGCCGCGACCCGGTGGTCGCGCTCCCAGTCCGCCTCCGGCGGGTTCGACTTGCGGAAATACACCGCGCCAAAGGGGAAGGCCGGGTTTGGGAACGGCTTCTCCGTTTCGGGTCCGCCGACCGCCTGGCCCCGGACTCTGGACGGGACCAGTGCGGATGCAGCCATGCCGACTCCCAGGGCGGCCATGCCTTTGACGAACGTGCGCCGGTCGAGTGAGTTCTCCATGGGG
>CAZSEH010000079.1:0-3487 GCA_964605835.1 uncultured Opitutaceae bacterium
TCGTCGTTGTCGATGTACTGCTCGCGCTTCTTGCGCTTGATCTTGTAGAGCGGCGGCTGGGCGATGTAGACGAATCCCCGGTCGAAGAGCCCGCGCATCTTCCGGTAGAGGAAGGTGAGCAAAAGCGTCCGGATGTGGGAGCCGTCCACATCGGCATCGGTCATGATGATGATCTTGTGGTAGCGCGCCCGCTCGAGGTTGAAGGCCGAGTCGTCATCCGCATTGTCCGTCGTTCCGATGCCCGTGCCGATCGCGGTGATGAGGGTGCGGATCTCCTCGTTGTTGAGGACCTTGTCGATCTGCGCCTTCTCGCTGTTGATGAGCTTTCCCCTCAGGGGGAGGATGGCCTGGTAGCGGCGGTCCCGGCCCTGCTTGGCCGAGCCTCCGGCGGAATCGCCCTCGACGATATAAAGCTCCGTCAGGGCCGGATCGCGCTCGGAGCAGTCGGCGAGCTTGCCCGGCAGCCCGCCCCCCGAGAGGGCCCCCTTGCGGATCGTCTCCCGCGCCTTTCGGGCGGCCTCGCGGGCCCGCGCGGACAGCAGGGTTTTCTCGATTATGCGCTTTGCGACTGCCGTGTGCGCCTCGAGGTAGAACTTGAGCTTTTCGCCGACCACTTTCTGGACGATGCCGTCCACCTCGGAGTTCGAGAGCTTGGTCTTGGTCTGGCCTTCGAAGCGCGGTTCGGGCACCTTCACCGAAATCACCGCCACCAGGCCCTCGCGGATGTCGTCGCCCGTGATGGACGGATCCTTCTCCTTGATGAGATTGTTGGCCTTGGCGTAATTGTTGATGACGCGTGTCAGCGCCGTCCGGAATCCCGACAGGTGGGTGCCGCCCTCCAGGTTGTAGATGGAGTTCGCATAGGCGAAGACCTGGTCGTTGTAGGAGTCGTTGTACTGCAGCGACACATCGACGACCGTCGCCGCCTTTGACGGATCGGCCTCGTCGCCGACGGAATCGCTGAAGGTGATCGGCTTGTCGTGCAGGACGTTCTTGTTCTGGTTCAGGAAGCGGACGAACTCCGTAATGCCATCCTTGAAGAAAAAGACGTCGCTCTTCTGCGACCGCTCGTCCTCGAGCTCGATCCGGATCCCCGGATTGAGGAAGGCGAGTTCCCGCAGGCGCTTGGCCAGTATCTCATATTGAAATTCGCGCGTTGTCAGGAAGATCTCCGGGTCCGGCCTGAATGTGATCTTGGTGCCCGTCTTCTTCGTGTCCCCAATCACGGCCATTTTCTGCGTCGTCTTGCCCTGGGCGAAGCGCATCTGGTAGACCTTGCCGTTGCGGCGGACCTCGGCCTCGAGCCATTCCGAGACCGCGTTGACGCACTTGGCTCCGACGCCGTGAAGTCCGCCGGAGACCTGGTAGGCTCCCTTGCCGAATTTTCCGCCGGCATGAAGGTTCGTCAGGACGAGCTCCAGGGCCGGAATCTTGTAGACGGGATGGATGTCGACCGGAATGCCGCGGCCGTCGTCCTCGACCGAGCAGGAGCCGTCGAGATGGATGCTGACGCGGATGATGGTCGCGTATCCGGCGAGTGCCTCGTCCACGGAGTTGTCGACGACTTCAAAGACGCAATGGTGCAGGCCCCGTTCGTTCGTGTCCCCGATATACATGTCGGGACGCCTTCGCACCCCTTCCAGGCCCTCCAGTTTCTGGATTTTGGAGGCGTCATAACTCTCCGCACCAGACCGAGATTTGGAATTCTGTGAAGGGTCGATTGGGTCTGCCATGAAGGAGTTGAATCGGGTGGGGAATGAAGGGTAAATTCTTTCGGAAAACGAGCGGGCACGCGAGGGTTTTTTTGGGAAATATTTGGCATGCAAAGGTCGCTATTTTGGCCGTTATGGGCCTGGGGGGAGGGTGGTGCTATCCCCATAGCGAGGAAGGGACTCCGGCCCGTGCGCGCAATTCAGGCTGCCTTCGCATCGCGAAGGTCAGGATTCAGGATGTTGGCTGTGTTGAGGTGGGCCTTCGCCGATGGCTGCGGCGGACAGCCTTCGCATCGCGAAGGCTGGTTTCATTTGACCCCTCACGGAGGACGCCCCAGTGTCAGCCAACCATGCCAAGCCCTGTTTTGGAGGCACTCTTGATTTTGCAAGATCGCGATACCAAGCGACTTGGGCTGGAGGCTCAGCTGAGGAACCTTCCCGGGGAGGTTCAGGCCGTAGAGCGGACCATCGCGGACGAGAAGGCTGCGATCGAGGCGGCGCGGGCTGAACAGAGGGATCTTGAAACAAGGAAGAAGGACTTGGAGACGGAGATAGGCGTGGCCGCAGAGCGAATGGGCAAGTACCGGACCCAGCAGCTCTCCGTAAAGAAGAATGATGAATATCAAGCCCTTGGGCACGAGATCGAGACGATGCAGCAGCAGATCGGAGATCTGGAGGGCCGGGAACTGGAGATCATGTACGCCATCGATGAGGCGAAGAACAAGTTTGTGGCAGCCGAGTCGCTTTCGAAGCGGAATGTTTCCGGCCACGAGGCCCGGATCCTGAGTCTGCACGAGCGGGAGGCCAGCCTGACCGCCGAGCTGAAGACGCTCCAGGTCGAGCTTGCTGCCGCGCGCACACCGGTTTCTCCCCTCGCTTTGCGGACCTATGACCGGATGGCCTCACGCGGAATGCCCGTCATCGTGCCGATCCGGGGAGGCAAATGCGGGGGCTGCCACCTCAAGATTTCAAGCGAGGCGGATTCCGCCTCGCGCGGCAAAGGTCCGGACGGCGACCTGGCCACCTGCGACCAGTGCGGCCGGATCATCTATTTCGACTGCTAAACATTGCGTCTTTGGCTTCGAACGGAGAATCGAGCCGTCGCCCAAACGGGCGCGGCTCATTTCCTGTACAAGGATATACGGCGTTGGGCATGAACCGGCTTTTCGGGCGGATTTTGGGCTCTTGCCATGGTAACGCCGCCGCGTAGGCTGTCCCCTTAGCTTTGGGGCCAAGTCGTCGCTCCGAGTTCTTTGATCCCAAGACGCGGTTAGCCGCCGCGTCCGCAGCAACTTGGAGAGGAAAGTCCGGACACCACAGGGCAGGATGCTGCACGAGCCGAAAGGCAGGTGCAGGCGCCGCGGGTCAAGCCGCGGCGACGGACAGTGTCACAGAAAATAGACCGCCCTGGACGTTCCCTTCGACAAGCTCAGGGTTTGCCCTGGGCAAGCCGGAGCGGTTCGACCAGGGTAAGGGTGAAAAGGTGGGGTAAGAGCCCACCGCGCTTCGCCGCGAGGCGGGCGGCACGAAAAACCCCGTCCGGTGCAAGACAAAATAGGAGGTTGGGCGGCCCGTCCAATAACCTCGGGTATGTCGCATCCGCCGGGACGCGGTGAAAATCGCGCGACGGCGGGTCCGCCGGAGCCCGGCGCAAGCCGGGCGAAAGTGGAAGAGAAATGACGACTGAACCCCGGCCAAACCGGGGGGAACAGAATCCGGCTTATCGGCCCCAAAGCTAAACATTTGCCGGGGGCTGCGAATGCCAACTCCTGCCG
>CAZSEH010000079.1:3587-16792 GCA_964605835.1 uncultured Opitutaceae bacterium
TTATCGGCCCCAAAGCTAAACATTTGCCGGGGGCTGCGAATGCCAACTCCTGCCGGCCGCTTTGCGGCGGCAGACTTGGCTGACAAAGAGGCCACGCAGGCTGGTTGTTGCAGAATCGTAACGGGCTGCCCCCGATTTCGCTTTTCATTGATAAATGGTCCGAGTGAAGCTCGCTCCTCTTGAGGTCGAGCCTCTCCCTTTTATTCCTGTTCGCCTTCCTTGCCGTTGTCTCCTGCTTTGCCGAAGACACCCTTCCGCCCCGCCGCGTCGTAGTCGTCGTCTGGGATGGAATGAGACCGGATTTTGTCTCCGCGAAAACGACCCCGAACCTTTGGAAAATGGCCTCTGGCGGCGTCTTCTTTGCCCACAACCATCCCGTCTATTGCAGCGCGACGGAGGTCAACGGAACAGCGATCGCTACGGGCGCGCAGCCCACGCACAGTTTTGTCATCGCCAACGTGGATTACCGGCCGGCGATCGACGCGCAAAACGCCATCGGAATCGAGGCCGCCGCCGCAATCCGCCGAGGGGATGAGGTCAGCGGCGGCAATTACCTCGGCAGGCCCACGGTCGCGGAGATCCTCCACCGGCATGGATGGCGGACGGCGATCGCGGGCTCGAAGCCCGTCGCCATGCTGCTCGATCGCAGCCGGCGCCCGAACTCGGCGGAAGCCTCGCCCGTTCTCTACGAGGGATCGACCCTGCCGCCTTATCTTGAGGCCGGACTGGTGGAAACGCTTGGGGATTTTCCTCCCATTGCCGCCGACCTGGACAAGACGGCCCGTGATTCCTGGACAACCCTGGCCCTCACCCGGTCGTTTTGGGGTCGTTCGATGCCCGTCTATTCGCTTCTGTGGCTGGCCGAGCCCGACTCTTCGCAGCACGGGACCGCCCCGGGGTCGGCGCGGTCCCTCAGGGCCGTCAAAAACAGCGATGAAAACCTCGGCCTTGTCCTGGTGGAGCTCGAGCGGCGCGGACTGGGATCGTCGACCGATGTCATCGTCGTTTCGGACCACGGTTTTTCAACAATCGGGTGGAAGGTCGACGTCGCGGTCGAACTCTCGACGGCGGGTTTTCACGCCGAGCGCGCGGCCCTCGGCGGACTGAAAAGCGGCGACATCCTGGTCATTGGGGAGGGCGGCAGTTCGCTCATATACGTCGGGGGGCATGATCCGGAGGTTATCCGAAAAGTGGCCGCCTATCTCCAGATTCAGGACTGGTGCGGCGTCGTTTTTTCGCGGAACGCGCTCCCCGGGGCCTTCCCGTTGGAGGAGGCGAACATCGCTTCGCCGCAGGCGCCGGACCTCGTGATCTCGCTTCGCTGGAGCGGCGGCAAGAGCGCCTTGGGAGTCCCAGGCCTGATTTCGGCGGACTCACCGGGGAAGAATGTCGGCGGGCATGGGAGCCTGAGCCCGTTTGACATGCACAATACGCTCGTCGCCCGGGGGCCGGATTTTCGGAAAGGGATGACCGATGAACTTCCGACGGGCAACGTAGACGTGGCTCCGACGGTTCTGTGGCTCCTCGGCTTGAGGGAAGAAGCGGGACGGATGGACGGAAGGGTGCTGGGGGAAGCCCTGGCCGCCGATGCGCCGCCCATCCGAAGCAACGCAACCCGGCGCCTTGGCGCCAGCCGGCAGACCGCGCAGGGCGAATGGAGCCAGTATCTGCAGGTGAGCGAAGTCAATGGCGTCCGCTATCTCGATGAAGGAAACGGGGCCTTTGCGGCGGGCGCCAAATAATCGTTTGTGGGTTGGTTGAAGAATCGATTTCCTGGGCATGCCGGAGCCATCCAAACATGCCGATTCTAAGGACCCTTTCCTGGCAGCGCCATTTGGTGCCTCAGGCAGTCGAACAATTCTTTGCGCTGGCCACGGAATTTCCGTGGGACCTCTCGGATATGCTGGTGGTGGTTCCGACCCAGTCGGCGGGGCGGCGTTTGCGCGACGGGCTGGCCGTGCGGGCGGCAAAGGACGGCCGTGGAGTCCTTCCGCCGCGGATTGTGACACCGCAACGGCTGCTGCATTTCGGGCTGCCCGCGGCGGGCATCGCCTCCGGCGACGAAATGTTCGTCAAATGGGTGGAGCTTCTCCTGGGCGCTCCGGCCGGGCAGTTGCGGCCTCTTTTTGTGTTTCACGAGGAAACCCCGTTGCCGGCACCCCTGAAGAACCGCCAGGCGCGGTGGGCGATGGGGCTGGCGCGGCAGCTCGGGGATCTCCAGGCCACCCTGGCCGAGCATGGGCTGGGCTTTGCTTCGGTCGCCGAGCGCATTGCCGGAGAACCGATGATGGAACCGGAGCGCTGGGCCGCCTTGGCGCGTCTTGAGGCGCAGTGGGAGGCTGCCCTTCAATCGAGGGGACTCATGTCCCTGTATGCCGCACAGAGGCGTTTTGCGGCCCGGCCGGCCTCGCTGCCTGCCGTTTCACGGGTGATCGTCGTTGCCGTGGCGGATCTCACAAGGCTGGCGATCGAGGTCCTGGGTCAGTTCGAGGCCGCAGGGAAGAAAGTCGAGATATGGGCCTTTGGAGACGGGCAGGACCGCCTCATCGACGAGTGGGGCCACCCCGACTGCGCGCACTTCTGCGAACGGCCGCTGCGTTTGGACCCTCCGCGATCCGGATTCCATCTGCTCGCGGACGCCGAACACGCGGGCGAGAGGATTCAGGGGCTCGTGAAATCCTACCATTCCGCTCCCGGCACGCTGGCTTTCGGCTTTGGGGACCAGTCGGCCGTGCCGGTCATTGCCTCGGCCCTGGCGGACGCCGGTGAAAATGGATTCGATCCCGCGGGATTCGCGTTCTCAAGAACCCAGGTGGGGAGCCTTGTCGGGTTGCTGCTGGAATTCGCATCGACCGGCCGCTTCCAGTCCGCGGTCGACCTGGTCCGCCATCCCTTGGTGGCCGACTGCCTCAGGCTCCGGGGCCTTGCAGGGTCCAGCCAGGCCGCCCTCCTCGTCGGGTTTGACCGGCTGGCGGGGCAGTGCCTGCCGCGCACGATCGACGATGCGTTGCCGCACGTCGCGGACTCCGGCAATGCGGACCTCAAGTCCGCAATCGGCTTCCTGATTGCCCTGCGCGAAACCCTGGGGACGGCGCCCTTTTCAACCGCCCTTGCGAAAACGCTGGACACGCTTTTTTCCAAGGCGGAGTTCAACACGGCCCAGCCGGAAAAAGCGGCCCTTCACGACCAGGCGAGTTTTCTCGCCGAAGCGGTGAAGGAACTCGGGCGCCTGGAGGCCGCTCATCCGGATCTGTCTGCCGACGTGTGGCCCGGCGTTCTGGCGAGGAAGCTGGAGGCAGTGGTGTTTCCGGAAAGGCCCGCGAACTCGTGGGATCTCCAAGGCTGGCTGGAACTGCTCTTCGAGGACAGCCCGCATCTGGTTGTCCTGGGGATGAACGAGGGGGCGGTTCCGGAATCGATCGTGGGGGACGCCTTCCTGCCCGAAAGCCTGCGCGTCTTCCTCGGTCTGCGAACCAATCGTGAACGCCAGGCCAGAGACGCGTATCTTTTGAACGCGATCCTCGAGCCGCGCCGGGACCATGGCCGGGTCGATTTGGTGGTGTTCAAACAGGCGGGCGATGGGTCCGCCCGGCAGCCATCACGGCTTCTCTTCCAGTGCCGGGACGATGAGCTGCTCGCAAGGGCGAGCGCCCTTTTCGCCGAGCTCAAGCGCGGGCAGCGCCAGCCTGCCCGGACCACGGCCTGGCGGCTGGCCGTGCAGAGGGAGGCGGTGCGGAAGAGGCCGCTTTCAGCGTCGAGGATCCACGACTACCTCAGGTGCCCCTTCCGTTTCTACCTGAAATACGTGCTCGGCATGGAGCCACAGGCGGTCGGCAGGGTGGAACTGGATGCGATGAGCTTTGGGACGCTCTGCCACGAGCCGCTGAAGGGCCTCAAGGACCCTGGGCCGGCCGGCGCTGCCGGCAGCAGCTTGATTTTTCAGAACCTGGAGGCGGGGATGTGGGAACGCGTGAGGCGCGAATACGGGGAGAAGCTGTCGCTCGCCGTGCGGCTTCAAATCGAGTCGGCCCTTGCGAGGTTCAGGACGGTGGCCCGGATCGAGGCCGAAGAGCGCGAAAAAGGATGGCGGACCGTTGAAACCGAATACGACTGGGAGCTCGAGATCGGGGGCGTCGCCTTCACCGGAAGGATCGACCGCATCGACAGGCACGGGGAATCGGGAGCCATCCGGATCATCGACTACAAGACCGGGGACAGGGCGAAGTCTCCGGGCGAGGCGCACTTGGCGAAATATCACGGGAGCGAAAAGGATGCCTTTGTCCTGCCCGGCTCAGTCCTGCCCGAGGGCGACCGCCGCTGGATCGACGTGCAGCTGCCCCTCTATGCCGAGGTGGCGAGGATGAAGTATCCGGATGCTTCCGGGGTTCACTGCGCCTACTTCAACCTGCCAAGCGTGCAGGAGGACGCGGGGATTGTCCCGTGGGACGACCTTGGGCCCGGGCTTGCGTCGTCCGCGGTCGCGGCGGCACAGGCCGTGGCGCAAGCAATCGAAGGGGGGCGGTTCTGGCCGCCGGCCCCCATCCGCGCGGAGCGGGACCCGTTTGCGCGCCTTTTCCCAAACGGAATCGGGAAGGAAGTCGATCCATCCGCCCTCCTGGCGGCAGCCCGTCTAACGCCGGAACACCATGCGCACTCATGAGATAATCAGGGCGTCCGCGGGAACCGGGAAGACGTGGCAGCTCACGACCCGCTACCTGCGGCTGCTCATGGACGGCGTGCCGCCCGAGCGAATCCTGGCGCTCACTTTCACCCGAAAGGCCGCCGGAGAGTTCTTTGAGAAGATTTTCACCCGACTGGCGAGGGCGGCGGAGACGCCGGATGAGGCGGCCCGGCTGTCCGGCCAATTGGGGACCGATTCGACGGTGGCGCAATATCGGGAGAAACTGCTTCTGCTCCTGCGCAGCCTGCACCTGCTTCAACTGTCGACTTATGACAGCTTCTTTGGGCGCATTGTGCGCTCGTTTCCGTTCGAACTTGGGCTCGATGGCGCTCCGCGGCTCCTTGACGGCTACGCGAAGGACTTGGCCGTGGAGGAATGCGCGCGGCGCCTGATCGAGACCAACGCGCCCGCCAATGCGCTGCTCCCCGATTTCTGGCATGCCTACAAGCAGGCCACCTTCGGCCGCGACGAGAAGACAGTCAATGAGACCGTCCTTTCGACGGTCGGCTCCCTGCACGGACTGTTTCTTGAGGCCCCGGAGGAAGCCGCCTGGAACGGCGAGGCTCTTTGGCCGGATCTGCGGGATTGGAGGCCCGCCGCATTTGACTATGCAGGGGCGGCGGCGCACCTGCGGCCGATGCTTGCCGGCGCAGGGATGACGGCCAAGCGAACCGAAAAGACGGAAAGGTTTCTCGAGCAGCTGGCTGCATGGCGGCCTCCGCAGGCGATGGGCAAGCCGCTCTCGACCTTCATCGAGGCATTCTTTGGCGCATATGGGGACCTTGCCGGCGGCATGGCGACTATCGGCGCGTGGGGGGGCAAGTTCGCGATTTCCCCGGCGATGGGCGGAATTTGCAGGGATATCGTCCGCGCAATATTCCAGGACGAGATTCACCGGCTGAGGGAGTCGACACTCGGGCGGCACAGGCTGCTCAGGCTTTTTGAGGAGATCTACGAGCGCGAAGTGCGCCGCAACGGCTGGCTGACTTTTGCGGACCTAACCCGGCTGCTCGCCGACAGGGGAATCTCGCCCCTGCAGGGCAGGGTTGCGGAATCGGAGAGGCAGCTTGTCGACTACCGGCTCGATGGACGCTTCGATCATTGGCTGCTGGATGAGTTTCAGGACACCAGCCACAGCCAGTGGCGGGCCGTGGCGGCGCTGGTTGATGAGATACTGCAGTCGGACCCCGGGGACCGGTCTTTCTTTGCAGTGGGCGACCCCAAGCAATGCATCTACATGTGGCGCGGCAGCGACGACCGGCTGTTCGACCAACTGGCGATTCGGTATCAGTCGGCCATCAAGACGCGTCTTTTGGGGACGTCCCAGCGTTCCTGCCAGGCGGTTTTGGATCTGGTGAACGGGACCTTCGGCGACAAGGGCGTGATACAGGGTCTCTTTGGGGAGGGTCTTGCCAACCGCTGGGGCGGCGGATGGGAGGAACACAGGCCTGACGCCAGGCTGGCGGACGTCCGGGGACACGCGGCGGTTCTGCATGCCGAGACGCCCGAGGCGGAGGGCCGCTTTAAGACAGCCCTTGGATTGCTCAAGGCAATCGACCCCATCGGGCGCGGTCTGAGCGCGGCCATTCTCGTCCGCACCAATGAAGAGGCGGTCGGGCTGAACGACTTTTTCAAGGAGGCGGGCGGCCCGGAGACCACTCTCAGTTCCGACATCCATCCGTGCACGGACAACCCGCTTGGGGCGCTGGTTGAATCCCTGGTGACGCTGGCCGGGCATCCCGGCGATTCCATGGCCACGCGGCATGTTGGCATGACGCCGGGCAGGATCCTTCTGGGTGAGCCGGAGGAATTCTCGGTGCGGACCCTGGACCGGTTTGCAGTCTGCGGCTTCGAGGCAACCATTCGCGAGTGGATAAGGGCCCTGCGGGGGACCGGGCATGGCCTCGATGAATTCACGCAGCTGCGCGCCAGGCAGATTCTCGGCGCGGCCCGCGAGTTCGACAAGGCGGGAGGGCGCAACATCGACCGGTTCCTCTCGCACCTGCGGCAGCATGCGGTGCGCATGGCCGAGGGATCGGGGAGCGTCATCCCGATCCTGACTGTCCACAAGGCCAAGGGGCTGGACTGGGACATCGTCATTCTTCCGTGCCTTAAGCGCGACACGCTCCTTGGGCGCAATGACGGAGATGCCACGGTCGATGTGCTCAGATCCGATTACGGCGAGGTCGAGTGGATCTTTGATCTGCCCGGCCGGGACCACCTGCGCGCGGACCCGCGCCTGGAAAAGTTCGACCAGGATAGGCGCGAAGACGGCGCCTATGAGGCGCTGTGCCTGCTTTATGTGGCCATGACTCGTGCGAAGCGCGGTCTTTATCTGATCACGACTCCCTCCGGCAATTCGAAGTCCCTGAATTACTACAAATTGCTGGAGGAGGCCCTGGGGATAAATGAACCGCATCCCGCCGCAATCGGCGGCGAGACCTTCCAGGTTGCCTGGCAGCGGGGCGATCCCTCCTGGTTTGAGGCCGAAAGCGTGCGCGCAGCCTCGGACGTCGAGGCGGAATTCACTCCGTTGCCCGCTGCCGAGTTCAGGCAGGAAATGCGCCTCAGGAGGGTGCGTCCCTCGGAGATTGATCCCGTCGTTGTCAACGGCTCCCATCTTTTCAGGTTCGATGAAAAGCGGGGGCGCCGCCTCGGAGGCGAAGTTCACCGGCTCTTCGAGCAGATCGAATGGTTGTCCGGGGACGTGGATCGGGATTGCGAACGGGTGAGGGCTCTTGGCGGCGATTTTTCCGAGGATGCCCGTCAGGAGGTCCTGCGGTGCATCCGGTCGCCGGCTTTGCAGCCTGTTTTCGCGAAGCCGGCCGGCAACGTCCTGCTTTGGCGGGAGAAGAGTTTTGAACTGTTCCAGGATGGGTGCCTGATCAGCGGCCAGATGGACCGTGTGGTTGTCCACCTGGATCGCGCCGGCAGACCTGCTGCAGCGGAGATAGTCGATTACAAGACGGACGCCGTTTCCTCCGCCGAGGAGATCGGCCGCGCCGCGGCGCTCCACTCCGGGCAGCTCAAGGCCTACTGCCGCGCCCTGGCCGCCACCCTGGGGCTGGCGGTTGGCGGCGTCACGGCCCGGCTGGTTTTCACGCGGCCGGGCGTGGCATGCACAGTCTGACGACAGGGCCGGGCGGCGGCTGGCGGATACGGTGGCCGTCCGGGTCTCAATCTGAAGGCTTGACTCTTGCATCAGCGTTTGAGTCTTTGGCCAGCTCCTGTCATTCATAAGATCATGGCCAATACTAAATCTGCGATCAAAGCCGCCCGCAAAGCCGCCCGTCTCACAGTTCGCAACCGCGGCGTAAAGACTGGGCTCAAGACCCTGCACAAGAAGCTCGAGGCCGCAGTGAAGGCGAAGGACGCTGCCGCAGCCAAGTCCGCCGGAATAGCCTACGTCAGTGCCATGAACAGGGCCGCAAAGTCCGGCGCTGTCCACCGGAATGCCGCCGATCGGGCGAAGGCCCGTGCGGCGAAGTACATTTTCGCCAAGTAAGCCCTCCGGCCGCCGCGCGCGTCACGGCCGCGGGGTGCTCGTTCCAGGGGATATTTCCTGCTTTACAGACGAAACCCCGCACCACACGGTCTTACGCCTCACAACATGGGCAACCTGAAAAAGAAACGCCGTCTGAAGATGAACAAGCACAAGCGCCGGAAGCGCTTGAAGGCCAACCGTCACAAGAAGCGTACTTGGCAAAAATAGGCTGCGGCGCCGCCTCTTTCCGTTCTTCCCGCCACCGACCCACCGCAACACGCGGTGGGTTTTGTTTTTTTGCTGCCTAAAGGTGCCTGTCCCCGCAGACCTGCGGGGTGACCGCCCCGGCCCAGTCCGCCCGAACCCTCGAAAAGGCGCGCCAGCTCCTTTGCTCGCTCGAGGATTTCATCCGCGACTCGCTCATCGGGGCGCGCGAGCGCGGGGCCCGCGATTTTGCTCGGATATCCGCGGTCACTGCGGCTGACACGATCTACGGGATCGACCGGGTCAGCGAGGCGGCGATCCTGGACTGGTTCGGCAAGCGGTGGCCGGCCGATTGGCCGGTCGAACTCGTGATGGAGGGCGTGGGCGAGGAGGCCCCGGTCACATTCCCGGTCGGCGTGCCCGCGGACCGGACGGCGTGGAAGTGCATCCTGGATCCGATCGACGGTACGAGAAGCCTCATGTACGACAAGAGGGCCGCCTGGATCCTGGCGGGCCTCGCTCCGCAGCGCGGCGCACGGAACCACCTTGGGGACATTGTCGTGGCCGCCATGACGGAACTGCCGACCAGCAAGCAGTGGCGCTCCGACCAGATCAGCGCCATTCGGGGCCGCGGGCGGCGGGGCATCGTGGCGGAGGCGGTCGATTGCAGGCCGGGCGCCGGGGGCGCGGCACGGCACCCTGCGCGGCAATCCCTTGTTTTGCGCCCTTCAAGGGCCGCGGATTGCCGCCACGGATTCGCATCGCTCGTCCGGTTCTTTCCAGAGGGCAAGGCCCTGACGGCCGAGATCGAGGAATCGCTTTGGCGAACGCTTTACGGTTCGACCGGGAACGGTTCCCCGGTCGTCTTCGACGACCAGTACCCGTCGACCGGCGGCCAGATCCATGAACTGCTGAGCGGGCACGACCGGATGCTGGCCGACATCCGGCCGCTTGTCTTTGCGAAGCTCGGGCTCAAGCGGGGTCTGGTCTGCCATCCGTACGACATCTGCACGGCGCTGATTCTCGATGAAATCGGCGGAGTGGTCGAATCGCCCTTCGGCGGGCCGCTGCGGGCGCCGCTCGACACAACCTCGCCCGTGGCCTGGGTGGGCTATGCCAACCCCGCGCTTGCGCGCGCAATCCGCCCGGCTTTGCGAAGGGTGCTGAAGAGCCGCCTGGGGCGGTTCTTCAGCTGACGGTCACCTCGACCGCCTGTCCGGAGACCCGAAAGTCGATGAACCGTGCGCGGGCGTTCGGCGGGCGCCCTTCGAGCCTGGATCGGATCCTGCGGCCCGCCTCGGGAGAAGCCGCGCACAGGAGCATGTAGCCTCCCCCGCCCGCCCCCAGCAGCTTGCAGGCGGCCAGGTCGCCGCCGGCGAGCCTGATGACACGCTCGATCTCCCGGGTGGTTGTCCCCGGATCCAGCCGCCGGTTGAGGTCCCACGACCGGGCGATGCAGCGGTGAAGGGAGGCCTGATCGTCCTCCTGGAGAGCCCGGTGGAGATGCAGGGCGTTGGCGCGGATCAGGTCCAGGGTCCGGAGCGTGACGGACCGGCCGAGGAACATGTCGTGCACGATCTCCTTGAGGATGCCCTTGGCCAGGCGCGTGACGCCCGTGTAGTAAAGAAGCAGGGTCTGGTTTGCATGGGCGTCGCCGAGCAGGTGCTCCGGCAGGTACCGCACGCCCGGGGTCTGGGCCAGGCCGGGCCCGGTCTGGATCAGCTTCACGCCGGGAAAAAGCGCCCCGGCCTGGTCCTGCCATCCGCCGCCCGTCGTCAGCAGCTGCTCGATCGCAAGAACGCGCTGGTACAGGTCGACCCGGTCCCACCCGAGGCTGCAGGCGCGGTTGAGGGCGCCGAGCAGCGCAGCCCCCAGGATGGAGGAGGTGCCCAGGCCCGACCCCTTCGGCACGGCGCTCAGAAGCGATATCTCCAGGCCCCCGCCGAACCGTCTGAGGAGCTCGCGCAGCGTGCGGGGCGGCTTGCCCGGGATGAAGCCGGGAAGAAACCCGGCGAGCGCCAGCGCCGCCTTCGGCAGGCTGAAGCCCGAATGGGCGTTGCGGAACGAGGCCAGGCCGGCGAAGGTCCCGACATCCTCGGTCGAGCCGAGGTCGATCGAGCGCAGCCTGAACAGCGGGCTTGGTATCGATCGGACGAATACCTGTATGGGGGGCTGGCCGTTCAGGAGGACGGCGGCGTTCAGGACGCAGCCGCCGAATTCGAAGCAGTAGGGCGGGGTGTCGGTCCAGCCGCCGGCGAGGTCGAGCCGGACGGGGCTGCGCGCCCAGACGATCTGGTCGTCCTTCAGGGCGAGGCGAGGCCGGGACTTCTCCAGGCGGGTCGACGCGATGACGGAGTCCTGCAGCCTCAGGTAGCCCGAGGCCGCGTATGCGGCGCGCCTGCGGCCGGTCTCCAGTTCGGCCAGCAGCAGCAGAAAGCGGGAAACGTGCCCGGGGTTGTTAAGAGTGGATTGGATCCGCGCCCCGTGTTCCCTGAGCCATCGCCTGAGCGAGGGCGCCTCGCGCCGCGCGAAGGCGGCGATGGCGGCGAAATCCTGCGTGAAGACCCGCATGTCGGCATTCGAGAGGCAGGCCTCGAATTCCGCCCGCAGGCATTTGGCATGGGCTGCGCGGCGCTCCGCGAAGGCGCGCGCAAAGTCCACGGCCTCGGGGATCCCGGCGGCCGAAAGCCTGCGGCGGCGGGCCAGCCGGGCGCCGACGGCCGGGTCCGGACGGGGGTCGAAATGCCAGTCGATGATCTCCTGGGTGATCTCCGAGCCGCCGAGGACCGGGTATATCGGAAGGGAGAAGACATCGCCCTTGGCGGGGGACAGGCCCCGCGCCGCGAGCCAATCGAGGGCGTCGCACCCGCAGATCCTGCCGCCGGCTCCCGCCTCCCCCCGCAGGGTGTCGTCGAGATGGTACGGCCGGAGGACCCACTCGCCGGGCCCGACCGGGGCCGCCTCGACGCACCAGCCCTGTCCGAGCCGCCCGATCCGGGCGTTCGCGGGAAGCCCGCAGACGACGTTATGCCCGTCGAGCCGGATCGCCGCTCGCCCCTGCACGGCATCGAGCCAGACGGGAAGGGCTGAGGGACTGGCGAAAGCGGAAGGCGGCGTGGCCGCGCACAGGGCCCGCTGGGGGGAGAACTTCCCGCGCTGGATATGCTCGAAGGATTCGAAGAGCTGGCGGCTCGAACCGAGGTGATAGAACCGGGCCTGCTCGAGCGGGATGACGGCCGTGCGCAGGGCTGACCAGCCGAGCCGCCGGAGGGCGGCGGGCGCCCGCGTCATGCCGCCCAGGGCGGACCCGATTTCCGAGTAGAGGTCCATGTGCGCCGGGTGTCCGTCGGGAGTCGCGAAGCGCGCCTTCTCCTCGTTCCATCCGCAACGCCGGAAAAGCAGCCCCAGGGCTTCAATGCTCAACAGCCACATGCCCGTATCCACAAAGAAATCGTAACGGGCCGAAAAACGGTGGATTTCCCCCGCCGCGGGCTTTTGGAGGAAGAAGGAGATCGGGTGCTCGCGCCCCTCGACCGGGCCGCTGTTCCGGGCCACGAAGTAAACGCCGAAGCCTCGCGCAATTTCGGGCGCCACCCGCATCCCGATCCCGGTTATGTCGGCCGTCGTTGCGGGGATCAGGATTGGGTCGAAATCGAGCCAGACATCGCCGGCCGTCACCAGGACTGCGGCCTTCGCTCCGGCTTCCCGGAGAACCTGCTGGTAGGCCGGGATCTGGAAATCCGCGAGCACCTGGTCGAAACGCCGGGGCGCGAGCCCGTCGACGGCCGGCATCGGCAACAGCACCTTTCCCAGGGCGGCATAGGCGGGCAGCCGCCGGCTTTCGCCGCCCGCGTGAAGCACGAGCTTCTGGTCCGCCTTCAGCCAGTCGAGGAGGGGCTTTCGGTGGCGCTGGAAGCCCTGGCGCCAGGCCTGAGCAAGGAGCCCGACCGTTCCGCCTCCGGACCCCAGGCGGCGCGACCGTGGATCGGCTCCGACAAACACGTCGTCCCCGCCCGCCGCTTCCGCCAGCCGCCCCTTCCAAATCCTTCGGCCGGAGGGTGAATGGATGAAATCCCTCAGGTGCGGGGGCACCGAAAGCAGCACGCGGCTCATGGGTTTAACCTGCATCCATCACAAATTCCGACGAATATTGCCCAATCTCGTCGCCGCAAAGGTCCTCTGGCTCCCTACGCTGTGCTTTTAGCACAGCTCGGTCGCCTTCGGCCCTTTTCGCTCGACGATCTTGGGCAATCTTCATCGGTTTTGTGATGGATGCAGGTTGGAGATACTGCCGGACTGGGAGCGGTTGAGGCAAGGAATCATCCTTGGCCGCCGCGAGCCATGCGGCGGAGGCGGTGTCGCAGGGGTCCGGCCGCATTCGTTTGACGGGGTGAAAGCCTCATGCGAAACGCAGTTGTATTAAATACACGGATACATATTTGGGCGGCTCCGCGCGCCCCCCGTTGAGCCGCTCACCGGATCGTGTTCACCGGGTCCGGCCGGGTGGGAAAAACGCTGAAAAGGCTCGTTTTAAGGTGTTGTGTTACAGTTAGTTGACAACGCAGGTGACAATTTGGTGAAATAGGACTTGAACCGTGCGCCCGCGGTCCCATGTTCCACCTCCCTTCCTCGCATACCCGTCGGCTTTGACCGGCGCAGGTGCGATGAAAGACCGGCAGGTAAGGTTCGTTCTTTTGACGTCGGTATTTTTCCCGATTTTTTCGGGGAATAGTATTGACGAAGAATAAACAAAACTTCTTGCTGGAAACCTTTCCCAAAAAGGAAGGCTCTTTGAAATTTACTTTGTGCGATTGATTGGGACCCCCAATCAAAATT
>CAZSEH010000080.1:0-8738 GCA_964605835.1 uncultured Opitutaceae bacterium
ACGTCAGCAAACCCATGTCCATCGAAATCAAGATTCGCAAGAACGAGCCGATCGATCGCGCGCTCCGCCGGATGAAGAAGAAGCTCGACCGCGAGAACATCATCAAGGGCGTCCGCGCCAAGCGTTATTACGAAAAGCCGTGCGAGAAGCGCAGGCGCAAGGATAAGGTCCAGGCTTTTACTGCGATGCTCCGCCGCCGGTACGACAGCTGAAGGCGCACCGGTTATTGAAAAGAGCCTTTCCAGACCCCGGCTCGGGCTTTCCCCGGTCGGGGCTTTTTTTAAGACCTCAGGCCTCAAGTATTGAAATCCAAAGATTTCAATACTTGAGGCCTGAGGTCTTTCTGCTCGATCCCGACGCAACGCGCGAAGGCGTGGTTGCCGCATCGGCCGGCCTGCAACTTCGCCTTCCGAATCAGCTCGGCAATTGCCCGCAATTGGATGAAATGGCGGGTTGAGTGAACCCCATTCTCGCTCTTTCCACTTCCTGGTGCTCGCATCGCCACACGGATGGGAGGGCCATGCTTCGCGAGATGGCGGACCTGGGCTTCGAGTACGTGGAACTCAGCCACGGGATTCGCATCACGCTTGTCCCCGGGGTTCTTCAGGGTCTGGAGGAGGGGATCGTGAAGGTGAGTTCGACCCATAACTTTTGTCCGCTGCCTGCGGGCGTTGCCCAGGCGGCTCCCAATCTGTTTGAGCCTTCGGCTGCGGACCCCCGGGAGCGTCACCAGTGGCTGCGCAACACCAGGAGATCCCTGGATTTCGCCGCACAGGTCAAGGCGCGCGCCCTGGTCTGCCACCTGGGCAGCGTGAAGTTCCTCTTTTTCAACCCGGGTGTGCCCCTCGAGCGCTACCTATACCTGCATCCGGACGCCGTTCCGGCCGAAGACAAGCGCTACCAGGCCATCCTTGCGAAGTCGCTTGCGAAGGTGCGCGCGCGCATGGGGAAGTATTGGGAGCGAACCCAATCGAGCGTCAAGGAGGTGCTCGACCATGCGGTCCAGCGGGGAGTGAAGCTTGGCCTCGAGAATCGGGAGAAGCTGACCGAGCTGCCGCTCGATGCGGATTTCGAAGGTTTCATGTCAGGTTTTCCCGAGGGCGCGCCTGCCGGTTATTGGCACGATTGCGGGCATGCGTGCCTCAAGGCGAGGCTGGGACTCCTGAACCAGCGCGAGCATCTGGAAAAGAACGCCGGCCGCCTGATCGGATTCCACCTGCACGACGTGAATGCTGAGGGGCAGGACCACCAGGCCATCGGCAGCGGCCAGGTCGACTTCAAGATGATCAGCGAATTCTGGCGTCCGCATCACCTGCTGACGCTGGAACTGGGACCCCGGGCCACCACGGACGACGTCCGGGTGTCCAAGGAGCGGATTGAGGCCCTGATGGGCTGAACCAGGCCGCGACTTCCGAACCCCGCCGCGCGGCGGGGAATCCGGCCCCGCAAATTCGATCACATGTGAAACTGGGCGGCCAGGACGGCCTTGGCGAGAACGTGGCCGTCCATCGCCTTGAGCACGTCGGCACGCTTTGCATCGGGGGTCAGGTCAAGCTTGGTGTCGAGGGCATAGAGTTCCCACGTGTAATGGTGGTAGGGCCCCGCTGAGGGCGCGCCCGGCCCCAGGTAACCTACTTTGTCCCTGAAATTCTTGGTCTGGATCGATCCGTCGGGAAGGACGGCCGTGCCCGGGACTCCCTCGGGAAGCGCGCGCGCGGTTCCGGGAATGTTGAACATCATCCAGTGGAGGATGTCCTCGACCCCTTGCTTCGGCGCCGTGTCCGGGTCGTGCATGATCAGGGCAAAGCTGACCGTGTTGTCCGGCACGTTGGTCCACGCGAGCGGCACCGACACGACCTTGTCTCTGACAGCCCAAGTGAATTTCGCGGGAAGCTTTTCGCCATCCGCAAAGGCGGACGTTGTGAGCGCGAATCCCGGCTTGGCGGGAGGCCGTGCGGCGGGGGCCTGGGTGGGTTGCTGGGCTACGGCGACGCAGGCGAGAAGGATCAATCCGAGGGGTGGGAGTATGATTTTCATTCGGTACAATATCTTGGTGCGGATGGCTTAACCAGACAAACCTATTTGAGGCGCACTTTCCCGGTAATATGCGGACAAACAGGCGCCAGCAGAAGGGGCACTACCCCGGAGGTCAGCCGGATTCGCCGGCATTCCCGGCGGCTTTGGACGCCAGGATCTCACCCACCCAGCGCCGGTGGGGCCCCGAAAGCGAGACCGAGTCCAGCCTCGTCAGGGGAATCCAAGCGAGGCTGCCGGGCAACGGGACGCCTCCCTTGAGCCGAACGAGGTGGATCGATTCCGTGATCCGGAAGCGGGTGATGCTTCGCGTTCGTTTTGCGATGAGCGGGAGCCGGCGCACGGCGGATGCCGCGAGCCCCAGCTGCCCGGCGGTTGGCAACTCGTGGAGGCCGGCCAGCCGGCGCGCCCCGGCGCCGCCGCGATGCAGCAAAAGCGCCTTCCCCCGCACGCACCAGGCGCGGACGACCGAGAGCCTCTCCATGGTTTTTGGGGCGATCCGCGGGAACGCCTCGGGATCGCTTTCCTGCGCGGAGCAGAAGGCCCGGACCGGGCAGAGCAGGCAGAGCGGCTTTCGCCTGAGGCAGACCGTGGCTCCCAGTTCCATCATGGCCTGGTTGTGATCGCCCGGGGATGCCGCGGGCATGAGACTCGAGGCGAGGGGGGTCAGGGTTTTCGCCGCACTTGTCCCGTCGCGAAACTCGGAGGGATCGGCAGTGAGGCGGGAGAGGATCCGGACCACGTTGCCATCGACGCAGGCCGCGGCCTCCCCGAACGAAATGCTCGTGATAGCGGCCGCGGTGTAGGGGCCGACTCCGGGCAGCCCGCGCCATGCCTCGGGGCTTCGCGGAATCCCGGGCAGGGCGACCAGCGCCTGGGCAAGCCGCCGGAGGTTTCTCGACCGCGAATAGTATCCCAGCCCCTCCCAAAGCTTGAGCACGCGCTCCTCGCGGGCGGCAGCGAGCGCCGCAAAGTCGGGCAGGGCCTCCATCCAGCGCCGGAAGAACGGAAGAACCGTGGTCACCCGGGTCTGCTGGAGCATGAATTCGCTCACCACGGTTCCGTAGAGCGACGGCGACCTGCGCCAGGGAAGGTCGCGTGCGTTTCGGCGGTACCAGCCGAGGAGCGCCTCCTGGAATTCGCCCTTACGGGCGATCAGGCTCGGAGTTGTGTTCTCGGGCATTCCCGGACTGTTGCCTCGTCCGGCAAAACGCGCAAAGCCTGTTTTGCGCGCTTGCGCTTGTGCCCCAATTTTGCGGCCATTCCCCATCGATGCAGAAAAGGACCAAGGACGAGGAAGCGCCGAAAAAACTGTCGACCTACACCCTGAAGCTCGACGATGCGCAGATGGGAAAGCTTCGCTCGGTGCTCGAAGCCCGCGGCTGGGAGGCCTTCGAGGTTGCCTACGCCCGGTTCGCCTTCCGCGGCCCGGACTGCAACGTGACCGGCTACGAGAGCGGGAAGGTCGTCATCGCGGGCAAGGGGACCGAGGACTTTGTGCTGCACACACTCGAGGCGGAGGTGACGCAGGCGCCCAAGCTGGGCTACGACGAGGTGCTCCATCCCGACTGGTTCGAGCTCCACGCCGGCCTCGACGAGAGCGGAAAGGGTGATTTCTTCGGCCCGGTGGTCGCCGCGACCGTGATAGCGGACAGGCCGGCGATCGAAGGGTGGATCAAGGCCGGCGTGAAGGATTCAAAGAAGATTGCCGACACGCAGATCGTGAAGCTGGAAAGGCTCATTCGCGGGACGCCCGGGGCCGTCGTGAAGACCTGCCTTTGCGGGATGCCGAAATACAACGAGCTCATGTCGCGGAAGGGCGCCAACCTAAACCGACTGCTCGCCTGGCAGCACGCGACCGCGCTGGCCCAGGCCCTGGCCGAGAAGCGGGCCCCCTGGGGGCTTCTGGACCAGTTCAGCAAGCAGCCGCTCACCCAGCGGGAACTGGCGAAAAAGGGCGTGGGGGACTTCGATCTCAGGATGCGGACCAAGGCGGAAGAGGATCCCGTCGTCGCGGCGGCCTCCGTCATCGCCCGGGCCGAGTACGTGCGGCAGATGCACGGCCTTTCCAGGCGCTTCGGAGCCAGGCTGCAGAAGGGCGCGGGCCCCCGGGTGAAGGAGCAGGCCTCGGAGATCATCGCCAGGTTCGGAGCCCGCAGCCTGGGCGATTTCGCGAAGCTGCATTTCCGCACGGCCTACGAGGTCGTCTCCGCGGCGGGAAAGCTCGGCGAGCTGCCCCTGCCGAAGCCCATGGAGAAGACGGAGTGGGGGAGCTGAACGCCCGGTGCCCTGGACGCGACCCGGAAACCCTTGGGCCGCTAGCTTCATGCCAAAACGCCGCCAGCTCCGGAGCTTCGACCTGAAGCAGATCGAGGGGTTTTCCGGCCTCATCGGGGTTGATGAGGCGGGCCGGGGGGCGCTGGCGGGGCCCGTTGTCGCCGGGGCGGTCCTTGTCGGCCGCGATTTCCTGGAGGGGCGCTGGGCGCTGGTTCAGGGCAGGCGGGTCAACGATTCGAAGCAGCTGAGCGCTGCCGAGCGGGCGGCGCTCTGGCAGGAATTCGAGGAGCTAGCGGCGCGAGGCCAGATTCACGCCCATTTTGGCAGCGCGGGCGTGGACGAGATCGAGCGGCTCAATATCCTCGGGGCGACCAAGCTTGCGATGCGCCGCGCCCTTGAGGGCATCTATCCCCCCGATGCCTTCGAGCGGAAGACCGAGCCCGACCTGTTCTCGTCGCTCGAGGAGCGGGCCGCCTTCCGGCCGGCCGTCTCCTGCAGGATACTGATCGACGGGCTGCCGCTGCGCCATTTTGCGTATCCGCACTCGGGGATCGTCAACGGCGACGCCCGTTCGCTTTGCATCGCGATGGCCTCCATCGTCGCGAAGGTGGCCCGCGACCGGCTGATGGTTGAACTGGACGCCCTTTTTCCGGACTACGGTTTCGCCCAGCACAAGGGATACGGCACCGACGAGCACAGGGCGGCCCTCCTCAGGCTCGGTCGCTGCCAGCACCACCGCGATCTGTTCCTGCGCAAGCTTTTCGCCGAGCGGATGGATCCGGCTCAGATGGATTTCCTGGAGGGCTAGCCCCGGCCCCGCGGTGAACCCTTGTTGACCCACGGGGCCTCATCCGCATTAATGCGCGGAGATGGCCGGCAAGAAAAACACCTCGCTCGACCGCGTGCTCGGGCGGCTCGACAACCTCGATTCCGTCAATCTCGCAAACCTTGTCCAGCGCCTGGCGCGTGAGCGCGGGCTTTTTGAGGAGATTTTCGACGCCCTTCAGGAGGGGGTCCTCGTAATCGATGCGGACGGAGTCATCGAGTATGTCAACGACGCGGCCCACCGCCTGATTGGCCTGAGCGAGGACGAGATCACGGGACGGGTCCTGTGGCGCTTCGTGCCGGGCCTGAGGCCCTCCCTTGGCGCGGCCATGGACCACCCCGATGCGGCCACGCCGATCGTCGCGGCGCGGGAATTCGAGCTGACATACCCCGAGCGGCGCACGGTCCGGCTGTACATGGTGCCTTTCCGGGGCGATGGCCGGAGCAAAACGCGGCGGTATGTCGTCATCCTGTCCGACATCACGCGCGACAAGGCGGCTACGGGGCAGCAGATCGAGGATGAGAGGATGTCTTCGATCCTCCTGCTCGCAGCCGGCGTGGCCCACGAGCTCGGCAATCCGCTGAATTCGCTGACAATCCATCTGCAGCTGATCGCGCGCAAGCTGAAGAAGCTCAAGCCCACGCCCGACGTCGAGTCGGTGTCCGACTCGGTCCGGGTCTGCCGGGAGGAAGTGCAGCGGTTCGACGGGATCATCCGCAATTTTCTGGAGGCGATCCACCCGCGTCCGCCCGATCTGGCCGAGGTGAACCTCGCCGGCGTGCTGGCGGAGGTGCTGCGCGTCCAGCGCCACGAGATCGCCGACCGCGGCATTGCGGTCGAGGCGGAGACTCCGGCCACGCTTCCGAGCGTGATGGCCGACCGCAACCAGCTGAAGCAGGTCTTTTTCAACCTGACCAAGAATGCGATCGAGGCGATGCAGCCCGGGGGGAAGCTGAGGATAAAGTCGGGCGCCGACGACGACTCGGTGTATCTCCTGTTCGGAGACAGCGGCTCCGGCATCCGGCCGGAGGATCTCGTGAAACTCTTCCAGCCCTACCACACGACCAAGCCTGGCGGCCACGGCCTGGGGCTCATGATCGTGCAGCGCATCATGAGGGCGCACGGAGGCCAGGTCGGCGTTGAAAGCAAGCAGGGCGTGGGCACGCTGGTGACCCTTCAGTTTCCCCGAAAGGACCGCCGGGTGCGGATGCTCCAAAGCGGAACCGGCTAGCCGCCTACTTGCCGCCGTCCGGTTTCACGAGGACGTTTCGCACCGGGATTGTCTGGGTTTCCGTCTTTCCGGCCAGCTTCAGGCTCACCTTTACCGGGATTTCGTCCGAGGTGACGCCGAGCTGGGAGATCATGGGGTCGGGTTCCGCGACTTGATCGGGCGCCATGCTGAGGGTGTCGGGGTGCACGGCGAAGTTTCCGAGCTCCGAGTCGAAATCGAGGACCTCCACGGCCGTCGTCTGCCTGCCCTTGTTCTCGATCTTGAGGTGAAGGGTCACGGGTGGCATCGGGCTGCCCACCGCGGCCTTGGCCATCATGTACGCAATGGCCTGGTCGTTGTCCAATCCGCTGAAGTCCTGATCCCCCGGCTTGCTCCCCCGGTGCTTGTCGCTGCCGGCGCCCCCGCCGGGAATGCCGCGGCCTATTCCGCGGCTGATCGTGACAACGACGTTCAACTGGCCGCCAAAGAAGGCGGAAGCACCGCTAAGAGCCACGGGACGCTCGCCAAGGGCAACCGCCTGCGCCAGTTCGTCCGGGGGACGCGGGGTCTTGCAGCCGGTTCCCGCCAGCAACAGGCCTGCCATCAGGACGCAGGCGGACGCAAGGAGGGCTGTGGGGAGAGTTTTTTGAGGCATAGGTGGTTGACCCGGATCCGGGGGGGACCTGAATTAAACGGAAAGGTTGCATCTTAGGCGCAGGTCAGCCAATTGAAAAAACGCATCTTTCCGGCGAATTCTTCGTCTCGCCGGATATGGCAATGCCAATTGCATGGATCCTAGTTCAACGACCGCCTTGGTCGACCTTGTCCGCCGTGCACAACGGGGCGACGAGTCGGCCCAGCGTGAGATCATCATCAGCTACCAGCATAGAGTCGCTGGGTTTGTCTATGCGATGACAAGCCGCAGCGACTCCGTGGAGGATCTTGCCCAGCAGGTATTCATCAAGATGATCCGAGCCCTAACCGGCCTACAGGCCCCAGCGCAGTTCGAATCCTGGCTTTTCCGCCTGGCGCGCAATACTTGCATCGACCATCTGCGCCGGCAAAAACTGCGCCGAATCTTCCTTCCGTTCGCGCCCGAGCACGAGGGCGTGCCGGAGCCGGTGGGCGCCGTCGACACGGAGGAATTGGACGCCCTTCGCTACGCCATTTCCCAGCTCCGACCGCAGGATCGCGCGCTTCTTGCCCTTGTGCAGGAGGGGCGCAGCCATGCCGAAATTGCCGAAACACTAAAAACCAGCGTTGCCGCCGTGAAGGCCCGCCTCCATCGTGCCCGCGAGCAGCTCCGATTACACTACCAGTCCGACCATGAAACCTGAGAACCAAGCCTGGGACCAGCTCTTTGAACGGGCGTCCGCCCTCCTATCCCCGAACTTTGCCGATCGTGTGCTGAGAGCCGCGCGGGCCGGGGTCGACGCCGCGCCCTCGCTGCTGAGCCAGTTCTTCCTTGGAGCCGCCACGGCAGCCATCTGTTTTCTAGCCGTGGCCTTCTTCCAGATTCGAAGTGCGCACGACGTGGACAGCCGCACAATTTCCGATTGGCAGCAGATCGCTATGGCCGCGGACGATTCCGGCCTCCCGCAATGAAGCAAAGGCTTATTGTAGCGATTTTTACAATTGCCGTTTTTTGCGCCGGGTATTTCGCGGGCACTTGGCGCGAGGGAGCGAGGCCATTGCCGCCTCCTCCCGGACTCGTGGGGGCGGAGTTTGCCCACCCGCGTCAGCCCGAAACGGCCTGGCGCGACCGCCCGATCAACCGGGCGGACCTCATCAAGCGGATCGACTCGATCAAGCCGCAGCTCGATGCTTTTCGTTCCCAGATGAAGGAGATCGAGGACGGGTTCTCGCGCGCCTTCGACGGACTTCTGACCCAGGAGCAGCGCAACCACCACGAGGAGCATGCGAAGAAGCGCCCGGGCGGCATGAAGGAGTCCGGACCTCCGCTGACGGACAACGAGGTCGCCAACCTGCTTTTTGAACAGCCGGCCCATACGCTTCTTTGGGATGTGGTGATCTCCGTTCGGCTGGACAGCGTGGCCCGGGATTACCGGCTCGATGACGTCCAGCGCGAAAAGGTTCGCGCGCTGCTCAAGGATCGCCGGGACCGGGTGATTTCGCTGATCGACAGTTCACCGTCCCCGACCGTCTCCCTGATCCGCGTTGCGCCCTTTGTCCAGCGCCTCGCGCAGCCGGCCACCGCGCCCGCGGCCCCCGCGACTCCGAATTCCCCGTCCGACGGGAAGTGACCTCTTGACCGCGCGGCTTCCCGGCGCGTGAATGGGTGCCCATGGTTCCGAGTGTGCTCATCGTCGACGACGAAAAACACACCCGCGAGGGCCTCCAGCAGGCGCTTGCGGACAATTATGACGTGAC
>CAZSEH010000080.1:8838-16611 GCA_964605835.1 uncultured Opitutaceae bacterium
AAAAACACACCCGCGAGGGCCTCCAGCAGGCGCTTGCGGACAATTATGACGTGACTGTTGCGGCGAGCTCCGACGAGGCCGTCAACCTGATGGAGAGCCAGTCCTTCGACGTGGTGATCACGGACTTGCGGATGCCCGGGAAATCGGGCCTGAAGGTGATCGACCAGGCGCTGGCGCAGCTGAACAAGCCGGCCGTACTGATGATGACCGCATACGGAACGATCGAGACGGCCGTCGAGGCCATGAAGCGCGGAGCGATCGATTTCCTGACCAAGCCCGTGAACATCGAGCGGCTCGAGGTCCTGATCCAGCGGGCGCTGAAGACGAAGACCCTGGAGGTCGAGGTCAAGCAGCTCCACGAGCGCCTGGACGCCCGGTACAGCTTTGAGGGCATCCTTGGGAATTCCCCAAAGCTCAAGGCCCTGATCGAACAGGTGAAGCTCGTCGCCCCGTCGAAGGCCACGATACTCATCGAAGGCGAGTCGGGAACGGGCAAGGAGCTGATCGCGCAGGCCATCCACCAGGCGGGCCCCCGCGCCCGGGCGCCCTTCATTGCGGTGCACTGCGCCGCCCTTTCCGAGAGCCTTCTTGAAAGCGAATTATTCGGCCACGAGCGGGGTGCCTTCACGGGTGCCGCGGAACGGCGCATCGGCCGGTTCGAATCCGCGGACACGGGAACGCTCTTTCTCGACGAGATCAGCGAGGTCACCCCGGCGACCCAGGTGAAGCTTTTGCGCTTTCTTGAGACAAAATCGATCGAAAGGGTGGGCGGCTCAAAACCGATCGAGCTGGATGTCCGCCTTGTGGCGGCGACCAACCGGAATCTGGAGGAGCTTTGCAGGACCGGAAAATTCCGGGAGGATCTGTTTTTCCGGCTGAACGTGGTCCGGCTTTTCCTGCCGCCGCTTCGGGAGAGGGCGGAGGACATTCCGCTGTTGGTCGCCCATTTCACGAAGCTGTTCACCGAGGAGAACGGCTCCCCGCCCATCGTTTTCGAGGCGGGGGCGCTCCGCATGCTGGGAGCCTATTCCTGGCCTGGCAACATACGGGAACTGAGGAACTTCTGCGAAAATATCGTCGTCACACGGCGCGGCGGGAGCATCACCGAATACGACCTCGATGCCAAATACCGTGGCGCCGTTCCGTCCGCAGGCGGCGGGCCGGCGGTTCCAGTCGCCAATCAACTGTCGGTCGAGGAGAATGAGAGGCGGCTCCTGCGGGAGGCGCTTCTCAAGGTGCGGGGAAATCGCACGCGGGCCGCCGAACTCATGGGCATCAGCCGCAGGACCCTGCATCGCAAGCTAGCCCAATGGCCCGAGCTGGACATCACGGACCGGTAGCCCTTCCTGGTCCAGGCTAGATTCAGGTTGACGGACGCCGCCAACGGGCTACTCCTGACTCCTTACTTTGCGGGCGTAGCTCAGTTGGTAGAGCACCACCTTGCCAAGGTGGACGTCGGGCGTTCGAGCCGCCTCGCCCGCTCCATTTGGAAAAGGCCGTCGAATCATTCGGCGGCCTTTTCTTTTAAACCTTTATTTTTGAGCGATTTTGGCCCTGTTTGGAGATACGCCGCCATGCGCGCCTCCGACTATTTCACCCTGCCGAAGTCCCTGTCGTCCTTTGCGTCGTTCTTTGCGGCGGATGCGCTGCCCTGGGAATGGCTGCTTCGGATAGGCCCGGCGCTCGCATCGTGGAAATTTGAAGGAGCACCGGCGTCCGTGCCGCCCGGGGTTCACGTCGAGGGTCCGGTCTACCTGCACCCGACGGTGAAATTGCCGCCTTACGCCGTGATCAGCGGCCCGGCCTGGATTGGCCCGGAAACAATCATTCGACCGGGCGCCTTCATCCGCCAGAACGTCATCGTCGGGGCGCGTTGCGTGCTCGGCAACGCGTGCGAATACAAGAACTGCCTTCTTTTGGACGAGGTCCAGACCCCCCACTACAACTACGTGGGCGACTCGATCCTCGGCAACGGAGCCCACCTTGCCGCGGGCGTGATCTGCTCCAACCTGCGGCTGGACCGCAAGCCGATTGTCGTTTGCGCCGCCGACCGCGCCTACGAGACCGGGCTTCGGAAATTTGGGGCGATCGTCGGCGACCGCGCCGAGGTGGGCTGCAATGCCGTCCTCAACCCGGGAACCCTCCTCGGCCCGCGTTCCCTTGTCATGCCGTCGATGGCCTTCGGAGGAGTGCTGCCGCCCGCGATGATTGCAAAGGGGCGGCCGTCGCTGGCGACCGTCCCGCGGCGCGACTGACTTTCCCTTCATGCGGACCCTAACAGGCATCACTCCCTCCGGCACCCTTCATGTCGGCAATTACTTCGGCGCAATGCGCCCGGCAATCGAGGCCCAGTCGCGCGGCGAGTGTTTTTATTTCATCGCAGACTACCACTCGATGACGGCGCTGTTCGATCCGGCGGAGCGCCGGAGGAACACGTTCGGGATCGCGCTGGACTGGCTCGCCTGCGGGCTCGATCCAAAACGGTGCGTCTTCTGGAGGCAGAGCGACGTGCCCGAGGTCTGCGAGCTCACCTGGATGCTGGGGAGCCTGACGCCCATGGGGCTCCTTGAGCGGGCGCACAGCTACAAGGACAAGGTCGCCAAGGGGATTTCGCCGAATTTCGGGCTTTTTGCCTATCCGGTGCTAATGGCCGCCGATATCCTGCTTTACGATACGAACTGGGTTCCCGTCGGGCAGGACCAGCGGCAGCACCTGGAAATGACCCGCGACATTGCGATCAAGTTCAACCAGGGCTACGGGGAGACGTTTGTCGTTCCGGAGGCTGAAATCCGGGACGAGGTGGCGGTTGTACCCGGACTCGACGGGCAGAAGATGAGCAAGAGCTATGGCAATACGATCGAGATTTTCGGGGACGAGAAGGTCCTCCGCAAGAAGGTCATGTCGATCGTGATGGACAGCCGGACCCCGCAGGAGCCAAAGCCGGATGCCGGCAGGAACCTGTGCATCCAGCTGATGCGCCTTCTCGCGCCCGCCGGGGTGGCGGCCGACTATGAGAGGCGCCTCCGCGAGGGCGGGCTCGGCTACGGCGACCTGAAGAAGGGACTGTTTGAGCAGTACTGGAGCTATTTTGCGGCCGCGCGTGCGCGCCGCGCCGAGTTGGCCGCCAATCCCGACCAAGTCGAGAATATCCTGAAGGAGGGCGCCGCGCGCGCCCGGCAAGTCGCATCCGTCGTTTTGGGGAGGGCGAGGAAGGCCTGCGGTCTGGCGCCTTAGATTCCGGGATCAAACCACGGGGAAACGGGGCGGCTCGATCCTGGCGATTGCGTCCATGATTCGCCCGGCGGCGCGCGCGTAGCGCTCCTTCCCGTCGCCGGGACGGTCGTAGTCCTCCGGCCTGAGCGGAGGGCCATACCGGATCGAGACAGGCGAGCCCAAATGCAGCGTTGCGTCCCGGCCGAAGGCATCGAACGACCCGAATACGCGGGCCGGGACAACGGGGGAGCCGGTGCGGCAGGCGATGAGCCCGATGCCGGGCTTCGGGGGCTGGAGCTTCCCGTCCCGCGATCTTGTGCCCTCGGGAAAAAGGATAACGACTTTTCCCTGCCTCAGGGTCTGGAGCACGCGCCGGATCGCGGCCACGTCCGTGCCGCCGTCGCGGTCGACCGGTATCGTTCCCACATTGTCGAGCCACCACGACGCAAATCCCGGCTTCCAAAGCGTCTTGCGCGCAAAAAAGGCGACCTGTTGGGGCAGATACAGCCCGACCATGGGCGGATCGAGAAGGCTGGCGTGATTGGAGGCGACAATGTAGCCGCCCTTGGCGGGAAGGTTTTCCAGGCCGGCGATTTCGCCACGGAAGAAGACCTCATAGATGATCTTGATGATCGCATGGCTGAAGCCGTAGAGCGGCTCCATATCCAATTGGGGATGCGAAACGCTCATGCGGAGGCGTCGCGCGCGGAGATCGATTCGGCCATGCGGTCGATCACCTGGTCGAGTGTCAAGTGGGTCGAATCGATTGAGATCGCCCCGTCCGGGCATGAGAGGGGGGCCGTGGAACGCGAGGAATCAATCCGGTCGCGCTCCGCCACCGCATCGTTTTGCCCCTCCTTCGCCCGCCGGCGCGTGCGCTCCGCCGGATCGGCGTGAAGGAAGAAGCGGAAGTCAGCGTTCGGGAAGATGACCGATCCGATGTCCCTGCCGTCCATGACGAGACCCCTGAATCCCCGGGCGCGCGCGACGGCCTCCTGGCCGCGCTCGTAGGCGAGCAGGGCGGCGCGCAACTCCGGGATGGCGGCAAAATGGGAAACGGCGGAATTGACCTCGGCGCTGCGGATTTCGCGGCCGGCGACCCGGCCTCCGATCTCCATTTCGGCGCTCCGCCCGGTGATTCGCGTGCCGAGGGTGAGCGCGCCGAGGGCGGATCGAATGGCCGGCGAGTCGCCCGGCGGCACGCCGAGCCGGAGCATTTCCGCGGTAACCGCCCGAAAGTAGGACCCCGTGTCCGCGTGCATGAGATTGAACCGTTCGGCCAGGGCCCGGGCCGTGGATGACTTGCCCGCCGCCGCTCCGCCGTCGATGGCGACAATGAAGAAGTCGGAGCTCATCGGTCTGCCAACGAACTTTGGCGCAGGCCCTCAAGCAATTCGAAAAAGGACGGAAAGGTTTTTGCGCAGCAGGAGGGGTTCCGGATGGCCAGCCACGGCAGCCCATCGCCGCGGATGTCGCGGCAGCCGAGGATCGCGAAACTCATGGCAAACCGGTGGTCGCCGTAGGTCTCGATCTCCACCGCACCCAGGCCGGCAATGCGGCGCAATTCGTCCGGACGCGGCTCGACCGTGAGCGAGTCCGCCGTTTCGACGACCTTCTGTCCGAGGCGCTCCAGTTCGCGCGCGGCCCCCGCGACCCGGTCGGATTCCTGCTTTCGCGTGTGCGCAATCCCCGTCATTTGGGCCGGCCCATCGAGAATGGGCGAAAGCGCGGCCAGGGTCAGGAACGTGTCGGAAAACGCCGAGAAATCGCGCGAAACGCCCCGGAGCGGCGCCGTGCCTTCGTTGGCGGCGGTCACGCCGCCATCCCGTTCCCGGACCGTTGCGCCGATCGCGTTCAGAACCTCGATGAAAGCCGCGTCGCCCTGAAGCGTCTGTCCGGGAGCCGACCGCAGATTCGGCAGGAACACCGAACCTCCAACGGCCAGCGGAAGCGCAAGGAAATAGCCCGCCGCCGTCGCGTCTGGCTCGATCGCAAACCGGCCTGGCGAGCGAACCTTCATCGGTCCGGTGACGAACCTGAAACCCGGCGCCGCCGCATCTTCCGATCCCGATGCCGCGCCTCCGCTGCGGCCCGCCCCAAACGCGTCCACGAGCCTTTGCGTCATTTCAACGAAGGGCATCCGCACCTTCCCGGTCGCTTCGATGATGAGCGGCCCGCGGGCAAGCGGGGCCACGAGGATCAGGGCTGAAACCATCTGGCTGCTTTCGCTTGCATCGATCCTCACCTCTCCGCCGCGCAGGCCGCACGGGTGGATTTCCAGCGGGAAATGCCCCTCCTCGCCCGGGCAGCGGATGTCGGCTCCAAGCGAACGCAGCGCCTCGACAAGGCCACGCATCGGGCGTTTGCGCATCTGCGGCGTTCCATCCAGCCGATAGACTCCTGTTGCGGCCGCCGCACAGAGCGCCGTCAGAAACCGGGCGGCCGTCCCGGCGAGCCCGACATGCAGATCCGCGGCCTGAACCGGAATGTATCCTCCGCGCCCGACGATCCTTATCTCGCTTCGCGCCGGGTCCTCGCCGACATCAAAGCCCAGCTGGCGCAGCGCCCCGGCCATTATCTGCGTGTCTTCGCTGAAGAGGGCCCCCGTCAACACGGTCGGCCCGTCGGCGATCGCCGCCAGCAGCATCGCACGGTTGGTGAGGCTCTTTGAGCCGGGGACGGCCACATCGCCCCGCGCAGGGCGCGAGAAAGGCGTGATTGGCAGCAGCGGCGGGAGCGGCATGGACGGCTTGTAGCGTCTCCCACCTGGGGCTGCGCGCCAAGCAAACTCTGCAGCCCCCAAGGCCCGCGCGGCTATAATTCGCGGAGCCTCCCGCGGCAGTCCCTTCCGCGGGAGATGAGTCTCCCGAGCGCCTCCCAATCGTCCCTGGCGATCGCGGACTCGTAGGCGCCAAGCTCGGCCTGGTACTTCCGCAGGGCCCGGCGCACCTCGTTCTTGTTCTGGGCGATGATCGTGCGCCAAAGGCCGGGATCGCTGCCCGCGATCCGCGTCGTGTCGCGCAGCCCCCCTCCTGCGAACTTCAGCCAGGAGGGATCCTTGCCGGCCAAAAAGGAGCACAGGCTCGAGGCGAGGATCTGGGGCAGGTGGCTGATGTGGGCGACGATTTCGTCGTGCTCCCCGGGGGCGATTGTTGCGACCTTTGCTCCCAGTTTCTTCCAAAAACCTGTCACAATGCGAAGCGCCTTCCGGTCCGTTTTTGGGAGCGGTGTGACAAAACACGTGCGAGCCTCGAAAAGTCGCGCCGATCCGTTCTCCCATCCCGTCTTTTCAGAGCCGGCCATCGGGTGCGCCCCGACGAAATGGGCGCGCGGTGAAAGGGCCGCATGGCCTTCGCGCGCGATTTGGCCCTTTACGCTGCCGACATCGCTGACAACCGCCCCATTTGGCAGGACCGGTGCGATTTGCCGGACAAGCGCGATCACCATGTCGACGGGAGCTGCGATTATGACCAGGTCGGCCGTCCTGACAGCCCCTGCCGCCGTTTCGGCGACCTCGTCGCACCAGGGCTGGCCGGCGAGCGCCCGCCGCACCTCGCTCCTACGGGCCCAAATGACAATGCGGCGGGCGGCATGCCGGGCCCGCGCTGCGCGGGCGACGGAACCTCCGATAAGCCCGGGGGCGAGAATTGTCAGTTGGTCGATCATGGGAGCACCCGCCCACCGCCCTTGCGAACGATCCGGTCGAATTCGTCCGGGGAAAGCGGTGAGACGGACAACCGACTGTTGCGCACAAGGGCGATTTTGGCGAGCGTTGGATCGGCCTTGATTTCCGCCAGGCTCACCGGCTTGGCAAGGGCCGGTCCCGCCTTCAAGTCGACGGCGACCCAACCCGGAACATCGGCTGTCTTGTCGGCGTAGGCACCCCGGGTGACTTCGGCGAGGCCGATCACCGCCTTTGTTTCACCGCTGGCGTAAAACAGGATCCGGTCGCCGGGCTGCATTGCCCGGAGATTATTACGCGCCTGATAGTTGCGGACGCCCTCCCAGGAGGTGTCCCCGTCGCGGACAAAGGATTCCCAAGAGTAGCTCTCCGGCTCTTGCTTCACCAGCCAGTGTTGTGTTTTCATGTGTCCGAACCGGGATTACAATGCCTTCCAACGACGCTGAAAAGATTAAAGCCGGGAGGGCGAAGCTGATCCTCTACGCCGTGATGGGCCTTTTTATCCTGCTGCCCCTTGTCCTGTTTTGGATCTTTCGATGACCGGCCCCCGATCAAAATGTGTTGGACTTGTGGGCCGGGGTTTTTAAGAACCTCTCCTTTACACGGGCCCGTAGCTCAGTTGATAGAGCGCTTCGTTCGCAACGAAGAGGTCGTCAGTTTAATCCTGATCGGGTCCACCACCTTTCGCGGTGCGAAAGGTGCCCTGAGCGAGCAGCGCGAGCCGAAGGGGCCCGAAGCAGTGGAAAATGGGGCCCGGGCAAAGCCAAGGGGTAAGGTCCTAAGCAACGCGAAGCCAAGCAGAATGCGTCAGCGGCAAGAAGATTGCCCCGGCAATCTCAAAACTCTCATCTGACCTCCAGAGCGAAACTCTCCGAGTG
>CAZSEH010000081.1:0-15522 GCA_964605835.1 uncultured Opitutaceae bacterium
CCCTTAGTCGGTGAGTGCGCCAGGAAATCGACGCCTAGGTCCGGATCGCGCGCGCGCCGCCCGCCCACGCGCTAAGAAGGACCACCCCTTCCGTGAATCCGTGCTCCCTCGCATAGCGCGCAAGGTCGGATCCGCCGCCGAGCCCGAGCTTCCGGCGGAGGTTGCAGCGGTGCTTCTCCAGGGTTTCGGTGGACACCCCCAGCCGGCGGGCGATTTCCAAATCCGGGTGCAGGTCGCCGATCATGGCAAGGACGGTCTGCTCGCGGTCCGTCAGCAGAATTTCAAACCCGTGCGGATCCCTGCGCCGCCTGGCCTTCATTTCCAGAAAACCCGGGGAAAAATACGTCCGACCGGCCATCACAGCCGCCATGGCCAGCGTGAGCTCGCCCAGCGTCCCCGTCCGCTTGTCGACAAACCCATCCACCCGGATGCGTTCAACCCGGTAAACGGCGTAATCGTCGCAATAAGCCGACAAAAGCAGAATCCTGGGATTCAGGCCCGCGCGCCGGACCGTCTCGATCACGCTGAAGCCGCTGATCAGGGGAAGGTGCATGTCGAGCAGAACCAGATCGGGATTCAGGTGCAAAATCACCTCGATCGCCTGCGCGCCGTCGGCCGCCTCGCCGACCAGGGCGCACCCGAACTCCTGCGAGCAGACCTTCTCCATGAGATCGCGGGTGAAATGATGATCCTCGACGATGACCGTCCGCATGGCCCCCGATGTTGCAAGCCGGCGTGGACGGGAAAAGGACAATTGTGTCAGGACACTGTCAGCTCTCGCCCGCTTGAACGGACTGTCCTGCAACCGTTCAAGGCCAAGGCGGGCAGTCGGGGAGCCTTGCCATGGGAATGGCAGCGCATATCAATGGGGAAATGTTGGCGATATTCACAGACCGCGAGTGGCTATGGGGCGCAGCGGCACTTTACCTGGCGGGCTTCCTCCTGGGCACGGTGTCTCTCCTTCGGGGCGGCCGGCCGTCCAACATTGTCATGTACAGCCTGATTGCGGCTGGATTTGTCATTCAGAATCTCGGGCTCGCCGTGCGGGGCCACGCCGTGGGAGGCTGTCCCCTGGGCAATAACCTCGAACTCTTTCAGTTCACCGCCTGGTCAGCGATAACTCTCTATCTTTTTGTGGGTGTTACATTTCGGTCAAGCCTGCTCGGCTATTTTACGGCGTGCCTGACCGCGGCACTGACGTTGCTGTCGCTATCGATTCCCGCCTGGGATTCCACGCGCCGGGCCCACATCTTCGGACAAAATCCCTGGATCGAGTTTCACGCCGCCCTGGCGCTTTTCAGCTACGGCGTATTTGCGCTTCTGGCCCTCACTTCTGTCCTTTTCATCCTTCGTATCTACTCTCTCCAATCGAAACGGATCGGCGGCTGGTTCTCCTTCCTGCCGTCCGTCCTGGACCTGGACCATATCGGCGTGCGGCTGCTTCTGGCAGGCGTCGTGCTCCTCGGTGCCTCTCTCGCGGTCGGCTCCGTTTACTGGCTGCGCGACCCGGCGAAGGTGAGCACAGGCATGCTCACCACCGCTTGGGTTTGGGTCGCCTACGCCGCAACCTTGGCAATGCGCATCCGGGGCAGGCTCCTGGCCAAGCGGTTTGCGTGGACCTGTCTTGTTCTTTTCGGGCTGGCACTTCTGTCCCTGCCCCTGGTCGATGCGAGCCGCCACCCCGCTCCCGCCGCAGAGGTCCGCTTCCCGCGCAATCACGCATGAGCGCCCCGGGAATATTTGTAATCGGAGCGAACCACCACCGGGCGCCCATCGAAGTGAGGGAGAAACTCTCCCTGGGGCCCGACAACGAGGCGGCTCTCCAGGCCGAATTGGCCGGGCTGCCCGGTCTTCGGGAATTCACCGTCCTGAACACCTGCAACCGGATCGAGTTCTACGGTGTGGCCGACGATGCCGGAGCCGCCGGCAAGGTGGAGGCGGCATTCTGCAACAGGCAGGGATTCGATGCGGCGGAGTTTGAGAAGATCCGGATGGACCTGCGCGGGCGCGAGGTTCTCCAGCACCTCGTGGAGGTCGCGGTCGGACTGGATTCGCAGATGCTCGGGGAGACCGAGATTTTCGGCCAGTTGAAGGAGGCCTACGCAGCCGCCCAGGCCCGAAAATCGACGGGCCCCGTACTCAACCGGGTATTCCAGAAGGCCTTCCAGGCCGCCAAGCACGTGCGCAGTTCCACGGCAATCACGGTCGGCCAGGTGAGCGTGGCGAATGTCGCCGTCGAACTCGCCCTCAACATCTTCGGGACCCTGGCCGAGGCGCGAATCCTCCTTCTGGGGGCCGGCGAAATCGGCGAAAAAACCGCAAAGGCATTCCAGAGCAGGGGAGCCGCTTCGTTGACCGTCTCAAGCCGGACGATCGAGCATGCCGCGGAGCTTGCCGCCCAGCTCGGCGCCTCCGCCCTCCCCTTCGACCAACGCGAGACCCGGATTGCGGATTTTGACGTCATCGTCTGCTCGACATCCGCCCCAGGCACCGTCGTCTCAACCGTGGCGACTGCGATAGCGATGAGGAAAAGGCCCGCGCGCCCGCTTTTCTACATCGATCTCGCCCTGCCGCGCGACGTCGAGACGGGGGTAGCCGGAATCCAGAACGTCTTCCTCTACAACTTGGACGACCTGGCAAAGATCGCCGAGGAGAATCGCGCCGCCCGCGAGGCGGAGATCGCCAAGTGCCGGGCCATTCTGTCCGAGCGCGTGGACGGGCTCTGGCGCCAGGTCGAGCACCAGCTTCCCGTCGCCCCAGGCCGGAACGGGGCCTAGCCGAGGTGCCGTTCAAGCCAGTCGGCGGCCGTTCGGCCGGCGGGCCGGCTCAGCAATTCCCGAAGGCGCGCGGCCTGGGATGCCGCCTTCCCGCGGCGCGACGGATCATTGACGCATGCGGACAACTCCGCCGCCAAGGCGCCGGGCGTTGCCGCGGCCTGGATGTACTCGGGATACATGGGCTCCTTGAGCAGGAGGTTCGCAAGCCCGAGCTGGGGCACATTCACGAGCATTCGACCCAGCCAGTAGGTGACCGGGTCGATTCTGAAGGCAATCGCACCGGGAATCCCGGCCAGGGCACAATGCATGGAGATGGTTCCGCTGCTGGTCAGGACGGCGGATGCCGGCTGGGAGCCGGCGAAGGACAGGCCCGGCGCCGCAGGATCTCCGTCCCCGCCCGCCCGGATCACCGTCACGCCGGCCGTGCCCGAGGCCGCAAGGATCGAGCGCAACTGCGCCGCAACCTCCTCGCTTGGATAAAGGGCGACCGCGGGACGGCCGCCAAATGCCCGGTGCGCCGCGAGAAGGACCGGAAAAAGCCGCGAGACTGCCGGAGCGCGGCTTCCCGGCAGCAGGAGGACGGGCCCCGACGGGTCATAACGAACCGGCGGCCGGTAATCCGGGGCCAGGAAGGGGTGCCCGACAAATTCGACGGGCAGGTCGGTGTCCGCGTAGGCGTCCACTTCGAAGGGAAAGATGACCGCCATCGCATCGAGGTTGCGCGCGATTGAGAACCGGCGGCCCGGGCGCGACGCCCATACCTGGGGACTTATGTAATAAAGGGTCTTGATCGGGCCCCACCCCTTCACGCTCAGTCCCCGCGCGCGCATAGCATCGGCAACCCTCAGGTTGAATCCACCGTAGTCGATAAAAAGAACGGCGCGGGGGCGGTGCTCGCCGATCCAGCGAAGCGTCTCCTCAAAAAGCGGCCGGAAGAACGAGCGGTACCTCCGGATCACCTCGACGTACCCGATGACGGACGAGCCGGTCAGGTCGATGAGCAGCTGCGCCCCGGCCTTCGCCAGGGCCGGGCCGCCGAGCGCAGCCACCGCCAATCCTGGTGAGCGCCGCCTGATCTCGCGGACGACCCGCGCCGCATGCCCGTCGCCCGAGTGCTCGCCCGCGATCACCAGCAGGTCCACCCGGCCGCCCACCGGCGGCTGAAACTGGGGGAACGGCCCGCTGGCGTGGCTGCTCATGGCGTCGTCAGTTCTTGCGCGTCGCGGTTTGCGAAAGTCCGGCGGCCTTTGCTACGCGCCCCCCGCCCGGATCTGCTCGGTGATCGCCAAGGCGAGCTCAAGCGCCGACTTGCCCATCTGGGCGTTGAACTTGGGCTGCCTGGCGGCCGATACGCTCTCGACAAAATGGGCCAGCTCAAGGGCCAGCGGCTCGCCCTTCTCAATCGGGATGTCGCGCACCGGCACCGAACTGTAGTCGCCGGGCTTCACCAGCCCGATCTTCATCTTGAGGCCGTAGGCGATGATGTCGCTCTTGCGGATCAGGTGCCCGGCCTGGTTCATGAAGTCGAGCGAGAGGTAGGCGTCGTCCTGGAAAAGCCGGATCTCCCTCGCCTTCTTGAGGCTGATGCGGCTGGCGCTGATGTTGGCGACGCAGCCGCTCTCAAAAAGGAGTCGCGCGTTGGCGATGTCCTCGGTCTTCGACAGGACCCTCACCCCCACGCTGTCGATCCGCTTGACGGGCGAGCGCACGAGGGCGAGCACGATGCCGATGTCGTGGATCATCAGGTCGAGGACGACGCCGACCTCCGTTCCCCTCAGCTGGTAAGGCGCAAGCCGCTCGGCGGTGATGAACTTCGGGCGGCTCACCTCCTTCTCGAGAAACGCCATCACCGGATTGAAGTGCTCGACGTGCCCGACCTGGACCAGGCGGGCATTCTGGCGGGCGGCGGCCATGACCTGCTCCGCCTCCTCCATCGTGGCGCAAAGCGGCTTTTCGATCAGAAGGTGGCAGCCCCTGGCGAGCAGCGGCACGGCGACCTGCGCATGCAGGTCGGTCGGCACGACGACCGAGACGGCCTCACAGGCCGCCCCGAGCTCCTCGACCGAGGCAAACCGCCGGCACTGGTGGCGCGCGCTGATCTCCAGGGCGCGGGCTTCATTGCTGTCGAAGATGCCGGCGAGCTCGGCCCCGGGCAGCCCGGCATAGATGCGCGCGTGGTGCTGCCCGAGGGAACCCACCCCCACGACGCCGCAACGGATTTTGGGTGATGCCATGGCGAATGATGGCGGGTAAACTAGGCCGGATTCAATACTCCAAGATGAAGGGCGAGCTGCCGCTTCGTCCGGGCGGCATAGCCCGCATTGTGGGTCACCAAAACCAGGGCCGTTCCGGTCTCCGTGCAGAGGCTGAGCAGGAGGTCCATCACCGAGTCTCCCGTCTGCTCGTCCAGGTTTCCCGTGGGCTCGTCGGCCAGGATCAGTCGCGGGGAATTCATGAGCGCCCGGGCAACGGCCACCCGCTGGCATTCGCCCCCGGAAAGCTGGGAGGGAAGGTGCCGTGCGCGCTCGGCAAGCCCGACGCGGGCGACCAGCTCATCGGCGCGGGCAAAGGCGGCGCGGTCGGGCCTTCCCAGAATCCTTCGGGCCATCAGCACGTTCTCGCGGGCGTTAAGTTCGGGAATCAGGTAATAGGCCTGGAACACCATGCCGAGGAACCGGGCCCGCCCGGCCGCGTCCACCGCGGCCGATCCCTCCCAGGCGAGGGTTCCCGCATCGAGGGAATCCAGGCCCGCGAGGAGGTGAAGGAGCGTCGATTTGCCCGATCCGGATTCTCCGCGGATGCTGACGCTCTCTCCGCCGCCGACCTCGATGTCCACGCCGCGCAGCACTTCGAGCCGGCGATTGCCGCTCTGGTAGCTCTTGCGGAGCCCTCTGGCACTTACGACGGGCTCACTCATTGCGAAGCGCCTCCGCGGGTTTGAGGCGGGCTGCCATTGCCGCGGGAATGACCCCGGCCAGGGTCGAAAGGACGATTGCGGCGACAATGATAAAGAGGAGATCCCGGTTGTCGGTGTGGGACGGCATCTCGCTGAACTGGTAGAACCGCTCGAGGACCGCCTGGCTTCCCGTGAATTGGGTGATCAGGCGGACAAAATCGTTTCTGAAATGAAGAAAGGTGAACCCAAGGATGAGCCCGCCGGCCGTTCCGACGACTCCGATGCAAACCCCCTGCAGGCAGAAGCAAAGGGCGATCGCCCGGCGCCCGGCTCCGAGCGCGCCCAAAAGCCCGATTTCCCGGGTCTTTTTCAAGACAAGAACGAGCAGAAGGCTCATCGTCAGGAATGCCGCAACGATGACGACGAAAAGGAGAATCACGGTCATGATGTTCTTTTCGAGCTGGAGCACCCAAAGGAAATCCTGGTCGATCTCCGCCCAGGACTTGGCCCCCAATCCGGACAATCGCGGCAGCGTCTTTCCCTCTTCGGCCCGGAGGGCCTCGTTGATCCGCTCCGCAGCCAGGTCGGCATCGAGGCCCTGCGCGATCTTGACATTGACCCCGTGCACGGCGTGTCCGAGGCCGTAGAGATCCTGCATTTTCCGAAGGGTCACTATGACGGTGGAGCTGTCCAGCTGCTGGTGGCCGATTTCAAATATGCCCGCCACCGTCAGGGTGGAGGGAAGAAGGACCTCGTCGTCGTTCTTCGCCTTTTCCAGGGCGAGCGGGGTGTAGACCTGCACCTTGCTGCCGGGGGCGGCGCCGATCGAGCGCGCGAGTTGCGAGCTGAGAATGATCGAGTCGTCGTCGAGGTTGTCGAGGGACCCCGCGATGATGTAGCGGCTGAGGGGGATTACCTGGCCGACCGAGTCGATGTCGATCCCCTGTATCGTGGGAAACGAGGGTCGGCCCTCGTTCTCGAGCATAACAACACCCTGCGCGAACGCCGTCGTCGCCACCACGCCGGGCACCTTCCGTATCGCCGATTCGACCTCGGCCGGATCGCTTATGAAGCCCGCTGCACGCACCGTGACATCGCCCTGGGTATCCACGATCTTCTGGCGGATCTCGTAGCCAAAGCCCCCCATGACGCTCAGGACGACGATCAGGAGCCCCACCCCGAGCGCCACGCTCACGGTCGAGACCAGGGTGAAGAACAGCCGCTGGCCGCTGGAGAAAAGCTGCTTGAGTGCGAGATAAAGGTACCAGGGCATGGGCGGACGGATCGTCAGCTTGGATCGGGCCATGGCCCGACGCGACAGTCCGCCTTGCAGATGAGCTTCACGGCTTCCGAATCGTCTTCAACCGGCCTACAGGTCGGTGATGGTCCTGTGCCGGGGCACAAGGGCCTTGATTATGCTCCACGCGATCAGGTAGCTCGTCGCGCAGACGAAGAACATGATCAAGTAGGCGGTCTGCGGTGTCTTTATGAAGGCGTCGGTGAGGTTGCCGGCCAGCTTCTGCACCAGGACGCCGCCGACCCCGCCAGCCATCGCGCCGATGCCGGTGACCGTGCCCACGGCCTTTTTCGGGAACATGTCGGACACCGTCGTGAATAGGTTCGCAGACCACGCCTGATGGGCGGCGGCGGCGATGCAGATCGTCGCAACGGCCAGGATGGCAGCATTGCTCCCAAAGCGGCCCACATTGCCGAAGTATTGGGTGGTCAGGACGATCAGCGGGAACACGGCGATCAGGAGCATGGCGCGCATGCGCGCCTTGTAGACCGGCATGCCCTTGTTGATGAAACCCATCGGAATGCTGCCCCCGTAGATGCTGCCGACAATGGACACGCCGTAGACGATGAAGGTCGGAAGGCGGACCTGCGCCGTCGTCATCCCGAACTGCTTGCTCAGGTAGTCGGGCAGCCAGAAGAGGTAGAACCACCAGACACCGTCGGTCATGAACTTGCCGAAAAAGAAAGCCCAGGTCTGCCGATAGCCGAGCAGCTTTGACCATGGAATCTTGGCGCGGTCGACGGCGGCATCCGGGGCCGCCGCCTCGTCCACGTCGCTGTGGATGTAGTCGAACTCGGCCTTTGAAAGGCGTTTCTGCTTGGCGGGCGTCTCGTAGAGCCAGTACCAGAAGATCAGCCACAGGAAGCCAACGGCGCCGGTCAGGATGAAGGCCATCTTCCATCCCTTCTCATTGCCGTAATGGACCAGACACCAGGGGACGAAGAGGGCGGCGACCATGGCGCCAATATTGGAGCCGCTGTTGAAGATTCCGGTTGCCAGGGCCCTCTCGCGCTTGGGGAACCATTCGGCAACGGTCTTTATGGATGCGGGAAAGTTTCCGCCTTCACCGATTCCAAAGGCGCTTCGCACCAGAATGTGCATGGCCACCAGGCGGCCCACAAAGGCATTCAAAATTCCACACACGGACCAGACGATGAGTGACAGGGCCAGTCCGAGCTTGGTCCCGATCTTGTCGATGACCCAGCCGGCGACAATGGTCATGCCGGCGTAGAACGCGGTGAAGAACGAAGTCAGGTTGGCGAAATCCGTGTTGGACCAGCCAAACCCGCCCTGGTCCACCGGTGTGCAATAGTATCCCTTCAGGTAGCTGATGACCTGCCTGTCCAAGTAGTTGAAGGTCGTTGAGAAGAGCAGCAAACCGCAGATTATCCAGCGATAGCTGCTGAGTGCTGGCCGTGGGGCGGACGGACTTGATGTCATGGGATTTTGATCCGGGAGACCCGGAACCGACATAAGACAACGAAAACCGGAAGGCGGAAAGCGAAAACTTAGCCGGGAGTATGCAGTCCGCGAGTTGAGATTGCCCAAGATGCTGAGACGAATCGGGCTGAGGACGGAGCGCGACAGCGCGGAGAGGGCGCCAGCCCCGAAGCGAAGCGCAGGGGTGAGCCGAGGCGGGCGCCCTCCGGGCGCCGAGGCGAACAACGCCGAGGCATACCCAAAGGTATGTCGAGCGCGCGACGCAAGCCCGAGACGTCCAGCAGATTGGGCAAGATCGACTCGATGAACTGCATAGTTCCGGCTTGGGGCGCTCTCACTCTCCGCGCCCGGAGGGCCGCAGCTGCGGGAAGAGGATCACGTCGCGGATGCTCTCCGCGCCCGTGAGGAGGATGCACAGGCGGTCGATTCCGACGCCCATCCCCCCGGCGGGCGGCATGCCGTGCTCGAGGGCGAGAAGGAAATCCTGGTCGATGCTCTGCTTTTCCTCCCCCGCCTGCTGCTCGAACATCGCGCGCTGGGCGTCCGGATCGTTCTGCTCCGAATACGCAGGGGCGATCTCCATCCCGCCGATGCAAAGTTCGAAGACCTCGAGCGTCGCCAGGTCGGCCGGATTGATCTTTGCGAGCGGACAAAGCTCCTTCGGAAGGTTCAGGACGAAAGTCGGCTGGATCAGGTTCGGCTCGATCCGCTTCGAGAAAATCTCGTTTGTGATCTCAAAGTCCTCCCATTGGGCCTCGATCTTCAGCCCGAGCTTCTCGGCGGCGGCGGCGTGCTCAGCCTTGCTGCGGCCAAACCAGTCCGGGTCGCCCGTTTCGCCCCGGATCAGGTCCTTGTAGGTCACCTCGCGCCAGGCCCCGGAAAAATCGATATCCTGCCCGCTCGCGGCATGCTTGATCCTCGAGGTTCCGAGGACATTCGCGCAAAGCGCGGTCAGCAGGTCCTTGATGAGGGCCATCATCCCACGGTAGTCGCTGTAGGCCTGGTAAACCTCGAGCATCGTGAACTCGGGATTGTGGCGCCTGGATATGCCCTCGTTCCTGAAGTTCCTTCCGATCTCGTAGACCCGGTCGATGCCCCCGACGAGCAGGCGCTTGAGATAGAGTTCGAGCGATATGCGAAGGAAGAAATCGACGCCCAGCGCGTTGTGCCGCGTAACGAAGGGCCGGGCCGCCGCGCCGCCTGCGACCGACTGGAGGACGGGCGTCTCCACCTCGATGAACTGCCGCTCGTCCAGGAAGCGGCGGATTGCAGCCACAATCCGGGAGCGCAGGAGAAGGCGCGCGCGCGACTCGGGATTGACGATAAGGTCAAGATACCGCTGCCGGTACACCTGTTCGGCGTCGGTCAGCCCGTGCCATTTTTCCGGCAGCGGCCTCAGCGCCTTGGCCAGAAGAGTGACCGACTCGGCCCGGACGGTGATTTCCCCGGCCTTGGTTTTGAAAAGGGTGCCGCTCGCCCCGACAATGTCCCCCAGGTCCAGCTTCTTGAACGCCGCATAAGCCTCCTCCCCCATGACGTCCTTCCTCACGTAAAGCTGAATCTGCCCCTGCTGGTCCAGGAGCTTCACGAACTGGCTCTTGCCCATGTCGCGGATAACGGTCAGGCGTCCCGCCACCGCGACCGGAACCGTGTTGTCCTGCCCCTCAACATGGGCCTTGATCGCCTCGCCGCTGAAATGCGTCTGCGCAAAGTTCGCCCGGAACGGATCGATTCCGCCCGCCCGCAGCTCGGCCAGCTTCTGGCGCCTGACGGCGTGCTGGTCGTGGGTCATTTCACTCGGTATCTCGCTCATGAAACAGGCGAGCCTGAACCGCAGCCCCTCCCGGGCGCAAACCGAAACTCCGGGCACCACCGGCTAACCGGCGCCGAGCCGGGTGCGTGCGGTCGCCGGGTCGAGCCCCTGAATATCGACCAGCTTGTGCCGCGACGCGATTCCCCGGGCGACCTTTACATCCCGGGAATGGAGGCCCAGGTGCCCGGCGAGGACGTCGCAAAGGGCCTCGTTCGCCCGGCCGTCGACAGCGGGCGCCCGGACCCGCACCTGCAGTTCATCGCCCTTCCAGGGGCCGACGCGGTCCGCCGAGGCGTTCGGCGTCACCTTGACCGACACTCGGCAGGAGGGCATGCGAGGAGCGTGCCCTCCGCATCACTGCGGTCAAGACGCCGCCGCGGTGCGCTGTGGGTCAGCTCGGGTGATCCACTACACCCCGCCGGCACCCTTGAGGATCGCGCGCATGTATCCCATCGCAAAGGCCATTCCCGCGTGCCATGGGGCGGCGCACGCCATCTGCGGCGTGTGGTCGGGGATCAGCACCCCGTCGAATCCGTTTCGCTTCAAAATCCCGACGACCCGCGCCATGTCCACGTCGCCGTCGTCAACAAACGTCTCCTTGTAGTCGGGCACCTTGCCGCGGACATTCCGGAAATGAACATAGGCGATCCGGCCCTCCCGGCTGTAATGGTCGACGGCTTCGTAAATGTCGCCCTCGGTCATCTCCGCGAGGGATCCAATGCAAAACTCCAGGCAGTTGGCGCGGCTTGGGTTGAGATCGATCAGCTTCTGATAAAGCCGCGGCTGGTATACCAGCCTTGGCTGGTTCCTCATCGTCGGAGTGGGAGGGTCGTCCGGGTGGGCGGCGAGCCTGACTCCCGCCTCCTCGGCTACCGGAGCCACTTCCGCAAGGAAAGCCGCCGCCCGCCGCCAGAGTTCTTCCGGGGAGACGGACGGCTCCGCGCCCGGCGGGGCGTTCTCGTCATAGGTCATGTTCCAGACCATTCCCCTGGGCATCGGGACATCCAGCGGGCCCTCCATCCCGACTGAAAGCGCATCCCCCCGGGCATACGGGCCGCTCGTCCGGCCCGCGACCCCTGCGATGCTGAAATTGTAACCCATGATGGGAATGCCCGCCTGGCCGATGCGCCGGATGATCGTCTTTACGTTTTCAATTTGCCGTTCGCAGCGGGGGCCGTTGAGAAGCACATCGTGCCAGTGCGCGGGATCGAAATTCTCGATCGCCTCGAGCTTGAGGCCCGCCGCCTCGACTTCGCCGCGAAGAGCGACCAGTTCGGCGACTGTCCACAGCCTGTCCGGATCGCCTGCGAGCCCCCAGCCGCGGTCCGTGCCCGTGGGCTGGTTATCCTTCGGATTGCGGACGCCCCCCCGGAAATAGTCCACAAGGTGCGCGACGACGTGCGTTGCACCGCATTGGCGCGCGAACTGGAAGTTCTCGCGCGTCAGCATGTGGCGGTAAAGGCCGAGACCGAGTTTCATTTGGCTGCATGCAATGTGCCGCCTGCAGATGCGCCGTAAAGCCGGGATTTGCCTTCGGCAGCCGGAGGGCTTTCATGGGTCCATGGCATCCGCTCCCGGCGCCCTCGCGCACGAAACCCTGGACTGGGGCCGGACGCATCACGAGGAGGCGTTTCGCCGCCAGCAGGAGTTTGTCGCCCAGAGGGTCGCCGACACAATTGGCGACACCCTCGTTTTCACCGAGCATGAACCGGTCTTCACCCTCGGAGTCAGGCCGGGATCCGAGAAGCACATCGTCTGGGACGCCGTCCGGCTCGCGGGAGCCGGCGTCGAGGTGGTCAAGACCAACCGCGGGGGCGATGTGACCTACCATGGGCCAGGCCAGGTGGTCGGCTATCCGATCGTCAGCCTTGCGCACCGCCCCGACCTGCACGCCTACCTGCGCTTTCTGGAGGAGGTCCTCATAAACTCCCTCGGCTGCCTCGGCCTGGCCGCCGGCCGGCGCCCAGGCCAGACGGGGATCTGGCTCGGCACGCGCAAGATCGCGGCCATCGGCGTCGCCGTCCGCCGCTGGGTGACGTACCATGGATTCGCGCTCAACGTGAACCCCGACCTGGGCCATTTCGCGGGAATCGTTCCCTGCGGGATTGCGTCCAAGGACGGCACGGTGACCTCGATCCAGGCGGAACTGGGCCGGGCGCCGACCGCGGCCGAGGTGAAAAGCGTTCTGGCCGGCGAATTCTGGGCGGGCTGGGAGCGTTTCAACGGAACGGGTTGGAAGGCCGGCGCCGAATAAGCCCCGGCACCGCCCAAATGCGCCTTTGATTTCGCCGGCGATTTGTGCCAAACAGCACCGTGCCTCCGATGGATACGACACGCAAACCCTCCTGGCTCAGAGCCAAGCTGCCGACCGGCCCCGGCTACACGGCGGTCAGCCGGCTCGTGAACGACAAGAGCCTTCACACGGTTTGCCAGAGCGCGAACTGCCCGAACCTGGGCGAATGCTGGTCGCGGGGAACCGCGACCGTCATGATCCTCGGGAACATCTGCACGCGCTCCTGCAATTTTTGCGCGATCCAGACAGGCCGGCCCACCGAACTCGATCTCGGGGAGCCCGCCCGGGTGGCGGAGGCCGTCGCCGCGATGAACCTGCGGCATTGCGTCGTGACCAGCGTCGCGCGAGACGAATTGGCGGATGGCGGCGCCTCGGTGTGGGCCGCGACCGTCCGCGCCATCCGGCATCGCAACCCGCACACCGCGGTCGAGGTTCTCGTGCCCGACTTCAAGGGTCGGCTGGAGGACGTTGACACCGTCCTTGCGGCCCGCCCGGACATCTTCAACCACAATGTCGAGACGGTCGAGCGCCTGCAGAAGCCCGTCCGGGTGCAAGCCCGCTACGATCGCTCCCGAAGCGTCCTTCAGCACGCGAAGTCGCGCGGCTTCACGGTCAAGACGGGGATCATGCTCGGGCTTGGCGAGAGGCGGGAGGAGATCGAGCGGACGCTGCGCGACCTCGCCGGCGACAAGGTCGACATCCTGACGATCGGCCAGTACCTGCGGCCCACCCTATCCCATCTTCCCGTGGACCGGTGGGTGACGCCCGGGGAATTCCAGGAGTGGAAGGAATTCGGGCTGTCGATAGGCTTCGGCGTCGTGGAAAGCGGAGCCCTGGTGCGGTCGAGTTATCACGCCGACGAGCAATCGCTCAAGTTCACGGGCGAGGCCCATCTAAATTCGGTGAACAGCCTCGCTTCGGCTTGATCGGGGCGCCCCGCCTGTTTGGGCGTGAGTTCGGCCGCATTTGGCGTTATATCGGGACGTTATGAATACCCGCAGTGAAATCGTGTCGAACTGGCTTCCGAGATACACGGGAGTCCCGCTGGACAAGTTCGGGGAGTACATCCTCCTGACGAATTTCCAGAACTACGTCGACCTGTTCGCCCAGTGGCACAAGGTCCCCGTCATGGGAAGGGACCGGCCGATGCCGAGCGCCACCGCCGACGACATCACGATCATCAATTTCGGGATGGGAAGCGCGACCGCGGCGACCGTCATGGATCTGCTGAGCGCCCTGCCCCCGAAGGCGGTGCTCTTCCTCGGAAAATGCGGCGCGGTGAAGCACCGCGGACAGATCGGCGACCTCATCCTTCCGATCGCGGCAATCCGCGGCGAGGGAACAAGCAATGACTACTTCCCCCCCGAGGTGCCCGCCCTTCCGGCCTTCGCCCTTCAGAAGGCGATCTCGACGACGATTCGCGACCACTCGCGGGACTACTGGACAGGCACAATCTACACGACGAACCGCCGGGTATGGGAGCACGACGAGGAGTTCAAGAAGTACCTGAAGAAAGTGCGCACCCTCGCCGTCGACATGGAGACGGCCACGATCTTCATGACCGGGTTCTTCAACGAAATCCCGACCGGGGCCCTGCTCCTGGTTTCAGACCAGCCCATGCTCCCGGAAGGCATCAAGACGGCAGAGAGCGACAAGAAGGTCAGCGAAAACTTCGTTTCGGATCACCTCCGGATCGGAATCGCCGCCCTTGAACAGCTCATCAACAAGGGGGTCACGGTAAAGCACCTGAAGTTCTAGCCGTCGTTCCTAAGTTGCGGCCGGCCACCAGCGGTAAAGGAAGAAATACACGAGGACGCCCGTCACCGAGACGTAGAACCAGATCGGAAAGACGAATTTCGCCCAGGCCTTGTGCCGGGCAAAGTCCCCCCGCAGGGCGAAGATGAACGTGCGCGGAACGAGGTACGCGATGCAGGCCGCCAGGATGATGTGCGAGGTCAGCATCGGAAAATAGACGGCCCGGATGAATCCGGTGCCGCCAAAGGGCGTGTGAAACCCCCGCCGGATCGTGTGGTAGGTCAGGTAGCCGGCGAGGAAAAGGGCCGAGAACACCGCGGCCGACAGCATGCACCTGCGGTGGGCCTCCTTCCTTCCCAGCTTGATGCAGACAAATCCGGCGGCCATGAGCGCCGTCGCGATCCCATTCATGGTCGCGTTGAATGCGGGGATTTGCAGGACGGTCATCGTCGTTCAGCCTCTCATGCGGGCTGGGTTCAGTAGAAGAACATGCGATCCAAAACCAGCGCCCCGAGCGTGAGCGGCAGGTACGCTATCGAGGCGAGAAACAGCTTCCGGGCGGCGACGTCGCGCCCCGGGACGCGCAGGAAGACAACGGCCCGCCACAGGAACCAGGCGCCCGCGAGGCCGGCCACCGCGGCGTACGCGAGAGAGTCCAGGTGGAGGAAAACCGGCGCAAGGCTCACGGCGACAAGGAGGAGCGAGTTGACGAAGGACCAGCGGGCGGCCCAGCGCCCCGATTCGTCAGTCACCGTCGGCATTGGAAAATGCACGGCCGAATAGTCCCTGCGGTAGATCCATGCGAGCGCCATGAAATGCGGCATCTGCCAGAAATAGAGGAACCCGAACAGGATCCACCCAAGGGCCGAGACGCTGCCCTGCCCGGCGCTCCAGCCGATGAGAGGCGGCAGTGCCCCGGCGATCGCTCCGATTTCCGTGCTCCAGCGGGACCAGCGCTTGGCCGGGGTGTACCAGCCGAGGTAAGTGACGATCGTCAGCAGGGTGAAAAGCGCCGCCAGGGCCCCCGTCCCGGCGAACATAATCATGAGCGCCGCGATGCACATGAGCGAACCGAGGACGAATGCCGACCCGGTCGCGATTTTTCCGGATGGAATCGGCCGGTGGGACGTGCGGTGCATCTGCGCGTCGGTGTCGAATTCAAGCCACTGGTTGAGCGCCGCCACGCCGCCCGCCGCAAGGGACGTGCCGCAGGCCACGCTCAGGAGGCGGATGCCGTTTCCGGGAGAACGG
>CAZSEH010000082.1:0-15508 GCA_964605835.1 uncultured Opitutaceae bacterium
CCCGCCGAAGAACTTCAGGATCCGCCGCATGGAGGCGACAAGGACGTCGATCTCCTCTTCGGTATTGTAGACGTAGAAACTCGCCCTAGTGGTGCTCGTCAGGCCGAGCCTCTTCATGAGGGGCTGGTTGCAATGGTGACCGCCGCGCAGGGCGATGCCATCCTGGTCGGCAAATGTCACGACATCGTGGGCATGCACATCGCGCAGGGCGAAGCTCACGATGCCCCCGCGCTCGCCCTGCGGTCCGAGGAGGCGGATCCCGGGAAGTTCGGAAAGCCGGGCGTAGGCCTGCCGGGCCAGTTCGCCGTCGTGGCGCTGGATTTCCGGCCGGCCCAGGCCGTCCAGATAGTCGCAGGCGATGCCAAGCGCGTAGGCGTCCGCAAAATTGGGCGTTCCCGCCTCAAACCGTTCGGGCGCCGGCTTCCAGGTGCTCTCGAGGAAATCGACATTCGCGATCATTCCGCCCCCTCCCTGCCAGGGCGGCATCGCCTCGAGCAGGTCATTGCGGCCATACAGGACGCCTATTCCGGTCGGACCGGCCATCTTATGCCCCGAAAAGGCCATGAAGTCGCATCCGATTGCCTGGACGTCCAGCGGCATGTGCCCGGCCGACTGGGCGGCATCGACAACGGTGACGGCCCCGACTTTCCGGGCTCGGGCGCAGAGTTCCGCGACCGGATTGATGGTGCCGAGCGTATTGGAGACATGGGTGAAGGCGAACACCTTGACCCTGGGCGTCAGCAGCTTGTCCAATTGCGACAGATCGAGGATCCCTTCGTCGCCCGTTATCGGCAGATAGAGAAGCCTGGCGCCGGTCTTCTGCGCAATGAGCTGCCACGGGACGAGATTGCTGTGGTGCTCCATTTCGGTGAGCAGGATGGCGTCCCCGGGCTTGAGATTGGCGCCGCCCCAGCTCGCAGCGACGAGGTTGATGGACTCGGTCGTTCCGCGGGTGAAGACGACCTCCTCCGGCGCTGCAGCATGGATGAACCGGGCGATCCGGCTCCGCGCCCCCTCGTAGTCGTCAGTGGCCCGCATGGAGAGCGCGTGCAACCCTCTGTGCACGTTGGCGTTGTCCGTCTGGTAGAACCGGGAGAGCCCGTCGATGACCGCCTTCGGCCTCTGGGTCGTTGCGCCATTGTCCAGGTAGACAAGCGGCTTGCCGTTCACCTGTTGGTGAAGCACCGGAAAATCGTCGCGAACCTTTTTCCAGGGTGAGTCCATGGCGGTCAATCGCTGTGGGTTTCAGTCGTGGTCGGGACTTCGTCGCCCTTGATCGCATTTAGCGCGGCGTGCCAGCCCAGGGTGGCGCACTTGATTCGGGCCGGGAAGGCATGGACGCCGGCGAATGCGCCCAGGTCGCTGATTTCCTCCGGCTCCTTTCCCGACGTGACTATCTCGTGGAACTGCCGGTAAAGCTCCTCGGCCTCGGCCGCCGTCTTGCCCTTGATCTGGGTCGTCATCAGGGAGGCGCTTGCCTGGGAAATTGCGCAACCGGAGCCCTCAAAGGAGATTTCGGCGATCCGGTCCCCGTCCATCCGGAGGTAGACATGGCATTGGTCCCCGCAGGTCGGATTGTCGCCGTGCGCGACCCGGTTCGCGGTCGGCAGGCGGCCCTTGTTGCGCGGCCGCCGATTGTGATCGAGGATCACCTGCTGATAAAGCTCGGTTAAGTCGGAAGACATCGGTTTGGAGGAACCTAGCTGAAACAATCCGCAGCGCAAAGCCCGGTTTTTCTTTTTGTGCCAGCTGGAGGCTCATTTTAATTCGGAATTGGCCGTTATTATGCTTTGCGAGAACCAACGCCCATGACCGACAACGTGCTCATACCCCTCCCGAACTTCACCCTTCCGGTGGATCTTCCGTGGCGCGTGCACTTTGTCGGCGCGGTCAACGAGCAGCTCCGGCGGATGCACGCAACGGGGCATTTCGCGCCGCCGCGCTTCTTCGGGTATTATTTCCAAGGCGGCTCTCCCGTGGGCGTGAGCGGAAGCTGGACGGTCTCGCTGGATCCGATTCCCATCCTTGTGCGCCTCCCGGGCGACCTCAAGCGGGTGACCCAGGGGAGTTACAGCATAACGACGATCCTGCGGGACGCCGATCCGGAGTTCCTTCTTGTTCACGACAGGCGCGACGGCGCGTGCTGGCTGTGGCGTTTCCCCTACGGCCTGCGCTTCGTCGAATCGACGGAAGCCTGCACCGGGGATGATGATTACGGAAAGGACAGCTCCGAGAATCGGAAACTCCTGGGGCCCTGAAGGTACGGCGATCCGGGGTCAGGTCGGGAGGGCCGGCAGCGGAACGTCCAGGGATGCGGCCATCGCGCGGAAAAGTTCGATTTCGCCGGGCAAAAGCACGCCGTCCGCGTTGACCACGTAGGCGGCCGCCGTCAGCAGCCTCTTCTTTATCGGCCCGCTGGTGGCGGCCAGGCGGTCGAGCGCCGCGTCCAATTGGCTGAAACCGCAGGCGCCGGGTGCGAGCAGGCTCAGGCGGCCCTCGAGGAGCTTGAGCTGGGCGGCGCCGGCGGCGAATGCGCGGGCGGCCTCGGCCTCGTCGTCGCTTGAGCAGCGGGCCAGCGCGGAAAGGGCGACGTTCATTTCAGCCGCGACATCCGGGAACGAATAAGTGCGGGCGGCCATTGCGGTCGGATTGGCGCCGACGCCGAGGTTGCGCCGGACGATCTTCTGAAGGGCGTAGCCGAACGTCGTGACACGCCCGTCCGCGTGAACAAGGTGGTCCAGGGTCTGGTCGAGATTCCGGCGGGAGGCCTCGTCGAGCGCATTCAGGGCGGGAAGGGCCAGGAGGACCAGGGGCAGCTTTTGGGAGGCATCCACATCCCTCAGCAGCGGCTCGATCTCGGGGAGGACGCGCGCCACGTTTGCATCCGCTCCGGACGAGATGGCGGACATCTGGCTGTTTCTAACGGCCGGGTCGGAGCTGAGCAGAAGGGCGAAAAGGAGGGTCGGCGCTTCCGTCGAAGAGCGGGTCGCCGTCCGAAGGCGATCGGGGATCTTCTGGAGCAGGTTTTTGGAATCGTTGACAGCCGCGGCCGGGAGGGTCCCAGCGGCCGCCAGGAGGGCCAGGGGATTGATCGAGGCGGCTCCTCCAAGGGACTGGATGATCGGCGGCAGGAGAGGGGAGTCCGCAGGCGGGGCGGCGGGAGCCGGCGCGGCGTGCACGGCCGGACTTGGCGCCAGGGGAATTGCCGCCGGGGGAGGGGTGAACTTCCCGTCGAATTGCGGGTCGATCGCCCGGATCCGCGCCTCCAGGGGCGGATGGGTCGCCAGAATTCCGCCGAAACTGGAGCGGAAACTCTGCGAAAAGAAGAAATGTCCGATGGCCGTGGTCTGGTGGTGCTCCATTGCGGAACCGGCCGCGCCGATCCGGCGAAGCGCCCCCACTATGCCCGCCGGATTGCGGGTGAACTGAACCGACGAGGCGTCGGCGAGGAACTCCCTTTGGCGCGACACGGCGGCCTGGATCAGCCGGCCGAAAAAATAACCGATGTAGCCGAGAATGAACAACCCGATCCCGATCAACAGGGCCGCCGCCGCCCCCTTCCCGCGGGTTCGGCGCATTCCGTAAAGGACTCCGCGGCCGATGATCGCAATCACCAGGATCCCGAATATCAGGGCGGTCAGGCGCATGTTCATGCGCATGTCCCCGTTCAGGATGTGGCTGAATTCGTGGCCAATGACGCCCTGGAGCTCGTCGCGGGTCAGCTTGTCGAGGGCGCCGCGGCTCACGGTCACGACGGCATCGTTGGTCGTCAGCCCGGCTGCGAACGCGTTGATCTCCGGCTCATCGTCCAGGACGTAAACGGCGGGCACGGGCAGGCCCGCGGCGATCGACATCTCCTCGACCACATTGAGGAGCCGCCTCTCGGCGAGATCGGTGGAGTGCGGATCGACCCGCCGGCCTCCGACCGCGGCCGCAACCGCCGCCCCGCCCTGGCGAAGTTCGGACCATTTGACCAGGGAGGCGATGCCGACGATTCCGGACGTGACGATGACGACCGCGACCATCAGCCCCGGCTGCCAGAGGGGGGAATCCGCCTCCTGGGCTTCGGCGTAGCTGTTGTCGGACGAGTAGCGGCTGTAGTTGTAGCGGTACCGATGGGTGGAGGAATTGGCGAGGAAGCCCTCGGCCACCCGCGCAAAGCCGTAGGCGGCGATCATCGTTCCCACCAGTCCGAGGACGAAAAGAAAGATCAGGTACCGAGTGCGCTTTTTAGCGCGCTCTTCGGCGCCGAAGAAGTCCATGGCGTCCGGTCCGGGCCGGTCAGAACTGGACCTTGGGCGCGTTTCGCTCGGTGGCGTCTTCGATCTTGAAAAGCTCCGCTGGCTGGAAGCCGCCGATGCCTGCGATCAGGACATTTGGGAAGGTCTCCCTCGACGTATTGTAGACCATCACCGTGTCATTGTAGGCCTGGCGGGCGAAGGCGATCTTGTTCTCGGTCGAGGTCAGCTCCTCGGTGAGCTGCATCATGTTCTGGTTGGCCTTGAGGTCGGGATACTGCTCCGAAACGACCATCAGGCGGCCCAGGGCCCCGGCGAGGCCGCCCTCGGCGCTCACAAGGCCCTTCATCGCGGCCCCGTCGGCCGGATTGGCTGCGGCCGCCTGCGATGCGGTGTAGGCGATGTTTCGGGCCTTGATGACGTCCTCAAGGGTCTCGTGCTCATGCTTCAGGTACCCCTTGGCCGTCTCGACCAGGTTTGGAATCAGGTCGTAGCGGCGCTTCAGCTGGACGTCGATCTGGGCGAATGCGTTCTTGAACCGGTTGCGCAGTGCGACGAGCGAATTGAAGATTCCGACGGCCCAGGCGGCCGCGATGACGACGATGGCGACTAGACCGAGGAGGATTATGAGTGTGGTCATGAAATCTTGGGGTTGCGGATTGCCCGCCGACCCTAGCAGGCGGCCCCGCATATGCCAGAGCAAATGGGAACCCCGCCCCGGTGAAAAGACACCAAGCGCGCGACAACGCGGTTGATTGTTCCAGCCGAGCTGGCAAGCTCGCCGCGGCTGGTATGCCCATTCGAAAACTCCTTTTCCTGACGGTGACGGCGGTTGCTCTGGCGCGCGCCCAGGAACCGCTGAATGCGCCGGTGCCGCTTGCGCCATCGCCGCCGGCGATTTCTGCGGGGCAGGCCGGGCTGTCCCTTTCCGCCGCGCAAAGGGCGGAGGAGCTTGGTTTTCCGAGCATCGCCGCCGGCATGTACCAGCAGCTGCTTTCCTCCCAGGGGATGGACACCCGGGCCCTGACAATCGCCCTGGCGACGGCGCTTCTCGACGAGGGCAGGCCGGACGCGGCGCTCAAGGCGCTCAACGGACTTGCGCCTCCGCACGGCTCCGCATGGCACCTTAGGGCGGGTCTTGCCGATGCGGCGTTGCGCCAGATGGCGCAGGCGAGAAACGAACTGGCCGCCGTCAAGGCGGCCGAACTTCCGGCCGAGGACCGGCCCTGGAATTTTTTCCTCCAGGGAATGGTCGCCTCCTCCGCCGGTGAATTCGCCAGGGCTGGGGACCTGTTCGGCCAGGCGGAGACCCAGGCCGCGGCGGGCGGGACCAATCTGACGCGGGCGCGCTTCCAGCTCGCCCGCGAGCAGGCGCGTTTGCAGGTCGACCGCGTCACGGCGGACGAAGCCGAGCAGGCGCGTAAGAACGCCGAGAACTATCCCGGCAGCGTCGGCTATGACTTTGCGCGCTCGTACGCGGTCATGCTGAACGCGCTCGGCCGGACCGCCGCCGCGATCGACGCCCTGCAGCGCGACATCCTCGCTCTTCCGGCCCGCGAGCACGCGCGCGCCGATGATTTCCGGCTGCTGCTCGGGCTCATCGCGGGGGCCGGCGGCGGCCCCGGCCGGATCGCCCTGTTCCAGCTCCTGGACAACGGAGTCGATCCCGACCGGCAGCGGCAGGCGCTGCAGCTGCTCGCGCGGGCGCTCGCCGATGGGTCGGGCAGGGATGTTTTCAGGGCTGAGCTGGACAAGCTCATCGGAGGCTCGACGCCGCATCCGATCCTGGACGACCTCTTTCTGATTCGGGCGCAATGGGCGCTCGGCGACAAGGACTACGGCCAGGCCGAGGATTCCGCGCGCTCGCTTCTCGACAGGTTCCCCGGCTCGCCCCTGAAGCCGTACGCCCTGGGCGTCCTTGTGGGCGCCGCATGGGAGCAGCAGCACTACCGGACCGCGGCGGACTACGCCCGGCAGACGCGCGACGCCCTTCCGGGAGGGGGGGCGGGGGCGGACTGGCTCGGCGTCCGTTCCCAGCTCAACGTGGTCGTCGCCGAAGCCTGGTATCGGGCCCGGGACTACCGAAGCGCCGCCGAAGCCTACGCCGCAGTCGTGGGCAGCCCGCCCCCGGGAATCCGGCCGGGCGATCTCATGTTCCAGCGGGTGGAGGCGGAAATCAAGGCGGGGGCCCTCAAGGAGGCGGAGGCCGTCGTCGATGAGCAGGCGCGCAGCCCGCAGTTTGACGCGGTCAACCGGTGGGAGGCCGAGTGGAATCTTGCCAGGGCCCTCCAACTGGACAACCGCAGCGCAGAGGCGTACGAGCGCGTCAACCGGCTCCTGGCCGCGCGGCTCTCGCCGGACCTGTCCGCGGAACTGCGCGCCCGGATGGCCTGGCTCCAGGCGCGCCTGGCCGTCGATGCGCGCGACGTGGAGCGAGCCCTGCGGCTGGTGGACGGCCTTGCGGAGCTTCTTTCCGGCCTCGATCCGGTTCTGAGGCAGGAAATCGCCAGCAGCAGCCTTCTTTTGAAGGCCCAGACCTGCTTCGACCTCAAGCGCGAGGCCGAGGCGCTTTCGATCCTGAAGCGCCTTCGCGAGGAATACCGCGGCTCCGATGCGGCGGCCACCTCCTACTTTGCCGAGGCCAATTTCGACGAGCGCCAGGACAAGGTCGTCGAGGCCCAGCAGCTCCTGACCAACCTCGCCGACAATTTTCCGAAAAGCCGCTATGCGCCCTACGCCCTGTACCAGGCCGCAACGATGGCGGGGCGGCTCGGCCAGGAGCAGAACCTGAACGAGGCCGACAGGCTGCTCGAGCGGCTCGTCACAACCTACCCCGGCAATGACCTCGTGTTCGACGCGAGGCTGATGCAGGGCGACGTCATGAGCAGACTGAACCAGTTCCCGCAGGCGCAGCATGCGTACGAGTCCCTGGTCGACAACCCTGCCTACGCCGGAACCCCCAACGCGATCATAGCCCGGCTTGCGCTCGCCAAGTGCCACAACGCCCAGTCGGGAAGCGATCCCTCCCACGAGGAGCGCGCCCGCGCCCTGTTCGAGGACCTGTGCGAGCGGGTCGACGCCCCGGCGGACGTGAGGGTCGAGGCCGGATTCAACCTGGGCTACATCTACAGGCGCCGGGAGCGGCCCCAGCAGGCGAGGGAGGTCTGGTGGGGCGACGTTGTGGAGCCCTTCCTCCTGAATGGCGCGAAGGGCGCCGAACTGGGCGAGAAGGGCCGCTATTGGATGGCAAAGACCCTGTTCGGGCTCGGCGAACTTTTCGAGCAGCAGGGCCAGATCGACCAGTCGGTGCAGGCCTGGAAGCTGATTGTCGCCTCGGGCCTGCCGTTCTCGGCGCTCGCCCAGTCCAACCTGGCCAACCTCAATTCCCCCTCGGCCCACCCGTAGCCCGGCCCCAAGACAAACCAAACGCCTCCCTCCGCCAATGTCCGTCTTCAACTTCAGCCTGTTTTCCAAGGGCGGCCCCATGATGGGGGTGCTGCTGGTCCTCGGCCTCGCGGCATTCGTCCTCGTCGTCGAGCGCACGCTTTACCTTCATCGCGGGCAGATCCGCTCCACGGCGTTCATCAACGGGATCAAAAACATCCTCGCCAAGCGCCGGCTGGTCGAGGCCCTGACGGTCTGCGAGGAGACTCCCGGGCCCGTGGCGGCCGTCGTCAAGGCGGCGCTTCTGCACTCGGAGGACGACGCCGAGACGATGCGCTTCCACGTCCAGGAGGCGGCCATCGTCGAGGTGCCGGCCCTTGAGCGCCGGCTCGGTTCCATAGCCGCGATCGCCCAGGTGGCGCCGCTCGCCGGGATTTTGGGCACGGTCCTCGGCATGGCGGCCACGTTCATCGCATTCGAGAAGGGCGGAGACTACGCGACGCCGCATGCCCTGTCCGCCGGCATGTGGCAGGCGCTCCTGAGCACGGCCGGCGGCCTCATGCTGGCGATCCCCGCGCACATTGCGCACCATTTTCTCTCGAGCCGGGTCCGCGCCATAGTCCGTGACATCGAATGGGCGGGCAACGAGATCATGAAGTACCTGCTGGTCGACTACCGGGCGAATCCGGGGCCGGCCCAGGCGCCCGAGGGGGATGGAAAATGATCACCCGCCCGCTCGACATCGCTTCGCGCCTGGCGCCCCCGCCCCGGAATTTCGACGTCCTTTTCTACGTGAACGTGGGCGCCCTCGCCCTGTTCTTTCTTTTGTTCGGCTCGCGGTTCGTGCTTTCGCCCGGGCTCATCCTCGGCGACCCGCTGCCGAGCATTGAGGGGGCGCGCTCAACCGCGGTCCGCACGACCTGCCACCTGAGGATCCTCGGCTCGGGGCAGATCCTGACCGACGAGGGCCTCCTGACGCAGGCGCAGCTGCCGGAATGGCTGCGGACCCAGGGGCACAGGGACAAGCACGCCGTTCTCCTCCTTCTGGCGGGCGTCGACGTTCCGATCGGGGAAATCACGCGCATTCAATCGATGGCGGTCGGCGCGGGCTTCTCGTACGTCGCGCTCGCGGCGCAGGAGTCCCCATCCGGAGCCGCCGCGCGATAGGCATGGCGATGGCGACGCGGCACCGTGGATAAGAAGGCAGACGCAGGACTCCCGGGCGCGGTGCGGCAGTGGCTGCCGGCGATCGCGGCCGGCCTGGTCCTGATCGTTCTGGCCGCGGCCCTGTTCCGGCGTCCCCCGGCGCCGCCCGCCGCCCCGGTTTCCCCGCCGGCCCCAAGCGTGCGGTTGCTGCGCTCCGCCGGAGGTGGAACCGATCCCACCGCCGGCGATCTGGCGGGCGAGGACGCCGCCCTGCACGATCCGACCCCGCTCTTTCTGCCCACGCACTGGAGCAGCGCCCAAAAGGACATCCCCGCCCGCCCGCCCGAAGGGTCCTTCACCGGGTATGAGCCCCGGCTCGTCTTCGCGGGGGACAGGCTCGGGCTCGGCCTGGTCCCCGCCGCTCCGCCCCTGCGGGCCGCCGAAGCCCTGCAGGCGGGCCCGCTCGGGAGCAATCCCCTGATTGGAATCGGCAGGGCCGACGCGCCGCCGCCGGCCCTCGGCCCGCGCATGGCCTGCGTGTCCGCGGCGGATGCCAGGACGGGCCGGGTTGTATTGACTGAATCAATACCCGATGCGCCCGGCGCGCCGGTCGAACTGCGGACCCGGGCCTGGGAGCCGCTCGAATTCATGGCGGCCGTGGACGCCGCGGGGCTTGTCTGGCCGCTCGTCCCGACTGCGCGCTCCGGCACCGCCGCGGACAGCTTCTTCCTCGGCTACCTGTCGAGGGATTTCCGGATCGGCGACCGCCTGGCGCCCGGCTTCTACAGGATCTGGGTCGGGCCGTAGGGCCCGGTGCGGGCTATCCCGCCCCAGGGGGGATGGGCAGGGGAATCGCCAGGCGTTCCGACCACTCGGCGTACTGGCCCCAGAGGCCGGGCTCGACCGGGATTCCCTCCTTAAGCCGGCGGACCTCGCTTTCGTATTCCGGTTCGCCCGGGTACAGGACCCTCTCGCCCTGGTTCTTGACCTCGGCGATGGCCGCGAATGCGGCGGCGGCCAGGCCCGCGCCGCCAAAGAAGCGCCGGGGATCGAGGGCGATCATGAGCGAACCGAGGCGCCGGTATTCGTCGAGCTCCTCGTACATCTTGTTCAGGTGGGGTCCATACGGCATCCCGTTCAGCGGTCCGCAGAGCATGTCGATCACAAATGCCATCGCATAGCCCTTGTGCCCGCCCATGGGCTTGAGGGCGGCGATCGCCCGCGCGTCGGTCGTATCCCGGCCGTCCTTGTCGACGCCGAGCCCCGGCGGGACGGGGCGGTTCTCCCGGCGCGCATTGTGGATCCGGTTCATGGGCACGACGCTCGTCGCCATGTCCAGGCAGAGGGGCCGGGCCGCATCGGTCGTCGGTATCGCGATCGAGATGGGGTTGGTGCCGAAAAAGGGCCGGTTGCCGTCGTGCGGGATCACGAACGAGTTCGCGTGGGTGAACGAGATCCCGATCAGGCCCTTTGCGGCCGCCCGGCGGGAGTATAGGCCGATCGCGCCGCAGTGGCTTGAATTGCGCACGCCGACGACTCCAGCGCCGCCCGCCAGCGCAAGCTCTATCGCCTTGTCCTCCGCAAACGTGCAAACCACGAAACCCAGGCCGTGGTCGCCGTCGACATTTCCGGTCGCCGGGCCGGTCGCCTCAAATGCCATCTCCGGCCGCGCCTTTATGGACCCCCGCCGCAGCCGGTTCAGGTAGTGCGGCACCCGGGAGACACCGTGGGAGTCGATACCCCAGAGGCTCGTCTGCACCAGCTGCCCGGCCGACTGTTCCGCATCCGCCTCGGGCATGCCCGCAACGACAAACACTCGGCTTATCCAAATACGCAGGGCATCAGCGGATACGGAGTTGGGATACATGGGGGCGCACAGTCAGGACGATGGGGCCGGCTTCCGTCAAGTTTGCTGTTGACGGGGGCATACGCGGCGTTCACTTTCTTACCTCTTTCCCGTTTTTTGACCGCAGCTTCGTCGTCTGCGTGCCAGAAGCCTCTGATAATCAATCATGGGCGTTTGGCAAGCATGCCCCGGTCTGCCCAGATAGCTCAATTGGCAGAGCACGTCCTTGGTAAGGACGAGGTCGCCGGTTCAAGTCCGGTTCTGGGCTCCAGGGCAGACAATGGAATGCCGGTCGCAACTTTCCGATTCAAACCCAAACACACGTCACCCACCTATTCTCATGGCTAAAGGAACATTCGAACGTAAGAAACCGCACGTCAACGTCGGCACGATCGGACACATCGATCACGGCAAAACGACCCTGACCGCCGCGATTCTCGCGGTTCAGGCGAGGAAGGGCCTCGCTACGGTCAAGTCCTACGCGGACATCGCGAAGGGCGGCACGGTGCGCGACGCCACCAAGACGGTGACGATCGCCGTGTCCCACGTCGAATACGAGTCCGACAAGCGCCACTACGCGCACGTCGATTGCCCCGGACACGCCGACTTCATCAAGAACATGATCACGGGTGCCGCGCAGATGGACGGCGCGATTCTCGTGGTCTCGGCCGCGGACGGCCCGATGCCGCAGACCCGCGAGCACATCCTCCTCGCCCGCCAGGTGGGCGTTCCGAAGATCGTCGTCTTCCTGAACAAGGTCGACCTGATCGACGACAAGGAGCTCATCGATCTGGTCGAGGAGGAGATCCGCGACCTTCTCACCAAGTACCAGTTCGACGGCAAGAACGCGAAGGTCATCCGCGGCTCCGCGACGGCGGCCCTCGAGGGCAAGCCCGAGGGCGAGAAGGCCATCGCCGACCTGCTCGAGGCGGTCGACACGGAAATCCCGATGCCGATGCGCGAGATGGACAAGCCCTTCCTCATGTCCGTCGAGGACGTCTTCTCGATCACGGGCCGCGGCACGGTCGCCACGGGCCGAATCGAGCGCGGCGTCGTCAAGCTGAACGAGACGGTCGAGATCGTCGGCCTGAAGGACACCTCCACGACGGTCGTCACCGGGATCGAGATGTTCCGCAAGCTGCTCGACCAGGGCCAGGCCGGCGACAACGTCGGAATCCTCCTGCGCGGCGTCGAGAAGGACGGGATCGAGCGCGGCCAGGTCGTCGCCGCCCCCAAGACGATCCACCCGCACACGAAGGCCAAGGCCGAGATCTACGTCCTGTCAAAGGACGAGGGCGGCCGCCACACGCCCTTCTTCAATGGATACCGCCCGCAATTCTACTTCCGCACGACGGATGTCACCGGAGTCATCGAGCTGCCGAAGGGCGTCGAGATGATCATGCCGGGCGACAACATCAACATCGACATCGCGCTGATCCAGCCGATCGCGATGGAGAAGACGCAGCGCTTCGCCATCCGCGAGGGGGGTCGCACAATCGGAGCAGGCCGTATCACAGACATCATCGAATAAGCTGCTCTCCAACCGTTTAACTTCCTCGCCGAGGTCTCCCGAAAAGAGCCTCGGCGGCGTCGCATAAGAATCACGTTATTAGGGGTGTAGCTCAATTGGTAGAGTAGCGGTCTCCAAAACCGTCGGTTGGGGGTTCGAGTCCCTCCGCCCCTGCCATCTTCCAAAACCTAAATGAAAAACCCGTTCCAGAGCACGCGCGTCTTCTTCGGCCAGATGGTCGAGGAGCTTCAGAAAGCCACGTGGCCCACCTGGCCTGAATTGCGGGATTCCACGATTGTCGTCATCGTCGCGTCGGTGATTCTCGGGATTTTCACAAGCATCAGCGATTTCTCGCTTATCCAGGTCGTCGGGTTCCTGCACGACCTGGTGCGCTAAAGCCACAGCCCATGTCCGCCCAAATCTCAGCAGCTCCCGGCGCGCAATGGTTCGCGCTTCACACGCTCTCCGGCCAGGAGAACAAGGTGAAGCTGTACATCGAGCGGTTCAAGAAGGCCGAGGAGCTGGACGACCAGATCTTCGAGGTGCTCCTGCCGACCGAGACCGTCTCGGAAGTGAAGGCCGGCAAGAAGTCGACCAAGGTGCGCAAGCTCTACCCGGGTTACGTCTTCGTCCAAATGTGCCTTTACGGCGAGGACCAGAAGCTGATCAACAAGCCCTGGTACTTCGTCAAGGAGGTGGCCGGCGTCATCGGATTTGTCGGCGGCGAGCATCCCGCCGCGCTCCGGCAGACCGACATCGACGAGATCCGCGCCCGCATCGAGGCTGCAAGCGGCAAGGAAGTGCCGAAGGTGCAGTACGGCGTCGGCGAGGAAGTGAAGATCAACGACGGCCCGTTCGCCAACCTGAACGGCCGCATCGACGAAGTCGACCCCGACCGCGGCAAGCTCCGCGTCTCCGTCTCAATCTTTGGCCGGTTCACGCCGGTCGAACTCGAATACTGGCAGGTGCAGCGCCTCACGGAGTGAGGAAAGCCGCCCGCCCCCGATCCCTAGTCATTCCATGGCCAAGAAAATCCAAGGTTACATCCGTCTCCAACTCCCAGCGGGCGCCGCGAATCCCGCGCCGCCGGTCGGTCCCGCGCTGGGTGCGCAAGGCGTCAACATCATGGCGTTTTGCAAGGACTTTAACGCCAAGACCAAGGACCAGAACGGGATGATCCTGCCGGTCATCATCACAGTTTACGCTGACAAGAGTTTCACCTTCATCCTGAAGTCGCCGCCGGCCTCGGTGCTCCTGAAAAAGGCCGCCAACATCGCCAGCGGCTCGGGCAAGCCCAACCAGGACAAGGTCGGCAAGGTCACCCGCAAGCAGTTGCTCGAGATCGTCAGGCTCAAGCAGAAGGACCTCAATTCCCACTCGGACGAGGCGGGAATCCGCATCATCGCCGGCACGGCCCGCAACATGGGCATCGAGGTCGTCGACTAGTCTTTTCACAGGTAACATCCCGCGGGAGGCCGTCGACCCCAGTCCCGGCCGCATACACCGCAAGGAGGACAAAATGGAAAAACACAGCAAACGCTATCGCGCCGCACTCCAGGTCACCGACCTGCAGAAAGAGCATCCGCTCAAGGAGGCCGTGGAGATTCTCCACAAGTTTCCGAAGGCCAAGTTCGACGAAACGGTCGAGCTTTCACTCCGGCTCGGGGTGGATCCGACCGTGGGAGACCAGATGATCCGCGGCACGACCCCGCTGCCCAACGGCACAGGCAAGAAGGTGCGCGTCCTTGTCTTCACGGACAATCCGCAGGCGGCGCTGGCCGCCGGGGCGGACCACGCCGGGCTCCAGGACATGATGGCCAAGATCAACGAGGGCTGGCTCGACTTCGACGTCGCCCTGTCGACGACCGAGGCAATGAAGACCGTCCGCACGATCGCCCGCGTCCTCGGCCCCAAGGGCCTCATGCCCAATCCGAAGAGCGGAACGGTGACCGACGACCTCGTGGGCGGAATCAAGGCCGTCAAGGCCGGCCGCGTCGAATTCAAGATGGACAAGACCTGCAACATCGGGGTCGGCATCGGCAAGCGCTCCTTCACCGCCGCGCAGATAGTCGAGAATGCCCTGGCCCTCATCGACGCCGTGGGCAAGGCCAAGCCCGCCTCGTTCAAGGGCCACTACATCAAGTTTGTCGCGCTCTCGGCATCGCAGAGCCCGTCCGTGCGCATCGCGTCGGCCGAATACAGCAAGTACTGAACTTCAAGCCCGGATCCCATGAGAGCCGAAAAACAATACCTGATCGCGGAGGTCGAGACCCATCTCAAGAAGTCCGACTACGTGATCCTCGCCAATTTCACCGGCGCCACCGTCGCCGACCTGGCCGCCCTTCGCGCCAAGCTCGTTGTCGAAAAGGCCGAGTTTCACGTCATCAAGAACAGCTCGCTGCGCGTCGCCGCGAAGGCCCTGGGCCTTCCCGACATCGAGGGCGCCCTGACCGGCCCGACGGCAATCGTCGTCGGAGGCAAGAATTCGCCGGGCGTCGCCAAGATCCTGAAGCAATTTTTCAAGGAAAAGCAGAAGATCTCGGTGAAGGCCGGCATCCTCAGCCGCAAGCTGATCACGTCCAAGGAGGTCGATCAGCTGGCCGAAATGCCCTCGCTCGACAGCCTCCGGGCGCAGCTGCTCGGCCTGCTGAACCAGCCGGCGGGCGCCTTCGTCCGCGTCATCAACGCCGTCCCGCAGGGCATCGTCAATGTCCTGCAGGCAAAGGTCCGGGCAACCGCATCCTAAGCACCCCGGAACCGTTGAACGGACCGTCGTCCCGCCGAAGCCTCGGCGGAGGCGGACCCGCCCGACAACCGATCCTTTCAGCACAGCAATTTGTCACATCAAACAGTCAAACGCGGCAGGCTAGGGGATTCGTCCCTTAAACGTGCCTTCCAATCTAAAGGCCGCTAACCTACTGCAGGAGATAAACATGAGCAACATCACAAAAGATCAAGTCATCGAGTGGCTTTCCGGCCAGTCGGTTCTCGAAATCGCCGGTCTGGTCAAGGACCTCGAGGCAAAATGGGGCGTTTCCGCCGCGGCCCCCGTGGCCGCCGCCGCGGCTCCCGCCGCCGCCGCCGCCGCCGCCCCGGTTGAGGAAAAGACGGAGTTCACCGTCATGCTTCTCGAGGCCGGAGCCAACAAGATCGGCGCCATCAAGGAAGTGCGCGCAATCACCGGCCTCGGCCTCAAGGAAGCCAAGGACCTGGTCGAGGGCGCCCCGAAGGCCGTCAAGGAAAGCGTCTCCAAGCAGGAGGCCGAGGAGATCAAGAAGAAGCTCGAGGCCGCCGGCGCGAAAGTTGAGTTGAAGTAAGGTCATATTGGAAAAAGAGTTGCGTTACAATCCATTCCCTTCCGGACAGGCCGCGTCGTTCGCGGCC
>CAZSEH010000083.1:0-15121 GCA_964605835.1 uncultured Opitutaceae bacterium
CCGGCATTGGGACTGGGTTGAGAAAGCTGCGGTGACGTGAAAAGACCTCAGGCCTCAAGTACTGAATTTCATTCAATACTTGAGGTCTTCCGCTTAACTAGCGGAACGCCCGGCGCATGCCCGCGCTGACCAGGGCGAGCGTGGTCAGGGAATTGGCCGGCATGAGAATCGCGGCAACAAGGGGGCTCATGCGCCCGGCCGCGGCCAGCCCCACGGCAAGGACATTGTAGGCAACCGAAAAGACGAGGATGATTGTGTGCGTCCGCCTGCGCATGGCGCTGATCTCAAAAAGGGAGCGGATCCCGCCGATTCCCCGGCCCAGATAGTAGAAATCGGCCTTCCCCTCGAGCAGTCCGCGGTGAATGACCGGAGTTCCCCGGCACAATGCGCGGTCAAAGGCGAGGCCGTCATTCGCGCCGTCTCCAAGCATCAGCGTGCGGGCGCCGTCGTTCTCCTCGAGCCATCGCGCCTTTTCCCTGGGCCCGCGCCCGGCCACCGCATGGTCCGCCGGAAGTCCCAGTTCAGCCGCCATTTTTTCCACCTTCTCCACCCGGTCTCCGCTCAGGATGAATACGCCGTACCCGCGGCGGACCCACGCGCCGACCTCGCGCCGGGCATCGGCCCGCACCGTGTCCGCAAAACGGAAGCGTGCGACGGCGCGCCCGTCGCAAGTGAATTCGGCATCCGTCTCGGAATCCGCTCCTGGCGCGGGCGGAGCCTGCCCGGCGACTCCCGCCTGGCCCCGCCAGCCGGGCCGTCCAAGGCTCCAGCGGCGGCCCCCCGAATCCAATTGAAGGCCAAAGCCGATCGTCTCGCGGACTTCGCCCGGCAGCGGCTCGGCCGGTCCGAAGGCGAGCAGGGACTCCAGCAGGCACTGGCTCACCGGATGGGCGCTGTCCCGGACAAGGGAGAGCAGGGCTGAGCGCCCTTCTCCGTCCAGTTTCGGGATTTCCCCGATGTTCCGCAGTGCAGGCGTTTCAAGGGTCAGCGTCCCGGTCTTGTCGAAAACGAGCCTTCGCACCGCAGGGAGCTTTCCGTACAGGTCGTTTTCCCTCACAAACACGCCGCGGCGGCGAAGCGCGGCCGTGGCCATCTCGTCGGCGAGGGGGAACGCAAGGCCGATTGCGCAGGGGCACGAAACGACGAGCACGGCCGTGACCACCGACCACGTCCTCGGGGCATCGCCCGTCCGCACCCACCACGCGATTCCGACGGCGACAGCCGTAACGAGAATCCCAACCAGGTAGCCCCTGACGATCCTTTCGAGAAACGCATGCCTCCAACCCGGGCGCTCGCCGGGCTCGAGAAGCCTGGCAAGCAGCGACTCCTTCCACGTTTCGAGCGATTCAACCCGGCATTCCTCGCGGCCCACATTCACCGCGCCCGCCGGAACGGTCTGGCCCGCCCGCAGGATCCGGGGTTCGGATTCGCCGTTTATGGAGGCCAGCGAAAACAAGGCTTCGGCCGAAATCATCCGCGAGGCGACCGGAATTGTCCGGCCCGAGGGCACCCGGAACGCGTCGCCGGGCCGCAGATCCTCCGGGCGGACCTCCCGGGTCGATCCATTGTCGCCCACCCGGACCCGGGGCGGCGCCGGCTGGCGGCCGAGCAGGCGCCGCCGGTTGCGCTCCACCGCGGCCACCTGCGCCCAGCGGCCGACAAGCATCAGGAAGATGAACGTGGAGACGAAGTCGAAATACACGAAACGGGGCCGTCCCGTGAGCCAGCCGAAGAGCGAGCCCGAATACGCGCCTAGAATCCCGACGGCGATCGGCAGGTCGATGTGCATGACGCCCATGCGCAGGGCCTGCAAGGCCCTCCCCAGGAAGTAACTCCCGCCGACCATGAAGCTCAGGGTCGCAAACCCGAGGCAAAGGACTCCGAACAGGCCCGCGTAGGCGAATGACCTGTCCATCCCGAAGTACGCGGGCAGCGCAAAAAGCATGACGTTGAGCGCGAAAGCCGCGCAGAGACCCAGGCGCACAAGAAGGCCCCGGCTCTCCGGGTCCGCACGCTGCGGGTCGTCCGGCCCGACGAGGTAGCCGAAGGCCTGGAGCTTTCGGGCAAAATCCGCCGCCGAGAAGGGGCCCGGCACCCACCGGATGCGCATCGAGCCGAGCTGCGCGTTCACGAATATGTCGCGGGCGCCGGGCTGCTCCTGGAACAGCCGCTCGATCAGCCACACGCAGCCTGCGCAGGACACTCCCTGGAGGCTCAGCATCAGGGCGGGCGGACCGCCGGCCGCCGCCTCGGCCCCGCGCTGCGCTTCGGCCAGCCAGGAATGATCCCTCGGCTCAAAGACCGCCGTGTCGGCAGGCTGGGTAACCGCGTCCTTCAGGCGGTAATAGCCGGCGAGTCCGTGCTCATGGACGAGCCTGAAGACGTAGGCGCATCCGGAGCAGCAAAACCCGGATTCGCGCATGCGCTCATCGATGAGCGGCGCGCCGCAATGCCGGCACGATGGGGCACGCGTTCCCATGGTCTCAGAAGCAGCAGAACGCGGCGGGATCGGGCCCCGCAAGCCCCAGGGTGGCGCGCAGGCGCCACGAGATGACCACGGCCGCCGACAGCGCGAGCGCGATTCTCAGGCGACCGAGCCAAAGCGGGGAAAGCCGGGCGCGCAGCCATTGGAATTGCGACTGCGCAAGCCACAGGAGCGGAACGGTGCCCAGGCCGAACGCCAGCATGAACTCGGTCCCGCGCAGCGCCGATCCCGACACGAGGGCCAGCGCGAGGAGGAAATAGAGCGGGCCGCAGGGCAGGAGCGGAGTGGCGAGCCCGAGCGCGCACGCGGCGGTTGTCCGCGAGCGGCCGCGCAGCCAGCCGCGCAGCTTGAAGGTGAGCATGCCAAGGCCGGCCGGCCTCGGCATCCAGCGGTCCCACCGGAATGCAAGGCCCAGAAAGAAGAACACGAGGATCCACGGAAGCCAGCGAAGGGCCGAGTGCGAAACGAATGAGAGCGGCTGGCTCCCCAGGCCTCCCGCGGCCGCGCCGAGGACCGCGTAAGCCGCCAGGCGGCTTGCGTGATAGACAGTGCTGACCACCTGCGGGTCGGACCTCTCGCCCCGCACCGGCATCAGGGCGCACGCGAGCGGCCCGCACATGCCCGCGCAATGCAGGCTTGTGACCAGGCCCGCGACAAAGGCCGCCTCCGGCGAGTCAACGGATGAGAGTTCCATTTTGCGTGCGACGCTCCTCCTCCTCCTCCCGAAGGAGGCGGACGTCCGGCCCGAGAAACTCGACCCGGCGCTCCATGGCCGGGCCGCCAGTCCCGGGTTGAAGCAGAATCCGGACAATGAATGGGCCCTGGTAAGCGCTGCGGACCACCTGGAGGATGAGCGGCTCGACGATCTCGCCAAGCGGGGGTATGTCGATGGCGTCGGTGAGCCCGGTCTGCCGCAACCCGGCGGGCGCCTGCTCCAGCCTGAGGACGAACCGGGCCGGCTCCGGCCGCTTGTTCACGATCCGGATGAAGAACTGGTTGCGGACGCTATCGGAATCGACGAAATACGGCGCGCCCGTCATCCGCGTGACGCCGAGGCTTTCGGGACGGACTGTCGACAGGGCCCACGTTGCGACGCCGGCCCCGGCAAGCAGAAGGATTCCGTATAGCGCGGTGCGGGGCCTCAGCCAGCGCGTACGCCTGCCTGCGAAGCCGGAGAGCGAATCGTACCGGATGAGGCCGCGCGGGCGGCGAAGGCGCGTCATCACCTCGTCGCAGGCGTCGATGCAGGCCGCGCAGCCGATGCACTCAAGCTGCAGGCCGTCCCGGATGTCGATGCCGGTCGGACAAACCTGCACGCATCGGCTGCAGGCGATGCAATCGCCCCGGGCCGATCCGCCTTCGCCGGCCGTCACGGCGCCGTCCGCGTGCCTCCTCGCCTCCGCGAATGTGGTTCGGGGCTCGCCCCTCCCGGCGTCATAGCCGATGATCAGCGTGTGGTCGTCCACGAGCGCCGACTGGAGCCTGCCGTAGGGGCAGATGACGATGCAGAGCTGCTCGCGGAACCAGGCGAAATTGAAATAGAGGATGCCCGTCGCAACGGCTATGAACAGGAAGACGCTCCAATTCGCCCCGGGCGCGGCGCGCATCATCGCCCACACGTGCGGAATCGACACAAAGTAGGCGAGAAACAGGTGGGTGATGATCGCCGACGCCGCAATGTAGAGCGAATGCTTCAGGACACGCTTCGCGGCCTTGCCCGCAGTCCACGGGGCGCCGGCGAGCAGGCGCCGCCGCACGGCATCCCCCTCGATCCATCGTTCGATCCGGCGGAAGACATGATCCAGGAAGATGGTCTGCGGGCAGGCCCAGCCGCACCAGATCCTGCCAAGGAGCGCGGTTACGAAGAAAAGCGAAAATCCGAGTCCGGTGATCAGGAAGAACAGGAGCCACGCGTCCTGCACGGCCAGGGTCAGGCCGAAGAGGTGAAACCGCCGGCTTGCGATGTCGAGAAACACCGCGGGATAGCCGCGGACGGGGATCCAGGGCAGCAGGAGATAGACCGCGATCAGGACCAGCCCGGAGACCTCGCGCATCCGCGTGAACGATCCGCGGACGTCGGCCATGTAGACAAAACGGCGAGAACCGTCGTCGCGGATCGTCGCGACCGAGTCGAGATTTGGGCGCGGGTCGAGTTCCATTTGGCTGCGCTCATCACTGCTTGGGCGCGGACGGCTGGATCGACATCGGCTCGCCTTCCCGATGGTAGCTCAGGACGTAAGCCACGGCCTCGATGATCTTCTTCCGCCCCAGAATGGGACCCCATGTCGGCATGCCCTTGGCCAGGACGCCGCCCGTGACCGTTTGGATGATTTGCGTCGGCAGTCCCCCGTGAATCCAGACTTGCCTGCGCAGGTTCGCCCCGATTCCGCCGTCATCCACGCCGCGCAGGCTCTCCTTGTGGCAGCTCACGCACATGGAGGTGAACGTGGCGCGGCCGGCGGCGACAACGACCGGATTGCGGCTCATCTGCCAAAGGCTTCCGTCATCGACGTGCGTGGCCGCGAGCGTGGACAGCTTTTCCGCCTCAATCCGCGCCATCGCCAGCTCCACCTGCTGCGATCCGCTCAGTCCCGTATGGAACCACTCGAAATAGGACCAGTATCCGATCCAGAAAACGATGGCGCCATACAGCGTGAAGAGCCACCAGTTCGGCAGTCGTTTGTCGAACTCCCGGATGCCGTCGTAGCTGTGCGGACGAAGCGGATCCTCAGGGTGTCGTTCTTGCGGTGTCGGATTCATGGCGGGCCGCGGGAGTTGCGGTCGTGAAGGGCAGGTTTGCCAAATGGTCGATCTGCGCCCTTTTCATCCGGAGGGCGCGCCAGCTGATCGAGATGAAAATCGATGCGGCGGCGGCAAACGCCCCGATCGTGATGACCGCGGCCGAGTCTCCGTAAACAACATGGTCGAACATGGGCGAAAGACGGGGTTCAGTCGTTCAGCAGCGCGGCATGGCCCGACTGCTTGACGGACTCGTACTTGCCGAGGTGCTGCAGGTAGGCGATCAGGGCGACGATCTCCTTGTCCGGAGCGACATAGGCCCCGGCATCCCGCAGGTCCCGCGCGATCGCCCTTGCCTGGGCCGCTGCGCTCGCGGCGATCTCGGCATCGGTCCAGGCGGGATAGGGCACCCCGAGCTGCCGCTGCACGGCGATCTTTCGCGGAAGCGTGCCCGTGTCCAGGGCGTCGGACAGCAGCCAGGGGAAATTCGGCATGTTCGAGCCCGGCGAAACCGAGCGCGGATTTTCCATGTGCCGCAGGTGCCAGACATCCGGGTACTTCCCTCCAACCCGCGCAAGGTCCGGCCCGTTTCGCTTCGAGCCCCACTGGAACGGATGATCGTAGATCGATTCGCCGAGCCGCGAATAGTCCCCGTAGCGCAGGACGTCCGGGACGAGCGTGCGGATCATTTGCGAATGGCAGAGATAGCAGCCCTCGCGCACGTACAGGTCGCGGCCGGCCAGCTCGAGCGGGGTGTAGGGGATCTGCCGCCGGTCCTCCACGTTGGCGGCCTGGTGGACGACGATCGTCGGTATGATCTGGATCAGGCCGCCGGCCACGACGGCCACAAAGGTGAGGATCGTGAATGGGAGCGAATTGACGAGCAGCCGCTCATACCAGTCCCCCCATTTTCTCCAGCGCGTTTCGAAATGGGCGTAGGCCAGGATGACGCAGAGCATGGCCCCGGCGAGGCCGGCGATGCTGACCAGATTGCGCCCGAACATCCATGCGCAGACAAAGCCGAATCCCAGAACGGAGAAGACGACCGGCGGATTGATGACGGCCCCGGCCAGGGTCAGCCGGGCGGGCGCGGGCTCGTCCTCGAAGACCTCGATCGTGCCGTTGACCCGCTGCGCCCCGCGCACGGTCCGCCACGCGTTGTAGGCCATCAGGATCCAGCCCGTGAGGTAAAGCGCCCCGCCGATGACGCGCATCAGCATCAGGAACCGGATCGCGTTCACCGTATCGAGGAAGTTTGGGTATTCGAGAAGGGTCCCGTTCTCCGCCGTGGCATTGAGCATCAGGCCCTGGCTGATGCCGCTCGTCCACATGGCGCCCGCGTACAGGAGGATTCCCGTGATGCCGACCCAGAAGTGGAGGTTCGCGAGCGCCACGCTGTGAAGCGGCTTGTTCCAGAGGCGGGGCAGGAGCCAGTAGATCATCCCCGCCGCCATGAATCCGTTCCAGCCAAGGGCTCCCACGTGCACATGGGCGATTATCCAGTCGGTGTAATGGGCGAGCGCGTTGATCGACTTGATCGAGAGGAGCGGCCCCTCGAAGGTGGCCATCCCGTAAAAGGTGACGGCGGCGGCGAAGAACTTGAGAACGGGGTCGGTGCGCACCTTGTCCCAGGCTCCCCGCAGAGTGAGCAGCCCGTTCAGCATTCCGCCCCAGGACGGCGCCCAGAGCATGAGCGAGAAGGTCATCCCGAGGGTCTGCAGCCACCCGGGGAGGGCGGTGTTCAGCAGGTGGTGCGGCCCGGCCCAGATGTAGACGAACACCAGGGACCAGAAGTGAACGACCGACAGGCGGTAGGAGTACACCGGGCGCCCGGCAGCCTTCGGCAGAAAATAATACATTATGCCGAGGATCGGAGTCGTGAGGAAGAACGCCACGGCGTTGTGCCCGTACCACCACTGCACCAGCGCGTTTTGAACCCCGCCAAAGATGGAGTAGCTGTGCGTCCAGCTGGTCGGAATCGACAGGTGGTTGACGACGTAGAGCATCGCCACGGTGATGATGGTTGCGATGTAGAACCATATCGCGACGTAAAGGCTCGGCTCGCGCCGGATGCCAAGGGTCCAGAAGAAATTGACCGCGAACACCACCCAGACCAGGACGACCGCGAGGTTGATGGGCCAGATGAGTTCACCGTACTCCTGCCCGCGCGTCAGGCCCAGGGGCAGCGTCACCGCCGCCGAGGCAATGATCGCCTGCCACCCCCAGAAATGCAGCTGCGACAGGAAATTGCTCGCCAGCCTCGCCTTGACCAGGCGCTGCGTCGAGTAATAGACGCCGGCGAACATCATGTTGCCCACGAGGGCGAAGATCACCGCATTCGTGTGAAGCGGGCGGAGCCGGCTCCAGGTCAGCCAGGGCGTGCTGAAATTAAGCTGCCAAAAATTGAGCTGGGAGGCGATCAGGACCCCCACGAGCATTCCAACCGCTCCCCAGGCAACGCACGCAATGAGGAACTGGCGGACTATCTGGTCGTTGAACTCTACCGTGATCTTCCGGTCGGACATGAGGCGGGCTGGATCGACGCTGCGGGTGCCGACCCGTCACGAACTCCAGGGCCCCCCTTCGTCCGGCTGGAAGCGAACCCCGGCCGCGCCGGAGCGGCGGACGTAGGCGGGTTTCTCCTCGGCCAGCGGAAGCAGGGAGTCGCGCTCCGCGCTGCTCAAGTTGCCGCGGGCGTGCTCACGTATGAAAAAGACGACGAATGTGAAGACAAGGCAGAGGCTGATCGTAAGCGTTAGCGGCACAACAGTCATGACGGGTGGGTATTGGGTTGACGGCCTACCCTAGCCCGTTGCCCCCCGAACGTCTCCGCAATCATTGCGGAGAACTGTGCATAAATTGCAGCGGCCTCCGCCCGTCCGCGTCAGGAAACGTGCTGCGTCTCGACCCAGCGCACCGCATGGCGGACAAGCGCCGTGGCATCGGTCAGTCCGAGCTTTTCCTTCAGGTGCGCCCTGTGCACGTCGACGGTCTTCGGGCTGAGATGGAGCTGATGGGCGATGTCCCTCGTGCTCTTCCCCTGTCCGATCATCTGGAACACCTCGAACTCCCGGTCGCTCAGCGTTTCAATCGGAGAGTGGGAACCCCTGGGCTTGCGCCCCGAAAGGGATTCGAGGATGCGGGCCGACATCCGGGAGCTGACGTAGATCTGCCCATCCAGGACCTGGCGAATCGCGGCGAGCAGTTTCTCGCCGCCCGCCTCCTTCATGACGTAGCCCTGGGCCCCCGCCCTGAGGACCCGCTCGGCGTAGATCAGCTCGTCGTGCATCGAAACGACCAGAATCCGCAGGTCCGGCCTCGTGGCCTTCAAGTCCTTGATGAACTCGAGCCCGCTGCGGCCCGGCATCGTGATATCCGTCAGGACCAGGTCGGGCAGATCCCGATCCAGCACCCGCGCGGCCTCGGCCGGGTCTCCCGCCTCGCCGCCCACCACCAGGTCGGGCTGCTGGTTGATGAGCTGCGCAAGGCCCATCCGCATGAACGGATGGTCATCGATCAGCAGAATCTTCTTTCGCACCGGCGACGGGCGCTTCTCAGCGAATCTCATTTCTCGGGATGCAAACTATTCACGCGCCAAGAAGTTGCAAATTGCAGCAATAATATGCGGAAAGCCCGCCAACCCGAATGCATCACGGGGGCAGGGAAACGGTGCACTCAATCGTCAAGCCCGATCCCTTCTTTGAAGTCATTTCCAGCCGGCCGCCGATCACGCTCGCGCGGTGCTTCATCACCCCGAGGCCGAGGCCGCGGCCCCTGGCAGTGGACAGGCCCCTGCCATTGTCGGAGATCCGCAGGCGCACCGTGGAACCCTCGCGCGCAAGGCCGATCACTATCTCCGCCGCGCGCGCATGCTTGACCGCGTTGTTGACCGCCTCCTGCGCGATCCGGTAGAGGTGGCCGGCGACAGCCCGGTCCCCAAATAGAACCGGCCCCGGACACTCGAACCGGCACTTTGACGGCCCGATGGCGGTCGTTGTCTCGGCGAGCTCGGCGAGGCCGATTCGCAGGGCGTCCGGTTCGTCGCTGACTGGGACCAGCCCACGCGCGAGCGAGCGGGTCTGCGCGATCGCATCCCTGAGCATCCGGCCCATCAGCTTGAGCCTCGCGGCCAGATCGGGGTTGCTCGTCGCTGCATCGGCCTTGAGCGCGGTGCAATAAAGCTCGATCGCCGTGAGCTGCTGGCCGAGGCCGTCGTGCAGATCCGCCCCGATCCGGTGCCTCTCGCCCTCTCCGACCGCGAGCATTTCGCCCTCCAGCCGCCGGCTTTCGGCCTGTGCCGCCGCCAGGGCGCGCTCCTGTTCGATTGCGGCGAGCGCCCGCCTTACGACCGCCGGAAGGAGATCCAGCAGCCCCATGTCCTTCATGACGTAGTCCAGCGCGCCCTGCTTCATCATCTCGACGGCGATCTTCTCGTCGCCCTGGCCCGTCACGACGAGAAACGGAACGGGGCCGTCGACGTTTCTGAGCGAGTCGAGCAGTTCCGGCCCTCCGACATCCTTCAGCTTGAGGTCCAGCAGGAGCAAATCGGGCCGGTGGCGGCGCAACTCGTGGCGGGCGACAGCGCCGGATTCCGCCGTCGCCACCTCGTACCCCTCGGCCTTCAGCGCCTCGGCCATGAGGATGAGAAGGCCTGCGTCGTCATCGACGACAAGAATGCGAGGCTGTTTCACATCCTGATCAATGCGCCCCGTTCACCGGAGGCACGAGCAAAAGCGGCACGAACAGGCCCAGCCGGCGGATCGCCTCCGTGAACTTGTCGTAATCGATCGGTTTCTGGATGTATACGTTGCAGCCGAGCTGGTGGCAGCGCTCCACCTCCCGCGCGTCGTCGGTCGTCGTCAGCATGATGACGGGAAGCTTCCGAAGCTCGGGGTCCGCCTTGATCCGCCGCAGGACCTCAATGCCGTCGACCTTGGGCATCCGAATGTCGAGGAGCACGAGGTACATCTTGCCGTGCTGGCGGCCCGGACCCTGGCCCTTGTTGAAAAGATAATCCAGAACCGCCTGTCCGTCGCGGAAGTGCTCGATCTCGTTGTCGAGCCCGGCGGCCTCGAGATTGTGGCGAACGAGGATGGCGTGGCCCTCGTCGTCTTCGACAATGAGAATCACGGGTCCGTTTTTCATGCAGATGGGGCGGCGTTCGGCGGGGCGGGCAGGGAAACCAGGAAAGTGGACCCGACGCCCGCCGCGCTCTCAACCCAAATTTTTCCCTTTTGGCGCTCCAGGACGCGCTGGGCGATCGTCAGCCCCAGGCCTTCGCCCGCGCCTGTCTCGGGGTTGAGCCGGTGAAAGATCTCGAAGACCTTCCCCTGGTGCTCGGGCGCGATCCCAATCCCATTGTCGGAAACCGAGTAAACCGCGTTGTCTCCCTCGATGCTTCCGCTGATCGCGAGGCGGAGCGGCCTCCCGGGATCCCGGTATTTGATGGCATTGTCGACCAGATTGCCGAAAACATGGCTCATCTGGATCCGGTCGCCCATGCAGGCGGGCAGCCGGCCGACGCTCACTTCCGCCTTTGCCTCGTCAATTTGAAACCGGACCGCCGCGATGACCTCGGCCACAAGGGAGTCCATGTCGAGCGGCTGGAGATTCAGGGCGATCCGGCCCAGCCGGGAAAAGCGCAGGAGCCCGTTGAGAAGCATCTCCATCTTGGCCACGCCGGCATTGATGAAGCGAAGAGCCTGCGGAATCGCCACCCCGGCAGGAGGTTGCAACTCCCCAACCGGCACCGCCCCGCCTCCGGCCGCCTTCACGGAATCCAGAATCTTTTCGCAGGCGCGGTTCAGCTGCCGGCTGAATCCCTGGACATTGACAAGCGGCGAGCGCAAGTCGTGGGAAACCGTGTAAACGATGGTTTCCAGCTCCTTGTTCTTTTCGGCCAGATCGGCTGCAAATCGCAGGAGCTCCGCCTCGTCCGCCTTTCGCTGGGTGATGTCCGTGCGGATCGCCACGTACTGGACCGGTTTGCCCGATTCATTCAATCGGGGGAATATTGTCGTTTCGACCCAGTAGAGAGTGCCGTCCTTTGCCCGGTTCAGGATCTGCCCGTGCCAGACCTGCCCGCGTCCGATGGTCGTCCAAAGATCGCGGAAAAACACCTTGGGGTGGTGCTTCGAATTGATGATCCGGTGATCCCGCCCGATCAGCTCTTCGCGGCTGTACTTGGAAATCGCGCAAAACTTGTCGTTGACGTAGGTTATGCGACCCGAGGCATCGGTGATGGCGACGATCGAATGTTCGTCCAGCGCGGACTTGATGTCCTGAAGCTCACGGATGACCTCGGCGAATTGCCCTGCTGTTGCAGCCTGCGCGACGGCTGAAGCGTCTGAAGACTCCATGTTTGTGGATGAAGATACGCACCGCGGTCCCGGGGGCAAGGCTGACGCGCCGATGGAATGGGTGAATTTCGATCCCATGGCAGCGCCGGCGGCCCGGTCCTGCCGAAGGCGCGCCCTCCCCTCCGGCAATTCCGGACGGGGACATAGGGAAATTCCCTATCCAAACAGGGCACGGCCTCCAATTTCGGGAACGAGGCATCCATGGTAGGTTCCGCCCCATGCAGACCCTATTTTCCGCACCCGCCGCCCAGGGCCATTCCCGGGCGGATCAAGACCTGTTCGCCCAGCTGGAAAAATCCGAAATCTTCCGGGAGTACCAGAAGGCGTTCGAGGCGGCAACGGGGCTTCCGCTCGCAATCCGCGCCGTCGGGTCCTTTCAGCCCCCCCTTCGCGGCTCGCGCCACGGAAATGCATTCTGCTCCATGATGGCCGGACGGAACAAGACCTGCTCGGCCTGCCTCCAGCTTCAGCAGCAGATCGAGACAAAGGCCACGGAAGAAGCGGTGACGCTGGAGTGCTTCGCCGGGCTGAACGACTCGGCCGTGCCGGTCCGGGTCGGCAACCGTGTTGTCGCGTACCTGCAGACCGGACAGGTGATCCACCAGCCGGCGACCGAGTCCGGATTCCGCGCCGTGGCCCGCCGGTTGGGAGCCATGGGCGTCGATTCCGGAATGAACCGGTTCAAGCAAGCCTACTTCGGCACCCGCGTGATTCCGAAGCAGCAGTACGATTCGATCCTGCACCTGCTCATCATCTTCGCCCAGCATCTGTCGACCGTGAGCAATCAGATCATGGTCAAGGCGGCGGCTGCCGAGGCCCCCGCGGCGGCCAAGGCGCGCTCGTTCATCGCCTTGCACCAGGGCGAGGAAATCTCGCTCTCGCAGGTCGCCCGGGCGGTCAACATGAGCGCATTCTATTTTTGCAAGGTGTTCAAGAAGGCGACCGGCCTGACCTTCACGGAATACCTGGCGAGGGTGCGCATCGAGCGCGTCAAGAATTCGCTCATGAATCCGCATTGCCGCGTCAGCGAGGCCGCCTACGAGGCGGGCTTTCAGTCGCTTTCGCAATTCAATCGCATGTTCCGGCGCATCTCCGGCGAGTCGCCGTCGGACTATCGTGAGCGGCTTCACGGATCGCCCGCCGGCGCCCTGACCGCGACCGCGGCTTAGCCCGCACTCCAAATTCCCGGCTCGGATTCCCTCTCGCGCCGCCCGGGAGCTGGACGCCAAGAACCGCGGAGCGAAGGCCAATTCCTGCACAGTCAGGGCTTCCTGAAGTTGATAGCTTACGGACCGGCCCAGCCCGCGTGCGGGATCACGCAAGCCAGCATCCGCCGGTCCAACCGTCAACACGGCCGGCTTTGCTGCCGCTCGCTCGGCAGGGCTCCAAAGGGATCGGTCAGCATCGCATGAACACTTCCGTCCGTCGCCCAATCCAACGCATACTGTCCTCCACCGCGACGCTGCAGATAAAGAAAGGCGACCGGATTCTCGACCGGGCCATTGCAGCCGACGCACGGATGGTCGTCAAGCGGGACGGATCAAGCGAGCGGTTCGACCTGAACAAGATCGTCCGCACGGTGGCCCTCGCCTTTTACGACGTCCGCAACCCCGGCGTTTCCAATCCCGGCCGCGACGCCCCCCTGACCGGCTACGGTCTCGACGGTCCGACATTCGCCGAGGCCCAGATGATCGCCTCAAGCGTTTCGCAGATGCTCGAACTCTGCTACCGGGACGGGAAGCACCCGGCCATCGAGCAGATCCAGGATGCGGTTGAAAAATCAATCGCAGGGGCGGGCCATTGGGACGTCGCCCGTTCATTCATGCTGTACCGGGCCCGCCACGCCGAGCGCCGCCTGACCGCATACCCCGACAACGGTCTTTCCGATTACATCGCAGTCGCCAAGTACGCGCGATACCGCCCCGACCTGCGTCGCCGGGAAACCTTTTCCGAGGGCGTCGAGCGCGTCCGGGACATGCACCTGCGCTTCTTTGCCGAGAAGCTCTGGAGGACCGTGCCGTCGGAACTGCCGGCCGCGTTGTCGACCCTGGCGGGCGACACCTCCAGGCTCCTCTCTTCGACCTGCTGCGGACGGGAGCTCGGCCAGATCGTCCGGGATGCCTTTGCATCCGTCACGGCCCGCAAGGTGCTGCCGAGCATGCGCTCCCTGCAGTTTGGCGGCGAGGCCATCCTCAGGAACCACGCGCGGATGTTCAACTGCACCTTCTCCAACGTCGACCGCCTGGAGTTCTTCCGCGGCTATTTCTTCCTCCTGCTCAGCGGTTGCGGCGTCGGTTTCTCGGTTCAAAAGCACCACATCGCGCGGCTCCCCCAGCTTCCGGCGCGCCGCCCTGAGGCCGACCTGCCGGTCGTGCACCACCACGTCGCGGACACGATCGAGGGCTGGGCCGATGCGCTGGATGCCCTGGTCTCCTCGTTTTACGAGGGAAAGAAGGTGGAGTTCGACTATTCGGCCATCCGCCCGAGGGGCAGCCCGCTCCGGATGTCCGGCGGCAAGGCCCCCGGCCATCTGCCGCTCAAGAGAACCCTGGGAAGGATCGAGGCCATTCTCGAACAGGCGGCGGGCCGCTCGCTGAGGCCGATCGAGGTGTACGACATGAACATGTATGTCGCGAAGGCCGTCCTCGCGGGAGGCATCCGCCGCTCCGCCACCATCTGCCTGTTCTCCCCGGATGACGACGAGATGCTGAATGCCAAGACCGGCGATTGGTTTGAGAGAAACCCCCAGCGCTCCGCCTCGAACAACTCGGCCGTCCTGTCGAGAAGCCCCGAGCACGCCGCCTACTTCCGCCGGCTCTTCCAGGCGCAGAAGGAGTTTGGCGAGCCCGGGTTCTACTTCTGCGATCATCCGGACGCCGGCTGCAATCCCTGCGCCGAGATCGGCCTGCTGCCCGTCGTCAACTGGACCCTCTCGCCCGACGAATTCGACCGCCTCTACGCCTGGGGCTACACGGGCGATTTTCCCGGAACGACGCGGCTGTCCGGTTTCCAGCACTGCAATCTGACCACGATCAACGGCGGCGCGGTCGCCTCCGCCGAGGACTTCTATCGCGCCTGCATCGGGGCGACGGTAATCGGCACGCTCCAGGCCGCCTACACGCACATGCCCTACCTGGGCCCCGTCACCCGGCTCATCAACGAGCACGATGCGCTGCTCGGAGTCTCGATCTGCGGCTACATGGACAACCCGACCATCCTCTTCGACACCGAGGTGCTCGCGCAGGGCGCCCGCCTGTGCCGCGCGACAAACCGGCTGGTCGCCGAGCTGATCGGCATCCGTCCGGCGGCCCGCATCTGCACGACCAAGCCCGAGGGCACGGCGAGCCTCATCCTGAATGCGGCATCCGGCATCCACCCCCACCACGCCCGCCGCTATTTCCGCCGGGTCCAGGCCAACAGGAAGGAACCGGTTTACGCGTTCTTCCACTCGGTCAACCCGCAGATGACCGAGGCCTCGGTCTACAACACGGACACCGACGACGTCATCTCATTCCCGGTCGAGGCTCCCGCGCAGGCA
>CAZSEH010000084.1:0-15081 GCA_964605835.1 uncultured Opitutaceae bacterium
TTGTTCATGGTCATAAGGGCGTGGAGATGGGAGGGGCGGTCACGGCGCTGCGGCCCTGGCCACCTCGACCGCGAAGACGTAGGTCGGGCCGAACATGTTCGACCGGAAGACGACGAGCCTGGCGTCGGGCGTGAAGGTCACGTTGGGCTCGAGGCGGAAGTCGTGTTTGGCCATGTTGACGAGCTTCTCGGAGTGAAAAAGCCCCATGCGGATCAGGTCGGGGCTGCTGATCATTCCCTTGGCGGCGAGCCGCTCGGGGCGGAAGAGGTAGATCCATTGGGCGCCGGGCGATCGTTCGCCGTCCCCGCAGAAGATCGTGTCGTCGGGGGACGAGTTGAAATGGATGGACCACTCCTCGTCCCTGTAGTGATACCAGGTCCTCTGCCGGGTCTCCACGTTGTAGCCGGCGACGTAGCCGACGACCGGCGAGGTGTAGTTGGGGTGGTCCAATCCGCGCTGCAATCCGTCGGTGTACGTGTGCCGGCCGAAATTCAGGTCGTACCAGATCGTCTTTCCATCGCGGCTCCACCATTCGTGGCCGGGCCCCTCCATTTCCATGGTCCGCTTGTGGATGAGGGTATTTTGCGAGCCGTCGGTGCGGATCGTCCAGATGCGGTCGACCTCCACCTTCACTCCCTCGTGACAGTACATGAGCAGGGTGGGGTCGGTGGGCGAAAACTCAAGGTGGTTGAGCCAGTCCGTGCTGTGCTGGAGGACCTTCACCTCGCCCGTGAGGAAATTCACGGTGTACATCGTTATGGGAAGCCGGGCGGCCAGGCGGACGCCCATCATCTGCACCTTGTTGGCCGGCATGTTCATTTCGCGGGCCTGCCCGGCCTTTGCCAGTCCATCGTAGTTTCCCCCGGCGGAGGCGTCGCCCTCGATATAGGTGCCTCCGCCCAGGGTCTCGTCCGCGTTGATTGTGGAAATTCCGCCGCGGCGCGGCAGGTCGGCGAGTTTCCGGGCCTCTCCGGTATCCACATTGGCGCACCAGAGTTCGGAATAGAGGGGTTTGGCGGTCGCCTTGGTGTAGAAGACGGTGGGCGTCTTCCGGCCGACGACGATGGCCCGGGCGGGTCCCTGGACGACCTGGCGGACCTCGAGCGTCGCGAGGTTCAGGACCGAAATCCCCCCGGGAGTCGTGAAGACCATCTCCTTCCCGTCGGGAGTGTAGCCGTTGTCGTTGAAATAGAAGCTGGCGGAGTTGGGTTCGCGCGTCAGGCGGACGACCCGGTGGCCGGTGTCCTTGTCGATCCAGGATGACGGCGGTTCCTGCCCTGGGGCCGGAGCGCCCGCGCCGGCGGCAAACGCCGGGGAGGGAAGGGCCGCCGCGAATGAAAGCGCGGCGGAAATGCCCAGGGCGCGCTGGACCGATGACAGTTTCGAGGGAATCATGGGGTGGGGTGCGGAGTCGACGATCACCATCCCGCCAGACGCAGGCGCGATGGATAAGTTGTTCCTGCCGGGGCGGGCGCCGGGAGGCTTCCTGGATAACTCTATCAGGCAATCCGAGGCGGAGCAACCGGCGGGGCAGAAACAGCCCCGCTGCGGTCCAAACCGGCGATTTGGGTCTCTTCCGGCGGTCAGACTCCGACCTTGGGGAGGTCCAGCAGGGCGGCTGCGATTTTCTCCGCGGGATGCTCGTAGTCCTCTAGATCGCCCGCCAGGTGCGCGTCGTAGGCCGACATGTCGAAATGGCCGTGCCCGCTGAAATTGAAGACGATGCACTTGTTGGTGTTGCGCTTCGCCTCGACGATCGCCGCGACGATGGCGTGGGCGGTCTCGGGCGCCGGGACGAATCCCTCCGTACGGGCAAACTGGAGCGCCGCGTCGAACACCTGGCTCTGGGGATAGGCCTGCGCCTCAAACACCTTCATGTTGACCAGTTGCGCGATGATCGGAGCGGTCCCGTGGTAGCGCAACCCCCCGGCGTGGATGCTTTCGGGGACGAAGCCATGGCCGAGCGTGAACATCTTCACGAGCGGCGTCAGCTTGGCCGTATCGCCGAAATCGTATGCGTAGACGCCCTTGGTCAGCGACGGACAGGCGGAAGGCTCGACCGCGATGATGCGCATTTCCGGGTGGCGGAGCTTGTCGGGCAGGAAAGGCAGGGTGAATCCGCCGAAATTGCTCCCGCCGCCGACGCAGCCGATCATGATGTCGGGCTTCTCGCCGGCGATCTCGAGCTGCCGCCGGGTCTCAAGGCCGATCACGCTTTGGTGCAGCAGGACGTGGTTCAGCACGCTGCCCAGGGTATACTTGGTGTCGTCGTGCGTGGCGGCGTCCTCCACGGCCTCGGAAATCGCGATTCCGAGGCTGCCGGGCGTGTCCGGGAAGGCGGCCCGGATGCTCCGTCCTGCCTGCGTCCGGTCCGAAGGGGATGCCAGCACCTCGGCGCCCCAGATGTGCATCAGCGAACGGCGATAGGGCTTCTGGTGGTAGCTGCCCTTGACCATATAGATCGTGCACTCGAGGCCAAACAGCTGGCAGGCAAACGCCATCGATGAACCCCATTGGCCTGCGCCCGTCTCGGTGCTGAGGCGTTTTACGCCTTCCTGCTTGTTGTAATACGCTTGGGCCAGGGCCGTGTTCAGCTTGTGGCTGCCCGCCGGGCTGACGCTCTCGTTCTTGAAGTAGATGCGGCAGGTCGTCTTCAGCGCCTTCTCCAGGCGCACCGCCCGGACGAGCGGCGTCGGCCGCCAGATTTTGTAAAGCTCGCGCACGGCGCCCGGAATTTCGATCCAGCGCTCGCCGCTCATCTCCTGCTCGATCAGCGCCATCGGGAAGATGGGCGCGAGGTCGGAAGGTCCGAGCGGCTGGCCGGTTCCCGGATGAAGCGGCGGCGGCAGGGGCTGCGGCAGGTCGGCCAGGACATTGTACCAGGCCGAGGGGATTTCGTCGAGGGGCAGGTTGACGCGTTCCGTATCCATGGTGGGGGTCAAGTCTATAGCGCGGCCCGGCGGGATTCCAACCTATTTCCGGGAAAGGGGGGGCGGTCGAAATGGCGTTGTAAGGGGTTGCTCCATCCGCATTGTTGCGGCCACTTTCTTTCAGTCGCCGCACTTCCGGACCGATAATATAGGCGGACAACAGGAAAAAATCCGTCGGCATCAACGGATCCAGAACAAGTCGCGCCGCCTTTCAGCACATGGATTCCAGCCTCAACAGCAACTCCCTTCCCGAGTGGTACGCCGACCAGCCGGCCGCGCCCGGGGGCGCCGCTGCGGTGCAAACCCCGGACTGGGAGGCTTTGCGCGGGGGCGACTCGGTGCTGCGCGCAGCCTTCGACATGATGGCCGACGGGCTCCTGATCATCTCCGCGAGCGGCCGGGTCATGTACTACAACCAGCAGTATCTCGATCTCCATTCGATTCCGCTCGAATGGACGCTGACCGAGGAAAACGCGCCGCGCATCAGCCTCGTCGCGTCGACAGTGCGCGACCCGGGAGCATTTCAGAAACGAATAGCCGAGATCTACCAAACCCAGGGGCGCGCGGAGGACCTGGTCCATCTGAAGAATGGCCGGATTCTCGAGCGCATCTCCTACCCCCTTGCGCGACCGGCGGGTGCGGAGGCCGAGCGGGTGTGGCTGTTCCGCGACGTCACCGCCCGCATGCGCGAGCGAGCCGCCGCAGGGCGCCGAATCGAGGCGCTGACCCGGCCCCCGACCGATGTCGGAAACGTCCGGTTCGAGGATCTCTTCGACCTCGGGGAGATTCAGCGAATCCAGGATCTGTTTGCGGAGGCCACCGGCGTGGCCTCGATCATCACCCATACCGACGGCACTCCAATCACCCGGCCGAGCAGCTTCTGCCGGCTGTGCAGGGACATCATCCGACAGACGCCGGCCGGCCGGGCGAACTGTTACTGCTCCGATGCGATTGTGGGCCTGAACAATCCCGATGGGCCCAAAATCCAACCCTGTTTGAGCTGCGGGCTTTGGGACGCCGGGGCAAGCATCAACGCAGGAGGCCGGCACATTGCCAACTGGCTGATCGGGCAGGTGCGTGACGGAACCCAGACCGAAGAGAACATGCTCGCCTACGCCCGGAAGATCGGCGCGGACGAAGGCGAGTTTATCAAGGCGTTCAGGGAGGTGCCCGCGATGTCGCGCGAACAGTTCGGCCGGGTGGCGAACGCGCTGTTCGCCTATGCCAACCAGCTGTCGACGAGCGCCTATCAGAATCTGCAGCAGGCCCGCCATATCGCCGAGCGCAAGCGGGCGGAGAGCGCGCTGCGCGCAAGCGAGGCCCGGCTGACCGAGGTCTTCGCAAACATGGACGGAGCGGTCTTTGTCCTGAACGCGGCGGAGGATGGGCGCCTCGTCTACGAGAGCTTCAATCCGCGCTGCGAGGAGATGACGGGCCTCAAGGCCGCCGAAGTATGGGGTCGCTCGCCGGAAGAAGTGCTTCCCCCGGCGGAGGCGGCGCTGCTCTTGCCCCGATACCGGGAATGCCGCGATACGGGGCAGGTCATGCACTACGACGCGGATCCTGCCTATGCACCCGGCCAGCGCTTCTGGAGCACGACGCTTGTCCCGATACGCAATGAATTCGGGCGGGTGTACCGCATCGCCGGGTTTGGGTACGATATCACCGGGTTGAGGAAAGCGGAATTCGAACGGCTGGAACTCGAACGACGCCTGCTGCACTCGCAGAAACTGGAGAGCCTCGGGGTTCTCGCGGGCGGCATCGCCCACGATTTCAACAACCTGCTCATGGCGATCCTCGGCAACCTGGATCTGGCGCTGATGGACCTCTCGCCGGTCTCTCCCGCCCGGGCCAGCATCGAACAAAGCGCAATCGCCGCCCGCCGGGCCGCCGATCTCACCCGCCAGATGCTCGCCTACGCGGGCAAGGGGAAGCTCGACGTGCGCAGGATCGACTTGAGCGAACTCGTCGAGCAGAACGCGCACCTTTTCCGCACTTGCATCTCGAAGATCGTGGCCCTCAACCTGCAGGTCAGCCGCGACCTTCCCCTTATAAAGGCGGATTCCGGCCAGCTGCAGCAGATTGTCATAAACCTGATCACCAACGCGTCCGAGGCCATCGGCGAACAGGCGGGCGTCGTTACCCTGGCAACCGGGGAGCTGAACTGCAGCGCCGACTATCTGCGCCACAGCCGGGTCGACGAAATCCCCCAGCCGGGCCGCTTTGTCTACGTTTCCGTTACCGACACAGGCTGCGGAATGGACGCCGTCACGCAGCAACGGCTGTTCGATCCTTTCTTCACGACAAAGTTCATGGGTCGCGGCCTGGGAATGTCGGCAATCCTCGGCATTGTTCGCGGCCACAAGGGGGCCATTCTCGTCGAAAGCGAAGTGGGGCGGGGATCGTCGATCCGCGTCCTGTTTCCCGCGATCGAAGAGCCAGTGCCGGTCAGGACAGCGGATTCGCCGGCCTCCGCGGCGGGCGGATCCCCCGCAGCGGCCGTACCCAGGGCCAAGGGAACCATCCTTTTGGTTGACGACGAGGACATGGTCCGTCTCGTCTGCCAGCGAATGCTCAGCCACGACGGCTGGAAGGTATTGCCCGCCACGGGCGGATCCGAGGCGATCAAGCTTTTCCGCATCAACGCCCAGGTGATCACCTGTGTCCTCCTCGATCTGTCCATGCCGCAGATGGACGGCATGGCCGTATTCCGCGAACTGCGCGCCATCAGGCCCGACGTGAAGGTCATCCTGACGAGCGGCTACAGCAGCGATCAGGGCGATGGCCAAAAGCTCATCGAGGAGGGTCTCGATGGCTTCATCCAGAAGCCCTACACGGTCGAGAGTTTCCGCAGGGAGCTTGCCCGCGTTCTGGGTCGGTCCTGACCGTCGATAACGCAGGCCCCGGCGCTATTCGGGAACCTCCATCACGGCTTGGCACTCAGGAACGAGCGTCACCGCCTTCAGGCGCAGGATATCGCCCGCGGGGGGAAACATCGGCCGGGCGGAGCGTTCGAGGAACAGGGGCGTATCGCGCCGTAAGGGGAGAATTCTCAGCTGGAGGCCGGCGGCCAGTTCCGAAGGCGTGAAGCGCCAAAGGCCGATTTCCCAAGTGGACCCCTTGTAGAAGTTGTCATCGGCGAACCGATTGCCGGCGTAGATGCGCGCAACATCGCCCTCATAGGAAATGCGCAGCAGCACCCGCTCCTCCGCCTTGGGCGCACCGCCGGGAAAGTTCAGGCGCCAGACAGCGGCGCGACCAAAGTCGCTGTCGTCGGGCTCCATGGCGACGGAGCGCCGCGGATTGGGATTGATCTTCGCCGGCAGGGACGGCTCCGCGGCCTTGATTGATTCGACTGCGACCGGGATGGATTTGGCCGCGAACGATTCCGTCGGAACATAGCGCACGAAAATCCCATCCGAACCTGCTTGGCGAAAGCCTGCGCCCGGGCGCTCGAGCGCCGGGGAAAGCCCGATCCAGAGATCCTGGGGATTGCGCGCGCTCAAATGGATCCTCCCGCCGTTGAAATACATCCGGGAGGAGGAAAGTGCCAGACGATCCCGGCCGCCGAGCGTGGCCCTCGCAAGCTTCAGCGCCTGGTCGCGGGTCAGGACGACGATCCGGGTTTGGCGGCCGTCGCCCGATCGGACTTCAATCGCAGGTCCGGAGCCGGGGACGATGCCAGTGACATCAATCACATCGGCCTCCCGGATGACGCTCGCGCCCGGCGCCGAGACGCTGATTCGCGGGCTCGCTGCAAATTCAAATTCAGCAGGAAGCCCGGGCCATGCGAAAAAAACGAGCGTCTCGGGATCGGGCAGCCGGCAGACTGGCTGCGCCGTGGCATAGCGCAGGGTTGAGCCGCCGACATCCAGGTTTACCGGCCAGATCATGCATGCTCCGTCCGGAAGTGTGACCGCGCGACGGGGGACAGGCACCTCTTGAGGGACAGGCACCGCGGCAGCGGGCAGCCGAAGACGGATGCGGAAGCCCGGCTTGGCGCCGAGGGCGTAGTTGCGCTCGTAATTGTTTATGAAGAGGAAGCCGCGGCCATTGGCGTCCAGTCGTGCCGCCGCGCGGGGAGTCGAGCTGTCGAGGCTGTCCCTTGGTGACGGCGAAGCGAGATACGCGGGCATGGGCGCCAGGGAAGGGCCGAATTGCGCGAGAAAGAGATTGAGCGTTCGGATGATGCGATAGGACTCGTTCTCCTGGCCGAATTCGCCCAACGGGGCCTGGAAGTCGTAGGATTTGGCCTCCAGGTCGTTGTAGCCGTTCCATCCCGCCTGGGTCTCCTCGAGCGGAGTGAGCCCGTCCGGATTGGTGCCGCCGTGATACATGTAAAAACCAAGCCCGGCTATGCCGGAGCCGAGTTTCACCAGGGCCGCGACGGCGGAATCGTCCGGATGCATGACCGGGCGGCGGTGGTAGGCTATCGCCATCCCGCCTCCCATCTCCGCCGTGAGAAAAGGAAAGCCGTCGGACCGCGCATTGTACGCGGGGTTCTTCGGACCCAGGTCCCCCATCACATTGTCCTCGGCGCGGATGGGTGAGAAAAAGAAATTGGGGTTGGGCGGCAGCTCCTCGAGACTCCCGCTCCAGAACTGCTCGGTGTATCCTCCGAAGACCGGCAGGAAGCCGTCGCGCGGCACGGTGGCGTTGTCCCAGCCGGTTGCGCTGTAGAAGGGCGCGTCGATTCCGGCCGCATGGGCCAGCCGCAGCAGCGTCTGCATGTGCCCGATCCCGCCAGACGTCGGGTGATATTCGTTTTCGATCTGCACCCCGACGATGGGCCCCCCGTCCTTCCAGAAGAGCCCGCGCAGTTGGCGGCCGATCTCGCCGTAGAATCTCCCCGCAAATTCCAGGTAGCGCGGGTCGTTCTGCCGCAGAGGGACGCCGCTTTGCACGAGCCAGTCCGGGAATCCGCCGTTGCGCGCCTCGCCATGGGCCCAGGGCCCTATCCGGATCCAGGCAGGGAGCCCGTGTTTCGCGCAAAGCTCCACGAACCGCCGCAGGTCGCGCCTGTCAGTCCAGTCGAACTTCCCTTTGGTCTCCTCATGATGGATCCAGAAGACGTAGGTCGAAACGACCGTGATTCCGCCGGCTTTCATCTTCAGCAGTTCTTCCTCCCATTCCGCGGCGGGATAGCGCGAATAGTGGAATTCGCCCATCACCGGAAACCAGGGGTGGCCATCCAGGGTCAGAAAGCGGGAGTTTGCCGACAGCGAATGCCCGTCCGGCGAGACTCCGCCGATGACGAAGGGAAGCGGCTGCGGCCCGGCCGGGGGGGCGCTGGCATCGATCGTCAATTCGGCCGCCGCAGCGGACGCGGCGCATGCGGCAAGGACAAGGAAAAGAGACAGCGAGCGAGCGGGCAAGGCCTCAGGATCCCTGTTCCCAGGCGCGCGTGCTCACAGGATCGCGACCCTCGTCGAAATCAAGGTAGTCGAACATCGTCAGGATCGGCTTGCCCTCCAGACCGCTTTCGTGGATCCGCTTGGCAAGAATGGGAGCCCCCTCATCGCGGAAACAGCGTTTCATCATGAAGCCGCTCCAGATCTCGCATTCCTCGTCCGACCGGCGCCCGCCGCGCTCCTCCGCCCACGCAAGCACCTGCTCGTCGGACTCGTTTCCCGCCCGCACGCGGGCATCCAGCTCCTTGTAATCAATCCGCAGAAAGGTGCAGCAACGGCCGTCGAAGCCCTTCCCCATGTTGGGGCCATAGTCGTCCAAGGGCAGCTTGCCCGCGGCATGCAGGCGGATCTTGTCGATCATCCGGCCGAAATAGACCAGACGGCCAACCTTGGCGTAGGGACTGCGCAAACCGGGAACGTTGGACATGCCTCCTTCATGGGCCTGATCCGCAGGGGAGGGCAATGCCGAACTGGGTGCGGGCCTTACAGCGGGTTCCCGTCGGGTGTGTCGGCGGGCGGGTTCATTTTCAAGCCCGTGATCTTGAGGACGCTCGCATATCTGCTCGGCAAGGTCGCGGGCAGCGTGACCTGGAGGCCCGTGGCGTCCTGAATGAAGGCGAGTTCGCCGGGGGTGCCGAGCAGGGTCACTCGGGTGATCCTGTCCCCGGTCTGCGGCTGCACGGCCAGGGGCGTGAGGACCACCGCGCGGCTGGCGGCCGGCTCGCCAAACACGATCGCATAAAGGGCGTCCCCCTTCACCGTGAAGCGCACGTGCACGCCGTTCTGGCCGCGCCCGCCGCCCTGGCCGAACAGGCTCCAGTTGTGGGTGCCATAGATCGCCTCGCCGTTGACGGCGAGCCATTCGCCGACGCCGAGGAGCGTCGTCCTCTGCTCTTCCGGGAAGGTGCCGTCGGATTTCGGCGAGAGATTCAGGAGGAGGGTTCCGTTCTTGCTGGCCGTGTCGGCCAGGGCGGCGACGATCGACGCCGGACCAGAGACCTTCATGTCGCTTGTGTAGCCCCAGGTGCTCCCGATCGGATGATCGACCTGCCAGGCGCCGGTGCGGATTCCGGCGGGCGAGCGCGTTCCGATCTTCTCGAAATCGATGATCGAGCCGATCGTTTCCGTGTTCGTGCCGGATGGGGCGTACGCGGCCTTCTTCGTGCTGATCGACACTTCCTTGCCCCACTGGGCGGCGCGATTGTAATAATAGGCGGCGATGCGGAGCTTTAACGGGTCGAGGTAACGCTGGTCGACGCCGTTGTCGAACCAGAGCATGTCGGGCTGGTATTTGTCGATGAGCTCCACGTTGCGCTCGAACCAGTTCACCAGGAATTTCTCGCAGGCCGCGTCGCTGCGGTCGGCGACATTGTAGAAATCCGCCCATTTGGGATCATAGAGATCGGCGTGCTTCGCCTTCAGGTCGGCGGCGAGGTCCGCGGGCGGATTGATGAACTGGAAGTTTTCGATTCCGTGGTTCGAGACGCCGAACTTCAGCCCGCGCGCGCGCACGGCCTTTGCGAGCTCCCCGATGAGGTCGCGGTGCGGCCCCATCGCCCTTGCGTTGAACGGCGTCACCTTGCTGTCCCACATCGCAAAGTTCTCGTGGTGCTCCGCCGTCGGCACGACGAAGCGGGCGCCGGACTTCCTGAATAGGTCGGCCCACGCGTCGGGGTCGAAGTCCCTGCAGGTGAAGAGCGGTATGAAGTCCTTGTAGCCGAACTTGTCCTGGGGACCGAAGTGCGCGGCGTGCCACGCCCGATCGGCGCCATACATGTGCTTTTCATACCATTCGTTGTGGTATGCGGGCACGGTGTACAGCCCCCAGTGCATGAACAGCCCGAACTTTGCCTCGTAGAACCAGGCCGGGACGCGATAATTCCGTTTCAGGGAATCCCAGGATGGCTGGAAGGGACCGGGAGGAAGCTCGCCCGGCAGCGCAGCCACCGCCGCCTCGACAACCCCGATCCGGGTCTCGGGCGCCATGTCGTAGCCCATGTCGTTCCCGCCTTTGGCGATCAGGTTTGGCGCCTGGGCGGAAACGCCGTGCGGATGCAGCGCGGCGGCGATTGCGACGGCGAGGCCGAGGTGGCGGATGTGCATGGGGTCAGTCGATTTCGACAACGATCACGGATTTTGCGGGAAGCCGCAAAGTGAGCACCCCGCCCCCGCTCGAAAAATCGGTGAAGGGAACCGGGGACACGTCGCCGGGGCGGTCGAATGTGTTGTGGTCGTTGATCGAATTCGCGGTCAGGACCGTGGCGGAGACCTTCGTTGGGCTCGCTCCGGAGAGCCGGCAGGCGACCGCGATCTGGGCGTGGGGATCCGCGTTGCACAGGGAAATGTGGATGCGCCCCTCGACGTCGCGCGAAGCCGAGGCGCTGATCGCGGGCATGGCCTTGCCCCCAAAGCGGTATTCGGGGCCGGCGAGGTCCGCAGGGAGCACCCGGGCGCCCTGGTGCACGTTGTACATCGCGAACACATGGTAGGTCGGAGTGAGAACCATCTTCGGCCCGTCGGTGAGGATCATCGACTGGAGCACATTGACCATTTGTGCGATGTTGGACATCTGGACCCGGTCGGCGTGCTCATGGAAGATGTTCAGGTTGATTCCGGCGAGGATTGCGTCGCGGAGGCTGTTTTGCTGGTAGAGAAAGCCCGGGTTCGTGCCGGGTTCGACGTCGTACCAGGCTCCCCACTCATCGACCATGAGACCCACCTTTTTCGCCGGATCGTAGCGGTCCATGATCGCCGAGTGACGCGTGACCAATTCCTCCATCTTGAGCGTCTGGCTCAGCATGGCGAACCACTCGGCCTCGCCGAACTGTGTCGCGGAACCCTTCTGCTTCCAGTTGTCGTCCTTGACCGTGTAATAGTGCAGGCTGAGGCCGTTGGCCCGCTTTCCCGCGATCTTCATGACCGTGTCGGTCCAGGCGTAGTCGTCGCTGCTGGGCCCGCACGCGATCCGGACGATCTGGTTTCCCGAGAAATTCCTTATGAAGGTGTTATAGCGCCGGAACTCGTCGGCGTAGTACTCAGGCCGCATGTCGCCGCCGCAGCCCCAGTTCTCGTTTCCGATTGCAAAGTACTTGATCTTCCACGGCTCGTTCCGGCCGTTCTTCCGGCGCAGATCGGCCATCGGGGAGTTGGCGTCGGATGTCATGTACTCAACCCAGTCCTGCATTTCCTGGACTGTGCCGCTGCCGAGGTTGCCCGTGATGTAGGGCTCGGCTCCGACAAGATCGCAAAAATCGAGGAACTCATGGGTGCCAAAGGCGTTGTTTTCAACGACCCCGCCCCAGTGGGTGTTGATCATCGATGGGCGCAAATTGCGGGGACCTATTCCGTCCTTCCAATGGTACTCATCCGCGAAGCAGCCGCCCGGCCAGCGGATGACGGGGACGCGAAGGCGGCGGAGGGCGTCGATCACGTCGTTGCGCATTCCGCGCGTGTTGGGTATCGGCGAATCCTCGCCCACCCAGATTCCGCCGTAGATTCCGTGGCCGAGGTGCTCCGCGAACTGGCCGTAGATGTTGCGGTTTATGACCGCACCTGGCTGGTCGGCGTGGACGGTCAACTGGCAGGCGGTGTCGTCCGCCCTGAGGGCGGCACCCCACACGAGCGCCACGGCCGGAACAAGGCGCGACGAAAGAAGGGCGGCGAGTCGGGATATGCGATGGGATAGTGGATTCATTGTTTTTTGGGGACAGGCACCCTTGAGGGACAGGCACCAACGCCTGACAGATAGCATCGCGCGGGATCGCGGAAAAGTCGCTTGGAATTTGACCGTCAAGAGACGGACGGTCGGCAGGGCCCCGGCTGCCGGCTAAACTTTCCGGGGGGCGGGCTAGTCCTGCAGGGTGATCTCGCAATTGTCGCGGAGCGCGAATTGGGAGAAGAGCTGTGCCGTGGGCGGCGGCGCCGAACCCCGGTAGGCCTGGATCAGACGTCCAAAACAGACGCCGGGAACAACGCAGACACCCGAGTTGGCCGAAGCCGCGGCGGAGTTTCCGGCGGTCGCGCCATTCAGGTTGTAATAGATGTAGCAGTTGTCGGACGGGTGGGTGTTGTTGATCGTCACCGTGTACTTGGGGCAGATGATTCGCTGGACGCAGAAAAGCCAGAGGCGCCGGGAGGAGCCTCCGTTTCCCTGCCACGCCTGGACCTGGGCGGGAGTCAGGGCGGCGATCCATGATGGCGGCAGGACAGCCCCCGGATAGGTCCAGACCGTATTCCAGATGTCGTTGAAAAACGCCAGATTGGCGGGATCCTGCGCGTTTGCCGGGTTGGGCAACGGGGGAATCGCAAGCTGGCCGGCCGGAGCCATGAGCGAGGCGATCAGAAAGCGCTGCTGGTTTGGCTCGTTTTCGGGTCCGACCAGCATCACGCGGGTGTTGCGGTCGGCATTGATCAGGATCTGCGCAACCTGTGGTTGAAGTCCGGGGGTCGGGGCGACGCCGGGCTGCGGGGAATAGCCCATCTGACGGGCGAGTTTGGCGAACCAATCGCAGGTCTGGGTCGTTGCCGGGATCAGGCTCGGGTCGGTTGATCCGGAAAACGCGGTGGAATCGACCCCCGTGGGCACAGCGCCCGGAAGGGCGGCGATATTGGTCCCCTCGAGATCGACCGACTCAAATGATGCCTGCGCCGAGGCGCCCATTGCCTGGAGGGCCGAGGTTTCGGCAGCCACGCGCGCATCCATCAGCTGCCGGCCGATGAAGGGAGCCGAAGTCGCCAGAAGAATTCCGATCACAGCGCAAACCGCGACGAGTTCGATGAGCGTGAAGCCGCGGTCAAGGCGCGGCGCAGGCAAAGCCGGGATGGGCTTAGCGCGTGGCATAAACGACTTGGTAGGCCGCCTGAAAGAACGAAACAAGAATCACACCCATGCCCCCGACGACCGCGAGGGTAAGCGCCGGATTGAGGATGGCGATCGCCGCCTCCAGTCTCTCCCGCGACCGGGCGCCGAAGTGCGCGCTGACACGGTCAAGGGCCGGGGCGATTCGGCCGGACCGCTCGCCCACCTCGATTGCGAGGCAGGCTAGCGGGGGAAACAGGCCGCTGTGGGAGAAGGCGGCCGACAGCGTGACGCCGTCCTGGGTGATCCGGCGGCGTGCCACCGCCAGGCCCTCGCGGAAGGCGCTGTTGCCCACAAGCCGGCTGCAGAGCTCGATGCTTGCGGGCGCGGGCTGGTTGGCGAGGTACAACGAACGGTAGATTTTGCAGATCAAGGCGACCGTCGCGTCCCGATAGATCGGGCCCGCAATCGGCAGCCGGAGGAGCCAATGATCGAGCCGGCGCCCCACGCCAGGGATCCTTCGGCCCGCCAGGAAAAGAACGGGCGCTGCGATTATCGCCGTCAGGATGACGGGCCATCCCCTGCGGGCATTCGTCGCGACATAGATCACGCCGCGTGTCAGCGGCGGCAGATCGCTCCCGAGTGAGGAGAGGAGATCGGTCAGGCGGGGGAAGACGACCCCGAGAAGCAGACAGCACAAACCGGCGGTCATGAAGGCGGCTAAAGCGGGGTAGGCGCAGGCCCGCCGGACCTGGCGGCGATGGGCCTCCTCATAGGCGGTTCGCTCCGCCAATTCCGCGAAACGCTGGGCGAGCTGTGCCGAGCCGCTCTGTTCGCCCGCCTCGATGACGGCGATCACTGTCGGCGAGAAACTGCGCGGAAATGCGGCGAACGCCTGCGAAAGGCTGCAGCGCGATTCGGCGACCTCCGCATGCACGGCGCCCAAGACCCGCCGGACGCGCATGTCCGGAAATCGGACGGCCAGGTGGGCCAGGGCGTCGGCGATGAGGACGCCGGAGGAGAGGAGCATCTCCATCTGTTGGAAGAATAGCACGCGGTGCGTGTACGAAAGCTCCGCCTTGGGGAGGAGCCGGCGAAGGCGGCCGGCGGCCGAGGAGACGGCGAAGGGCGTTGCCATGGATGAGCGTCAATGCGGGGGTCACCGGGGCAGGCGCAGCCGGACGGGTCTGTCCGCGACCGGTATCCGCAATCGCACGCCGTCCGACCGCAGTTCGATCGCGTCCGGGGCTATCGACTCGACCACGAGGCCGGCCAGGGCGTCTCCCCGGCTGTAGACGTCGCCGTTGACGATGGCGCAGTCATCCCCGGCATTCTTTGAAATGAGAACCCCGTCGATCGTGAGGGAGACCTCGCGGATGGACGCAGGAGGACGGTAACGGACGACGAATGGGTTGGGGATGGTCCCGGGCGGATCAGCGGCGTCCAGTGCGGCGAGGTCGATGACGCCGTCGGAATTCGGGACGGCGATGCGGTCCGCGCCGGGGGCCCGGTTTTCCGAAAGCGGATCGGGCGGCAGGTTCGGGACGGCCGCCCGGGGCGGCGTCCGCCCGTCCTCGCCGCGGGGGGCAAGCTCGGCTTGCGATATCGGGCGAACCTCCGGAAGCGGCGTTGCGAGGAATGCGCCCGGCGGCGCCGCTGCGAGCGGAAGGAGAAGACTGAAGAGAAGCGGTTTTATTGCGCACCATAGTAGCACGGTTCTAGCCCGAACATTTCACGAAGCACGAGGCATCTCACACAAAATGCCGGGCATAAAAGCCCTCATGCTCCCTCGATGGCCTGGTAGGCCACCTTCGGTCGCCTTCGGGTTTTTATGCTCCGGCATTTTGTGTGATCTTCTCTCGTGTTCATGAAATGTTCGGGCTGTGCCGGGCGTTGCGCTTTGGCGCCACGGCTTTTTCGGCCTGTGCCCGGGCCTTGTGCC
>CAZSEH010000085.1:0-15037 GCA_964605835.1 uncultured Opitutaceae bacterium
TTCGCCGACTTCCACCGGCTGATCCAACAGCGAAAACTGGGGAAGATCTGACTAGCCCACCAGGCGGGCGAACTTTTCCGCGTCCTCCGCGGTGTCGATTCCGATCGCGGGGTCGTCGGTGACCCCGACAGCGATCGAGTGTCCGTTTTCGAGCGCGCGCAGCTGCTCGAGCCTTTCAATCTGCTCGAGGCGGCCGGCGGGAAGCCCCGCAAACCGCTCGAGGAATCCGGCCTTGTAGGCGTAGAGGCCCAGGTGGCGGAAGCACGGATGCGTCCGCACCCACTCGTCATCGATCCGCCCGCCGCAATCCCGGGCGTAGGGCATCGGCGAGCGGGAAAACGAGAGCGCCTGACCGTCGCGCGCGAACGTGACCTTGACCTGGTTTGGATTGTTGAAGTCAGCGGCCGTCTTGAATGGAGTGGCCAGGGTGGCCATCCCGTGGGGCCCGGCGATCAGTTCCGCGAGCAGCCGGATCTGCCCGGCGGACACAAGCGGTTCGTCGGCCTGGACATTTATGACATGCTCGGCGCCGATCTTCCCGTTCGCCTCGGCGATCCGGTCCGTTCCGCTCGCATGGTCGGACCGCGTCATGATCGCCCGGAATCCGGCCGATTCGACGCACTGGCGCAAAAGCTCGTGATCCACGGCAAAATAGAGAGGGAGCTCCGGAACCTGCGCGGCGATCCGCCCGGCGACCCACAGAAGCAGCGGCTTGTCCTGGATCCGGTGCAAGAGCTTGCGCGGGAAGCGGGTGGATTCGAGTCGGCAGGGCACTATGATCGCGGCACGGCTCATACTCTTGCATCCTGCCAGCGGGTTATTAGGTTGCAAGCCGACCTGACCTGGCGGACTTTTTCGCCATCTGCACCTGACTTTCGAGCCCGCCGCACTCTTCCATGGACAAGACCGAACCCACGCCCACCGGACAACAAGTTGTCAAGGAGCTGGTCGTGCAGAACAAGATGGGCATTCATGCCCGCCCCGCCGCAATGATCGTGCGGATCACGAACAAGTTCAAAGCCGAGGTTTTCGTCGAAAAGGATGAGGAGCAGGTAAATGGAAAAAGCATCATGGGCCTGATGATGCTCGCCGCAGGCAAGGGATCGAGGGTCAAGTTCCTGGCGACGGGCGATGACGCGGGGACCATGCTGACAGAATTGGAACAGCTGTTCGCCCGCAAGTTCGACGAAGCCTGATTCACCCGGGGAGCTGGAAAAACGCCCGCGCGTTGGCGGTAGTCCGGTCCGCAAGCTCTTCAAAAGGGACGCCGAAAAGCCCCGCCGCGAATTCCGCCGTGTGGCGCACAAACGACGGTTCGTTTGTCTTTCCGCGGTGGGGAACGGGCGCCAGGTAGGGGGCATCGGTCTCCACCATCAGCAGTTCGAGGCCTTGGGCACGGGCGGCGGCCCTAACGCCGTCCGCATTTTTGTAAGTGAGGATTCCCGTAAAGGAACCGCGCGCGCCGCGCCGGTTCAGCTCCCGGATTTCATCGGGGCCCTCGCTGAAGCAGTGAAAGACGATCCGCGACCAGTCGACCCCGCTCGCCCCGATCATCTCGACGCACTCTGCAAAGGCTCCGCGGGAGTGGACGACGACCGGGCAGCCGAGCCGCCGGGCCAGGCCGAGCTGGGCCGCGAATGCGGCGGCCTGCCACGAAAAGATCCTGCCGGCCTCTGCGGCATCCTTGGGAAGGTGAAAACGGTCCAGACCGCACTCGCCGAGCGCCACCGGACGGATTTCCTCTCCGGCGCCAGTACCCCAAAAGCCCTCGATCTGCCCCATGGAGGCCTCCCATTTCTCATCCACGGCGCAGGGGTGAAGCCCCGCCGTATAGTGAACCGCCCGGGGGTGCGCCAGCGCCTGATCCCTGTTGAAGCCCCAGTCGTCGACGCCCGTGCCTATCGCAATGACCTCCCCAACCCCCGCGCCCCGCGCGCGCGCAAGCACCTCCTCGAGGGTCCCCTGCCTGGCATAGGAGTCCAGGTGCGCATGCGTGTCGATGAGCCCCATAGGCGCGCGGGCTAGGTTTTCGGAAGCTCGATGCTCACCTGTCCGCCGTCCGCATGCAGGTCGAGGAGCGGCCCGCCTCCGTTGAACAGGGCGTCAAGTGAGCGTTCCCCATTGCCCCCGGACTTGACCAGAACCGGCAGCGCGGCGTGCACACGCCCCCAGATCGACTTGGCCTGGATCCGGCACCGTGCACCCGGGTCGAGTTTCACACTGATCGCGCCGCCGTTTGTCCTTATCTTCACATCCTCCGGAAACTCCTTCTCGAGTCCGATCGACACATTCCCGGCCTCGGCCGAGGCGACCAGTCCGCGGTGGGCGTGCTGGACGTTGATCTCGCCGTTCAGGGCCCACAGGTCGGCGCGGCCGCCGATCGTTCCGACGCGGATGTTGCCGACACGGACCCTTAGGGAAGCGGAACCCAGGCACCGGGAGATGATCAGGTCGCCATCATCCGCCTCCGCGCGGATGTCGCCTTCGATGCGCCGGAGGAAGACCACGCCTTTCTTCGCCTTGGCATCGATGCTTCCGGAAAAGTCGCCGACGGTTATGCCTCCCTCGCTGGTCGCAAGGACGAGCCTGCAGGTCTTCGGAACGAGAATCGAGTAATTGAGAGCGACGCGCTCCTTCTCCTTCCAGACAAAGAGGACACGGGTTTCGGCGGGATTGCGGACCGTGATCGAGACAGCGCCGGCGTCCGCCTTTTCGGTGAGTTCGACGCGCTTGAAGACCCTTTCCGCCTCCGTCGGATCGAGGTCGGCAACCTGCTCCGAAACGATCAGGTGGATCCTGGAATCGTTCGACTGCTGAACCTCGATCGTGCCCCGGTACGCATCCAGCGCAAAGGTTGCGCCGTCCGCGACAGGGTACACGCGCCGGACCAGCTGCTCGGCCGCGTGCACGGCCGGCATCGCCATTGAAAGAAGGGCCATCAGGCCGAGACGGCCGGAAAGGATCATCGGCCCGATTCTCCCAGTTGCCCGGCCCCGCTGCAAGCCCGCCGCAACGATCAGGCCGAAAAGCCGCCCGAGATGTAATTCTTCAGGTGCTCGACCTCGGAGCGGTGGGAATCGACGGACCACCGCGTCACGTCGCCGATCGAAAGAAGCGCCACCAGCCGTCCGTTCTCCAGGACCGGCAGGTGCCGGCACCTCTTTTCGGTGAAAATCTCCATCGCCTCGTCGACGGTCGTCGCCGGCGTCACGGTCACCAGCTCGGCCGTCATCACCTCGGCGACCGTGGCCCGCAGGGGATCGATGCCCGCGCCGACGACGCGCCGGAGGACGTCGCGCTCGGTGAAGATTCCCGCGAGCCGCCCTCCCTCGAGGACCACGACGGACCCGATGCGGTTGCGGTTCATTTCAGCGACAGCCTCCGCAACCGTGATTGTCGGGGCTACGGAACAGACGCCGGAGTTCTTGCGCTCCAGTAAAACGGAGATGGGCGTGCCAGTCATCGGGGTGGTTTCCTTTGGGGTGCGGGTAAGGTACCCGGGGGAGTTTATCTTGCAAACGCAAACACTCTTCCCCCGCCGGTTCGCGCCACCCGCCGCGCGGCGGGCGACAGAATCAGGTTGCCCGGAGGCGTCGAAGCGGTGGACTAGTCCCAACACCTTGCCAAGAAAACCTCCCCTGCTTCCCGCCGAGGTCCTCCGCCGCGTCCTGCGGACGGCGCGATTCGACGGCACCATCGTCCTCGTCCTCTCGGGCGCATTTGCCCTGATCGCCGCCGCCGCCCATGACACGACCGGCGCATGCACGGGGGTGGCGATCGCCGCCGCAGGCGCGATGGAGCTGCACGGCGCCGGGCTCCTGCGCAGCCTCGATGAAAAGGGGATGCGATGGCTGATCGCCAGCCAGCTGTTCCTGATGGTCTTCGTTCTCGCCTACGCATTTTTCCGGCTGAATCACGCGTCGATCGGGGAGACAAAGGCCGTTTTCAGGAGCCTGTACACGACCGAGCAGCTCGACCAGCTGCGGAGCGCGGCGGGCGAGGCGAAGCTGACGCCCGACGACGCCCTGCGCCTCTTCAATTCGACCCTCTGGGCCGCCGTGGGTATCGGCACCGTGATCTACCAGGGAGGGATGTCGATCTACTACCGCAGCCGGCGGGCCGCCGTCGCCTCCGCCCTCCGGGAAGGCGATTGACCGGGCCGGGGTAGTGCACCCGCTTGGACGCGCCGGAAGCGCTTGCGTTTCCACATGATTAGGTGCCTAATTACCCCTTCCTTTTCATCCTTCCATGATCCCATCCGATTCCGACGCAACCCAGCCCGAGGGCGGCCCGCCCGCGGCGCGCTCCGTCCCCAAGGGCCCGCGCAGGGCCTTCCTCGCCGCAGCCGGGGCCGCCGCCGTTCTGGCCGGGGCCTGGTTCGGAATCGCGCAGTTGCGCTATGCCTTCGCGCACGAGGAGACCGACGATGCCCAGGTGGAGGGCGACATCAGTCCGGTCCTTCCGCGCATTTCCGGCTATGTGACCCGGGTGCTGATCAGCGACAACCAGCACGTCGAGGCGGGCCGGCCGCTGATCGAGATCGACGTCCGGGAGCCCGGCCTGCGGGCCGGGGCCGCCTCGGCGGCCCTCGAGACGGCCAAGTCGGCTCTCGCCACCGCGTCGGCCACGCTCGCCAACGCCCGCGCGGCCACCGCGGTCGCCGAGGCAAATTCAGCCGCGGCGCGGGTCTCCTCGGACAAGGCGGCCTCGGATCTCGCCCGCGACGAGCGGCTTTTCAAGGAGTCCGCGATCACCGACCGCCAGCTGAGCGACTCGCAGGCGGCGGCGGACCTGTCCCGGGCCCGGCTGGAGGTCGCGCAGCGCCAGGTGGACGCCGCGCAAAGGGAGGCCCAGGTGGGCGAGGCCCTGGTGCGGCAGGCCGGAGCGCAGATCGGCCAGCGGGAGTCCGACCTCGATTACGCGAAGCTGCAGCTCACGTACGCTTCCGTCACGGCGCCCATTTCCGGCGTCGTGTCGCACAAGAGCGTCGAGCCCGGCCAGTTCGTGCAGGCGGGCCAGACCCTCTTCGACATAACATCCGACTCCGGCGCCTGGATCGTCGCCAACTTCAAGGAGACGCAGCTCGCCCGAATCCGGCCCGGCCAGGCGGTCGAGTTCACCGTCGATGCCTATCCGGGCGCAAGGTTTCGCGGACGGGTCGATTCGATCGCCGGGGCCACGGGCGCGCGGTTCGCGCTCCTGCCCCCGGACAACGCCAGCGGCAATTTCGTGAAGGTCACCCAGCGGGTGCCCGTCAAGATAACGCCCGCCGACGCCCCGGACCCGCGGCGGCCGCTGCGCCCCGGAATGAGCGTCGACGTCGCGGTCGATCCGGCGAACTGATTCTCCGCCATGGCCGAGACAGGCTTCCGCAAGGCCATCATCACGATCACCGTGATCGCGGCGGCGATCATCGAGCTGATCGACATCTCGATCGTCAACGTCGCCCTGTCCGACATGAGCGGCAATCTTGGCGCGACGCTCGAGGATGTCGCGTGGGTCGTGACCGCCTATGCGATCGCCAACGTCATCATCATTCCGATGACGAGCTTCCTCGCGGCGCGATTCGGCAGGCGCAACTATTACGTCGGCTCGATAATCCTTTTCACGGCAGCCTCGATGGCCTGCGGCCAGGCGCACACGATCTGGGAACTCGTGGCATTCCGCTTCATCCAGGGAATCGGCGGAGGCGCCCTGCTTTCAACCTCGCAGGCGATTCTGTTCGAGACGTTTTCCCTCGAGCAGCGCGGGTTCGCCTCCGCCCTGTTCGGCGTGGGCGTCTTCATCGGGCCCACCATCGGCCCCACCATCGGCGGCTGGATCATCGACAATCACTCCTGGCCCTGGATCTTTTACATCAATCTGCCGATCGGAATCGCCGCGGCCGTGCTTTCCTCGATCTACGTGAGGGAGCCGAGGCATGTGCGCTCGTCCGAGCACATCGACTGGATGGGCATCGGCCTTCTCACCGCGGGGCTCGGCTCCCTGCAGACGGTCCTTGAGCGGGGCGAGCGCGAGGACTGGTTTTCCTGCCGTTACATCGCTGTCCTGGCGGTTGTCGCGGCCGTTTGCCTCGTCGCCTTTGTCGTCTGGGAGCTGATTGTCGACCACCCGGTCGTCGACCTCCACGTGCTGCGCAGCCGCCCGCTCGCCACCGCCGCGGTGCTGACGTTTGTCATGGGCTTCACCCTGTTTGCGACCGTCTTCATCGTCCCGGTGTTCGTCCAGAGGCTGCTCGGCTACACGGCGCTCAAGACGGGGATGCTCTTTCTTCCCGGCGCGGGAGTGTCCATCCTCATCCTTCCGGTCGTCGGCAGGATGATCGTCAAGGGAGTGCCGCCGCAGTACCTCATCATTTTCGGATTCCTCGTCGTGGCCCTGTTCTCATTCGAGCTGTCGCATCTCGATCTCGGCGCCGGGTCGGGAGACTTCTTCTGGCCCATCATATTCCGTGCGATCGGCCTGAGCTTCGTCGGGATTCCCCTCACGCAGCTGGCCGTCTCCGGGCTCCCGGCGCGCGACATTCCGCAGGGTGTCGCCCTCAACAACATGATGCGCCAGGTCGGGGGGTCGTTCGGCATCGCCTTCATAAACACGTTTCTGGACCACCGGATCGCCGCGCACCGGTCCGACCTCGTGACGCGCCTGTCGGCGGGGGATCCCGCGACCGGGGCCCGGCTTCACGCGATTACCGGCGGCCTGCTCGCCCACGGCGTCACGCCTTGGGAGGCGCCCCACCGGGCCCTCGGCCTGCTTGACGCCGCGGTCCAGAGGCAGGCGGGCCTGCTCGCCTACCTCGACGGATACCGCCTGATCGCCTTGCTCGCGGTCGTCTGCCTGCCTTTAATCGTGATCGCCGGCCGGCCGCGCGGCGTCCACCGGATGAGCGCAGCCGCGGCGGCAGCCGAATCCAACTAAGAAATTTCCCATGAAGCCCACTCCCGTCCTTCTGCTGCTTTGCCTGGCGATCGGCTCACCGATCCGGGCCGACGAGCCGGCGCCTGCCGCGTCGCTCACGCTGGCCCAGGCGCTCGACGCGGTTCTGGCCCGGTATCCCTCGCTCGACGCAGCGCAGGCTGCGGTCGACTCCGCCCGCGGCCGGACCGTGCAAAGCGAGGCCGGCCGTCTGCCCCAGGTCTCGGCGGAAGCCGCATACACCTATCTTTCGATGCGCCCCTATGTTGCGTTCCCGGGACCCGAAGGCGCATCGTCCGCGTTTTACGAGACCATACGGAACAGCTACGACGCGCGCCTGAACGCCAGCCAGCTCCTGAGCGACTTCGGACGGACGGACGCCCTGGTCGCGCTGGCGCGAAGCGGCGAAATCTCCGCAAAGGACGCGCTCGAACAGGCGCGCAGCCAGCTCGGCTACCAGGCGATCCAGGCCTACTATGGCGTCCTCCTGCTTCGTTCGTCGGCGTCCGTCGCCGATGAGGAGATCCGCGCCCTCGACGAGGCGCTTCGGATCTCGGAGAAGAAGTTCAGCGGAGGCACGGCGACCCGCTTCGACGTCCTGACAACGCAGGTCCGGCTCGCCACAGCGCGCAACAACCGGACCGACACGCAGGCATCGCTGGAAAAGCAGGAGGCCGTGGTGCGCCAGCTGCTCGGATACGGGCCCGGGGCGCCCCTCGTCCTCGCCGGGGACTTCGGCGCGCCAGGCGAACCGCCGGACCTGTCTGCAACGATCGCCGCCGGACTGCGGAATCGCCCCGAAATGAAACTGGCCCGCGATTCCGCAGACACCGCCGGCACAAGGCTCGACGCCGCGGATCGCGGCAACCGCCCGACCCTCGCCGCCAATGCCGCGGCGGGCGTCGAGGACGGGCAACTTCCCGAGATGTACTCCAACCGGGGCTACCTTGTCGCCGGGGTCAGCGTCTCGGTCCCGATCTTCACCGGCCGGCGCATCACCGGCCAGCGCATCGAGGCGCGCGCCGACCTGCGCGCGGCCCAGTCCCGCGTGAACGAGCTCAACCGGACCATTGCAACCGACGTTTCGGACGCCCTGGCCGACCTCAGGGCGGCGCTGGCCCGGCTCGCCAACTCCGACGCGCTGGTCGCCCAGGCGAACGAGGCCCTGAGCCTCGCCAAGACGCGCTACGCCAACGGCGTCATCACCAATTTCGAGCTCCTGGACGCCCAGAGCAGCGCCCGCGCGGCCGAGCTGGCCCGCCTCCAGGCGCGCTACGACTGCGCGATCGCCCGCCACGCCGTCTCCCGCGCGGCCGGCGAACCGCCCGCGCCGTAGCCGCCCGAGGCGGATTGACGCGGCCTCCGCGGTCTGATGGGGTTCCGCCCACAGCCATGTACACCATCATCGGAGGCGACGGGAAGGAATACGGTCCGGTGACAGCGGATCAGGTGCGGATCTGGATCGCGGCGGGACGCGCAAATCCCGACACCCGCGCCAAGGCCCTTGGAACGGACGACTGGAAGAGCCTTGGGGATTTTGCCGACTTTGCGTCCGCCGGTCCCGCCGAGCCGCCGAAGGCCGGCCCCGTTCCAGGCGTTGGCGCCGAACGGATCGCCGAGGAGATGAAGGCGCGCGCCGGCCTGCTCGACGTTTCGAGCTGCTGCGAGCGGAGCTGGAGCCTGCTCAAGGCGAATTTCTGGCCCATGGTCGGCGTGACGGCCCTTGTCGTCATAATGGAGGAGGCGGTCATCCTTTGGACCTATTTTGGCCTGGGCCAGGTCGCCGAACTTGTCGTGGCCAGCGTAATCGGCTCGGTCTTCCTCGGCGGTCTCCAATATTACTTCCTCAGGAAGATCCGCGGCCAGCCGGCGGGCCTGGGCGATGCATTTGCGGGATTCACCACGGCCTTCCTGCCCCTCGTCCTGGGCGGGCTGGTCGGCGGGGTCCTCATCGCCTTCGGCCTGATCCTGCTCATCCTTCCGGGAATTTATCTGGCGGTTGCCTACACCTTTGCCTGGCTGCTGATCATCGACCGGAAGCTCGATTTCTGGACGGCCCTTGAAGTGAGCCGGCGGGTCATCACGGCGCAGTGGTGGCGCGTTTTCGGGCTACTTCTCCTTTGCCTGGTTTTCGCCCTGCTCGGCATGGCGCTCCTGCTTGTCGGCATTTTTGCCGCAATGCCGCTCATCTACGGAACGATTGTGCAGGCCTACGAGGACATTTGCGGGGCCCCCCAGGCCGAGGCCACGGGGCAATCCCCAAGCCCTACGAATTCGCCCTAGCCGGCTGCCTGAAGATCAGCGCATCGAGCGAGATCTTCCCCGGGCCGAAGGCCAGGATAAGCAGGCTCGTGACGAGAAATGGAAAGGCGGAGTCGTTGATGAAATCGTCCGGCTTCCGGAAATGGAGGAGCTCCCGGATCGATTCGGGGCTTGCCGTCAGGTACGCCACGCAGAAGTTGAAAAGGAGCGGGACGGAAATCAGCCGCGAAAAAAGCCCGAGCATGAGCAGAATTCCGCCGACGAGCTCGGTCGTGCCCGATATGTAGACGTTAACCTCGGGATAGGGAATGTGAAGGTTTTGGAAAAAGCGGGCCGTCTTTTCGACGTGGGTGAGGTGGCCCCATCCGGATTCATAAAGCTGGAAGCCCCAGGCAAGCCGCACCAGCAAAAGCACGGGCGAGCGGAGCAGGCTGCCGATCCTGGCGACGAGTTCCTGGATTTTTTTCATGGAGACGGCGATTGTTTGCAGAACCACCCGAGTTTTGCCCAAAGGGAAAACCACTCCCCGACCTTTTCCGGCCGCACCCGGCTTCCGCCGGCGGCGACGGCCAGGCCCAGGGTCCGGCCTGCCTTCAGCGCCTCCAGTATCCGGAATTCGGGCGGCGCCAGCCGCTTGTAGTAAAGCCGGCCGCTGTGGCGGTGGACCGCCAGATACACGCGTTCGCGCCGGGGGGGCCGGACATGGCGCAGCCGGCCGGCCCCGCGCCCGCCGTCGACCGCGTGGCTCGCCTCCGCCCGGAGAGCGTCCCGCCTCTTGACCGCGATCACATATTCATCGACGGGGTATTCCAGGACGAGCAGGGACAGATAGGGCTGGAGCCCGAGGCGGAGCCGGCCCGGCGCGGCCTGCGCGAGCGCCCCGGCGTCCAGCGCGGGACGCGCCTCGCCGTCGAACGCCACCGTCTGCGCCCATTCGAAGCGCGCCACATCGAAGGCCGCCGCCGTCCGCGGCGACGACAGCCGCGGCGCCTCCCGGATGAATCCCGGAAGCCGCGAGCAGAGGTTTCTCAGGGTGAAGGAACGGGACGGGTATTTTGCAAGGTAGGCGCGGATGAGGCGGCCGAACCTTGCCTCGCCCAGCAGCGCCCTAAGCCCCGGGCAATCGTCGCCCGCGCACTCGATCAGCCGGTACCAGTACATGCGATTGTAGATCTCCAGCCGCTCGAACGAGGTGAGCCGGTCGTTCGGCTTGATGAATTCCGCGGCCACCTCGGCCGTCGACCGCCCGTCGACCCACTGCCGCTGCAGCCCGCCATCGCGGGTGAGCGGCCGGATCAGGGCGTGGGTCATCAGGCGCTGGAGGCGGCGCAGGTCGGCCGTGGATTGCAGCCGCCTGGGCGCGTGCCTGGGCGCGGGCTTCAAGCCCGGCAGCGGCCGCCGGACGGCGGGCTGTCTAGACGGCTTTTGCATGCTGCCTGGCCCCGTCGATGAACTGGTTCGCCTTCAGGGCCTCGTTGTGGACCTCGTCGAAAGAGGGAATCCTGTCGTCCCATTCGAGCAGGGTCGCCGTCACGCCGCAAAGCCGCGTCGCGTGGGCGTACATCTTCCAAACCGGGTCGAGCACCGGATGGTCGTGGGTGTCCAGGATGTACTTTTCGAACTTCGTATGGCCGGCCACATGCATCTGTCCGACGCGGTCGTGGGGAATCCCGTCCAGGTAATCGTAGGGGTTGAAGCCGTGGTTCTTTGAAGAAACGTAGATATTGTTCACGTCGAGGAGGATCCCGCAGTCGGCGAGCTCGACGACCTCGGTCAGAAACTCCCACTCCGTCATTTCCGAGGCATGGAACTCGGCATAGCTGCTCACATTCTCTACGCATATCGGCACTTCCAGGTAATCGCGCACCTGGCGGATCTTTTCGGCCGTCCGCCTTGCGGCGGCAAAGGTGTAGGGCATAGGAAGCAGATCGTGCGTGAACGTGCCATCGACGCTTCCCCAGCACAGATGGTCGGAGAGCCACCGCGTCTTCGTCCGCTTGACGAGTGCCTTCAGCTTCCGCAGGTGCGCCCGGTCCGGCCGATCCGCCGACCCGAAGTACATGGAGACACCGTGCTGGACCACGCGGTACTGCTCGAGGATCCGGTCCAGCACCTCGAGCGGCTTCCCGCCGTCGACCATGAAATTCTCGGAGATGATCTCAAACCAGTCGACGACCGGCTTCCTCTCCAGGATGTGCCGGTAATGCGGCACGCGCAGCCCGATCCCGATTCCGTAGTCGTTGAATCCGTTGAAGCGGTTTGCGGGCATCAAAGAAAAGCGGCCGGCGACAACCGCCGGCCGCGCAAGACTTGAAAGGATCTCAGACTCGGAATGCTGCCGAGCTGCCCTTGCTTCCGCTGCTGTCGCTGCCCTTGCTCGCGCAGCCGCCCTTGCCTTTGCAGGAGTTCTTGCCGGCGCAGCCATTGTCGCCCGCGCTGCAGCCGCCCTGGCCCTTGCAGTCGTTCTTGCCCTTGCAGTCATGCTTCGTCGTCGCGTCCTTCTTTGTCTGGTCCGACGTGCCCGCCTGGCTGTCGGCGGCGTAGGTGCTGGCTGCAAGGGCGCCGGCGTACAGGCCGGCCATGGCGGCCGCCGTGATTACGAAACGTGTGGATCTTTTCATGATGGGATGGGTTGGTTTCTGCGTTTGCTAAGAATTCGCGGATTGAGGGCAACGTGCCTCCAACCAGCTCTTAGATGGGAGTATCCATGCGCAGTAATATTCCAAACCCTTAACCAAGTATTAAAGGATTCTAATACGCCCGCCTGCGCCCGCCGACCCCTCAATTCACCCGATCCACCAGCACCGCATGTGGGTCGCTCACATTATTGAGCGTGATCGCAAAGCTGTTGACGTTGTAATAGCGCAATCTTCCCCCGGAGGAGATCCGAACCTCTATGTTGAGGCCGCGCCGGAGCTGCTCGTCGCCGGCCTTGTATTCGAGCCGGAAGGGGATCGGCACCTGAACGGGACCATGAATGACCTGCTCCCCGAGAACCTTGGGCGGCAGCGTCTCTTTCGATTGGGCGGCCAGGGGCGAGCCGAGCACCTGCGCAGGCGCCGTTTCGGTCAGCCCGGTCGGATCGACCACGCGAACCACAATGACCGAGCCGGCATCCAGCGTGGTCGCCGCGTCGAATTCCACGGTGCCCGTCAGGACCCGGTTCGGGTCGCCCTCCGGAGTGAAGTCGAGGTGACCGCAGCCTGCGGCAAGGACCAGCGCGACGGCGGCCAAAACAGCAAAGGGTGATCTTTTCTTCATGGATTGCGTTGGGCTGACCATTAGGCAGCGGGCCATTGCCGCCGTTTGTCCACGTAGCGGCGAAGGCCCGCCGCAAGCTCCGTCAGGCTGACCGGTTTGACAAGATAATCGTTCGCCCCGGCGGCAAACGCCTTCTCCTTCTGCTCGGGCCTCGCGTCGGCTGTGACCACCGCGATCCAAGTCGGCAGGATCGCGGTTCCCTCCTCCCAGCTCCGGATCCGGCTGATGGCGCCCAGCCCGTCCAACTCCGGCATGTGAAGGTCCATGAGCACCAGATCGAACGGGGGCTTTGCGCGTGTCAGCATCTCCACGCCGACAAGGCCGTTGCCCGCAACGGTCGCCTTGCACCCGAGGTTCAGGAGCAGCTTCTGCACGAGCCTCTGGTTCACCAGGTTGTCCTCCACGATAAGGACGTTGAGGCCGAAATTGCGCGGAATCGGCTTGCCCAGCCCGTCCGCCGGCTTGATTCCCGTCAGGAGCCCCATCAATGCGTCGTGGTGCAGCGGCTTGTTGAGAAGCTGGCAGAAATGGGTCCGAAGCGCCGAGCGCACATTGTTTTCCAGGCCCATCGGCACGATCGCAAACGCTTTTTCGGGCGGCCAGGGCAGTTCGCCGGCCGGTTTGGCCGCGAATTGGGCGGCTCTCTCCAGGGTCAGCTCGACGAAGGCGATCTCGCACGACTCCCCGGCCAGTGCGGCGGGGCTGATGTCCACGATCAGCGGCAGTTGCCAGCATTGGGCAAGCCTCGAGAACTCATCGCGGAAGGGGCCGGGCGCCGCGCAGAGCGCAACCCTGAGGAAGCTCAGGTCCGGGACGTTCCGGGTCATTCCAGCCACCGCTTCGACTGGAACGGCAAAGGAGAACAGCGACCCCTGGCCGAGGGCGCTGTCGATCCGGATATCCCCGCCCATCATCTGCACCAGGTTGCGGGAGATCGCCAGACCGAGGCCCGTGCCCGTGTGAGGACGGGTAATCGAGCCATCCACCTGGCTGAAAGGCTTGAACAGCCGGTAATGGTTCTCCGGAGCGATGCCGATGCCCGTGTCGCGGACGGCGAAGAGGAGTTTCCAACGGCCGGCCGAAGGATCCCCCTCCCTCTCCGCCCTCAGGGTCACTTCCACGACGCCTTTTGCGGTGAATTTCACCGCGTTGGAAACGAGGTTGCCCAGGATCTGCCGCAACCGGGCGTCATCGACCTGCACGGCCGCGGGCACGTTGTCGTCGATCCAATGCACGAGCTCGATGCCCTTCTTTGCCGCGGTCACCCCGAAAAGATCGAGCGTGTCCTCCACGGCGGCGCGGGGGCCGGCCTGCTGCACCTCGAGTTTCAGTGTTCCCGACTCAATCCGCGTGAAGACCAGGATGTCGTTTGTGAGCTGGATGAGGGCCTCGCCACTCATCTGAATCGTCTGCACGTATTCGCGCTGCTCGGCGCTCAGGGGGGTGTCGAGCAGCAGGCTCGTGAAGCCCACGATGCCGTTCAGGGGCGTGCGCACCTCGTGGCTCATGGTCGCCAGAAACAGCGCCTTTGTCCGGTCCCCCGCCTCGGCGCGCTCGACCGCGGCCCGCAGCATCTCCTCGTTCCTCTTGATCGGGGTCATGTCGTCGAAGACCGTGACAAAGCACGACAGGCTTCCGTCGCGGCGCTTGACCGGGGTGACTACCCCGCGCACCGGGTAGAGCTCTCCGTTCTTGCGCTTGTTGATCCATTCCCCATGCCAGGTCCTTCCCGCGCGAACCGTCGCCACCATGTCCGCGAAGACGGAGGGAGCGACCTGTTCCGCACTGTAATCCCGCCAGCTGTGCCCGATGAGCTCCCGTCGCTCATAGCCGGACTGCCGGCAGAGACCGGCGTTCACATACTCGATCCGGGACGACATGTCGACGATCTGGACCGCCGAACTATTCTGCTCCATGGCCTCGGAAAGGTTGTGCACCGCGTCGCGCTGCCGCTCAGTATCGCGCACGGCGAGGACTATTCCGAACGGCAGGCCGAAAAGCAGCCAGGCGTACAGGGCAAACGGGAACATTTCGCCCAGCAGCCGCCCGGTCCAGTCGTAGATGCCCATTTCAACGCCGAGGATCTCGCCCGCAGGACCGCCGGTGGCCGAATAACCGACAAACACGGTCTCGGACCGTCCGCCGATCGGACCGTCCGCCGACGCAAGCCCGGTCTGCGCGGTGCGGGCGAGCGCCGGCGAGCGCCCCGCCTCGCCATAATCGTCGCCCGGCCGCAAAATGCCCGGGGAAGCGCCCTTTGCCGACCCGGCAAGAAAAATATACCTTCCCGGCGACCCGCCGGACCGGAGCAGAAAGACCCAGCGAACCCGCGTGTCCGCCGCCTGGAGCCGGGCAAGCCGCGTCTCCAGCGGGCTGTAGCCGGGGGAATCCGACCGCGCCCGCCCTCCCTCGAGCGCCTCGAGCTGCTCCGGATCCAGGGCCGCCGCGAATGCGTCCGCCTGCACCGCGCACGCATCCCTCATGATTATCCGAGCCCGGCGACCGCCCCATGCTGCGGCCGCAATGCCGAGCAGGAAGACAATCGTCCAAACGGAGATTATCTCTTTCTTGCCGAGTCGCGCAAACATGGAGATGGGCT
>CAZSEH010000086.1:0-14966 GCA_964605835.1 uncultured Opitutaceae bacterium
TTTCCACTTCTCCCGCCTAGCGGGAGTTTTGGGGTAACTAAGAAAGCAAAGGCGGCCCGCTTAGGGGTAAGCGGGCCGCCACTTTTTTTGCCCTTCAGATTCGGCTCGGCATGCGCCGGGTTATGCCTGTCATACTGGCACCTCCGTGCAAAAGACCTCCGACATCAATGTCCTCGAGACGCGCGCCCTGCCCAGCCCCGCCAGTCTCCTGAAGGCGCTGCCCAAGACAGAAACCCAGGCGAAATTCGTCAGCCTCTCCCGCCGCCAGATCCATAGAATCGTCTTTGCCGATGACCGGCGCTTCCTTCTGATCGCAGGTCCCTGTTCGATCCACGACGTGGAGGCCGGTCGCGAGTACGCCCGCCGGCTTTCAGCGCTGGCGAAGGAGGTTTCCGACCGGGTGATGATCGTCATGCGCGTCTATTTCGAGAAACCCCGGACGACTGTCGGCTGGAAAGGGCTCGTGATGGATCCCCACCTGGACGGGTCCTATGACATCGCCGCGGGACTGCGCGCAGCACGCTCGTTTCTGAGGGACGTCCTCGACCTCGGCCTGCCCACCGCCACCGAGCTGCTCGACCCGATCACCCCGCAGTACATCGCCGATCTCGTCTGCTGGTCGGCGATCGGGGCGCGAACGACCGAGTCGCAGACTCATCGCCAGATGGCCTCCGGCCTGTCCATGCCGCTCGGATTCAAAAACGGCACCGACGGATCGGTCCAGACCGCGATCAACGCGATCAAGGCAGCGGGCCAGGCCCAGACTTTCCTGGGAATCAATCTCACCGGCAAAGCCTCGGCCATCGTCACCCGCGGCAACCCGAACTGCCACGTCGTCCTCCGGGGTGGCTCAAGCGGACCCAACTATTCGCCGGTTCATATCGCCGATACCGAGAGGCTGCTCGCCAAGGCAGGTCTGCCGCGGTCGATCATGGTCGACTGCTCCCACGGCAACTCGGAGAAGCACCCGGAACGCCAATCCGAAGTTATTCGCGCCATTCTGTCTCAAATGAGCGCGGATTCCACCTCCATCATCGGCGCCATGGTCGAGAGCAACCTCAACGCGGGTTGCCAGCCGTTTCCTCCCAAAATACCCCTTCTCAGAGGGCGGCGCCTCTCGGAAAAGGCAAAAATCCTCGCGAATCTTCGCTATGGCGTGTCCATTACCGACCCTTGCATCGGATGGCCCGCAACCGAGGCGCTCGTGCGGGAGGTCCATGCGGCCCTGGCCCCCCGGTTTCGTTAATCGAACCGAATCTTCCTGAAAAGATTGTCGATCCAGGAGCAACCAGCCTATCGTTACGGATGTCTATGAAAACTCCCATCCGTGTTGCAGTAACCGGCGCCGCCGGACAAATAGGCTACTCTCTTCTCTTCCGGATAGCATCCGGTTCGATGTTCGGGCCCGATCAGCCGGTGATCCTTCACCTGATCGAGATTCCACCCGCACTCACGGCCCTCGGGGGGGTCGTCATGGAGCTGCAGGATTGCGCCTTTCCCCTCCTCGAGGGAATCGTCGCCACCACATCCATCGATGAAGGCTTCAAAGGGATCAATTGGGCTTTCCTCGTGGGCTCGGTGCCTCGCAAGGCGGGAATGGAGCGCAAGGACCTTCTCGGCATAAACGGCAAGATCTTCATTGGACAGGGCCAGGCAATCGCCCGCAATGCCGCCGCCGACGTGCGCATCCTGGTCGTCGGCAATCCCTGCAACACGAACTGCCTGATCGCGATGAACAACGCCCGCGCGATCCCGTCGGACCGCTGGTTTGCGATGACCATGCTCGACCAGAACCGCGCCGTCACGCAGCTCGCCCTCAAGGCCGGTGTCGATACAACCGCAGTTTCCAACCTGGCCGTCTGGGGCAACCACAGCTCGACCATGTACCCGGACTATGACAACGCGAAGATCGGCGGCCGTCCGGCGGCTGAGGTGATCGGCAACCCAGCCTGGTTCACCGACACATTCATCCCGACCGTGCAGCAGCGCGGAGCTGCGATCATCAAGGCCCGGGGCCTGAGCTCCGCGGCTTCGGCGGCAAACGCAATCGTTGACACAGTCCGGGCTCTCACGACCCCGACGGCACCCGGGGCGTGGTTCAGCGTCGCGGCCTGCAGCGACGGGGCCTACGGGATCGAGAAGGGCCTGATCTATTCATACCCGTCCCGCACCGACGGGATCCGCCTCCAGGTTGTCGCGGGCCTGCCTTTGACCGAGTACGCCCGATCCAAGGTGATCGCGACCGAGAACGAGCTCAAGGAGGAGAAGGCCCTCGTCTCGGAGCTTCTTCCGAAATAATTCCTAACGATACGCAGCGTCCTCGAGTCCTTCCGCCTTGATCTCAAAGGAGTCCTCCCAGACTACCCCGCTTGTCCTTGAATCGGTGAGACGAAAACTGCAAAGGACGTAATCGCCCCTGCCGGCCGGCGTCCCGGCCGTCATTCCGTCGAGCTGGCCCGTGAGAAAATAGTCCGCGCTGCGCAGTTCGCCGGTGCGGGACGTCGCAACGGGCATTGCGGCGGCGGGTTCGCTCGAGATCCGGATCTCCTGCGCCTCCTGGAAGCGCGCCATCATGGCCCGGTCCAGGAAGCGAACCTTGTTCATCGCCCTGCTGTTAAGCATGACCCGGATCCGGGTCAGGAAGACATCCCCGTCGAACGGAAAACGCGTGTTGTTCACGACCGGCTCGAGCACGATATGGGGTGTGCTTCTCGCACGCGCTACCTCCTGGATGCCCAATATCCCCCGGGCCATCCTGTCGGTGACCTCCGCGAGATCCTGCGACTCCATTCCGGTTCCGGACGCAAACCCCGGCTCATCGGGCCTCATCTGGGCGACGGGAACCCCGGCCGGGTTCGGAACGACCTCGGAAACACAGCCGGAGAAAAGCGCGGCGGCGGCTCCGCCCATCGCCAAGGCGCGGAAGGGTGTAATCATCTGGTGTCGGGTAGACCGATGGTGAGACACGCCGCCCGCCACAAGGTTTCAGGAATCGGCCCGGTGCGGAGGGACAGCCTCGCGGGACCGGCGTCAAGGGACAGCCTCACATAACCGCTATCCATTGCTTGCCAATGAATTAAATTCACGGCCAATCCGGGATCGACTGGGAATAACCCGTCAATCCTTCGCAAACGCCCGGAGCGGACCCTCAGCCAGCGCGTACTCGGCCTTCAACGTTTCGATCTCGGCCGGAGTCGCCGCCTGGCCCGTGCTTCTAAGCCTGCCCTCCAGCGCCGCCAGCTTCTTGGCCAGCCCGGGCAGCCCCATCTGCTGGGAACTGCTCTTCATGCTGTGCGCCGCCCGCTCGGCGCACAGGGCATCGCTGCCCGCAATATCAGCGATGAGGCCCGGACAGCTGTCCAGATAGAGCGCGACCAACTCGCGCGTGTCATCCCTGCCAAGCGCGGCCACCAGCCCGGCCAGACGATCGTTGGGGACGGACGCCGGCATCTCAGGGAATCTTCAGCTTTGTCCCGACAACCAGGAGATTCTCGTTTCGGATGACGTCGCGATTCGCAGCCAGGATCTCATCGTACCGGTTCGCGGTGCCATAGTACTCCTTGGAAATCTTTGTGAGCGAGTCGCCCTCGACAACGACATGGATCTTCGGCTCGGCCGATTTGGCGGCCGGATTGGCCGGATCATCCGGTTTCCCGGGGGCGGACTTGGCGGCGACGGGCACGGGCGCCAGGTCTTCGGACCCGGGGCGCCCCGCGGAGCCCGGGCGGGTCGGCGAGGCGCTGGCGCCGGAGGGGGATGGACCGGCGAGCGCCAGGCGCGTCCTCAACTGGGCGTTCTCCGATGCAAGCGCCGCGAGCGCATCCTGGGTCTGCCGGAGCTGGCTGCGCAGCGCTTCGACCTGCGTGGCCTCGGCCGCCTGCGCCCTCAGCCCGCCGATCGTCGTATTGGCCGCGTCCAGCTCGGTCGCGAGGGCGGATTTTTCAAGGGCGCTCTTGTCCGCATCGGCCTTCAGCTGGCTCACCTCGTCCTGCAGGAGCGAATAGCTGTGCAGCGACGTGGAGAGCTTATCCTGGGTGTCCGCGAGCTGTTTCTGGAGGTCGGAGCCGTCCGGCGGTGCATCAGCGGCGAAAGCCGCGGCGCCGGCGAAGAGAATGGCCGGCACGGCGAAAAGCAGAGGATTCTTGGCCATGGCGGGCATCATGGAGAAAAAGCGCGCCGGAGACAATCCACAATGGGCGCGCCCGTCCAGCATTCGAAGCGCCGTCTCATCCCTTCACGATCCCGCACTGCACGCACCACCGAACGAGGCTGGCGACCTCGCGCACGCCGATCTTGTCCATGATGTTCGCGCGGTGCTTTTCCACCGTGCGGACACTCAGGTCCAGCCGCGCGGCGACCTCCTTGGACGAGAATCCCTCCGCGACAAGCCGCGCCACCTCCAGCTCGCGCGCCGAAAGCGCCTCGACGGCGGCCAGGGCGGGCGTCGCCGGACCCGCCTTCGCGCCCGCGGGAACCTTCGGCTCCCTCTTGCCGCCAGATGTGGCCGTCGGAGGGATGTGGGATGAGAAGAACATGCCCCCGCTCATCACCGACTCAACGGCCTGCAGAGCATAGCTGAGCGGCGCCTCCTTGTCGACGAAGCCGTGCACACCCTGCGCGATCAGCCGCGCCGGCAACTCGCCGTCCGGGTGCCCCGTGATCACCAGAATGCGCGTGGCGGGGAGCTTGGCCCGGACCTCCTTCACGACCTCGAGCCCGTGCAGCCCGGGCAGGAAAAGGTCGATCACCAGAAGGCCCGGCTTTTCCTTCAGGCAAAAATCGAGCCCTACCCGCCCGTCGGCAAACGTCCCGGCCACAATAACACCGCGAACGCGGCTGAGTGCCATCGCGAACATGCGACGGAAAACCTCCTCATCTTCGATTATGACAGCCCGAATCGCCACGGGTCAAATTAGTGAACCATCGAGGGTGTAACGTACGATGCGCATCTTTGACACGTTCGCTCCCCGTGTGGAAACAAAAAATATTGGGCGGGATTTGAAAAGCCGCGGGGGCGGCCGTTCCGACTACGCGCCCGCGGCAGATCCGGCGCTCTCACCCTTGAGCCCCCGCGCCATGAGGGCGGACAGCGCTTCGGCGGGCCTTCTCCCGGCAAAGAGGATCGCGCGCACCTCCCTCAGGATCGGAGCATCGATCCGCCTTTCATCGCAAAGGCCCGCGAAGGACTCGGTCGTGAAGTAGCCCTCGACCACGGTCCTCCGGTGTGCCAGCAGATCGGCGACGCGCCCGCCCGCGCCGATCCGCTCCCCGAATTCGCGGTTGCGGCTCCAGCCGCCGTGGCACGTGGCGACCAGGTCGCCAAAGCCGCTCAGCCCGTAGAAAGTCTCCGACCGCGCACCCAGGGCCACGCCGACGCGGACCATTTCGGCCAGGGCCCGCGTGAGAAGCGCGGCCCTTGAATTGTCCCCAAGTCCAAGCCCGTCGGCGCATCCGGCTGCAATCGCGTAAACATTCTTGATGGCGCCGCCCAATTCGACGCCGGGCAGATCGTCGCTCGTGTACACGCGAAGCGTGCCGCTGCTGATCGCCGCCTGCACGCGCTCGGACAGGTCTGCGCCCGATGAACCCGCGCCTCCCCGGCCCGAAACCGCGAGCACCATCGCCGCGGGAAGGCCCTTTGCAACCTCCTGGGCGTTGGAGGGTCCGGTGAGCGCGCCGACCACCGCACCGGACAGGACCTCTTCGAGCACCTGCGAGGGCCTGAAATGACTGCCCTGCTCCAGCCCCTTGGCCAGGCTCACGACAAGTTTCGGCGGACCGCCCCGAACCGCCCGGAGCCGCCCGGCCGTTTCGCGCAACGCCTGGGCGGGACAGGCAAGAAACGCCACATCGGCCCCCTCAAGCCCCGAGGGCAGTTCCGCCGTGATCCGCAAGTTTTGGGGAAGAAGCACGCCAGGCAGGTACTCGACGTTCTCGCGGGCCGCAGCGATCGCCCCCGCCTGCCCGGGGCGCCGGGGAACGAGGGCAACGCCATGCCCGAGCCGCGCAAGGTGCAGGGCGAAAGCGGTGCCCCAGGCGCCGGCGCCAACGACCGTGAAATTCATATGCGCTGATTAACGGGCCGGAGGGTCCTTTGCCACGGAATATTTTCCAAAGCCTATTGCAGGAACGCCGGGATGCGCTCCCCCTCGATCAACTGCTCAAAGGTCTCGCGCGCCCCGACCAGTTCGAATGCGCTGCCCTTCACCATCACCTCGGCGGGCATCGGGCGCGCGTTGTACCGGCTCGCCATCGTGCGCCCGTACGCGCCCGCGCTCATCAGCGCCAGGTATTCGCCCTCGCCGACCTCCTGCAGCGCCCTGTCCTTGGCGAAGCGATCGCTGCTCTCGCAGATTCCGCCGACGACGTCGGCGACGAGCGACGGGCGGGTCGTGTCCCGGTGCAGGGGCGCGATCTCATGGTAGGCGTCGTACATCGCCGGGCGCACGAGATCGTTCATCGCCGCGTCGACGATGATAAAATTCTTCCCGGAGCCGCGCTTCAAATATTCGACCCGCGTCAGGAGAACGCCGGCATTGCCGACAAGGAAACGCCCGGGTTCCAGGAGTATCTTGAGGCCCAGCGGCTTCAGGACGGGGATGAGGGTGGCGCCGTAAAGCTCCGGCGTCAGCGGCCGGCGCTCCGCGGGCTGCGCATCCCACCAGCCGGCCTGCCCGCTCGCCAGCGCCTCGCGGTACACGATCCCGATGCCGCCGCCGATCGAGAAGTACCTGATTCCAAAGCGCGCCTTCAGCTCCGCGGCGAATGCAGCCACCTTCCGGGCGGCCTCGAGGATCGGGCCGATTTCCGTGATCTGCGAGCCGATGTGCATCTGCACGCCCCTCAATTCGAGGTTGGGGTACTTTGCCGCCGCCTCGTAGGCCGCGCCGGCAAACTTCAGCGGGATGCCGAACTTGTGCTCGCTCTTTCCGGTGCTGATCTTGGCGTGAGTGAGGGCGTCGACGTCGGGATTGACCCGGATCGCAATCGGCGCCTTGACGCCGAGCTTGCCCGCAACGTGGTTTATGCGGGCGAGTTCCGGCTCGCTCTCCACGTGAAACGAGAAAATCCCGCTTTCCAGGGCGAGACGGATCTCCGCCTCCGTCTTGGCCACCCCGGCGAAAACGCTGCGCCGCACGTCCGAGCCGGCCGCCAGGACCCGCCTCAGCTCCCCCCCGCTTGCGAAATCGAAGGCCGCCCCGAGGTTTGCGAACTGCCGGAGCACCGCCAGGTTCCCATTCGCCTTGTTGGCAAAGCAGATCTGGACGTCCAGCCCCGCCACGCTTCCGGCCAGGCGGGCGTAGTTGTCGCTCATTGTCGCCGCGCTGTAGACGTAGGTCGGCGTGCCGTAGAGCCGCGCCACCTCGGCCAGGTCGACCGACTCACAATGCAGGTTTTGGCCGACGTAGCGGAAGTGGTGCATGGCTTGAGGAGACGCGAGATCGGCAACATTCGTCAATTTCGATTGAAAAACGAACTCAATAATCCGATGAATCGGGGATGCTGAGCGCCCTGATGCAATTCTTCCACCGTCCCGCCCTGCGGTTCGGCCTGGCGAAGGATTCGCGGGGCCGCTTCCGGGACCCCCGTTTTGTGAGCTTCCTGTCGCAGAACAACCGGAAGACGCTCAACACCGATTTTCAGGACGCGGTCCTGCGCGGCCGCAGGCTGGTCAGGAATTTGCTGATCCTGGCCGCCGCCGCCGGCGCCTCCTGGATCGTGCTTGAAAGCGCCAAGGCGCTTTCGCTCTTCTGAGCCCGCCCTTCCGATTCGGAAGGGCGCCCCGAAGCCCAACGGGCGGGGGCGTGCCATTCTGCCGCCTCCCACGAACCGAAACGTTCAGCGGGCCGCGGCGGAAAGCGACTGCGCTGTGAGCGGGAAATCCCGCGCCGGGGCGAGGCGCTTTTCGGCGCGGGCTTCATCCCTGACCGCCTTGGCATAGTCGCCGACTGCGATCGCGAGAAAACCGACGATGAACGCGGTGATTACAATCGCCTCCGCGTTCAACAGCATGAGCAGCAGCGCGGAGGACGAGATCAGGGCGGCGAGGGAATAAGAGGTGTTTGTCTTCATGGTAATTTTTTTGATTACCCTGAAAACACGGACCGCCGCGGAAAGTTACAAAAAACCTCCGCTCCCCCCTGCAAGACCGGTCAGCCCGCCCCGCCGCCCGCCGTCGCCGAGACCGGCTTGAACGCGGTCCTGAACGAGGCCTTCAGGTAGTCGCGGTTCAGCCGCGCGATGAAATCGTGCGAGATCAGCTTCGGGCACGCGGCGCTGCACTCGAACTGGTTCGTGCATCCGCCGAAACCGAGCTCGTCCATGACGCCCACCATGGCCAGGACGCGCCGGTCGCGCTCGGGCTGGCCCTGCGGCAGGAGGCCCAGGTGGGACACCTTGGCCGCGACGAAAAGCATGGCGCTTGCGTTCTTGCAGGCGGCGACGCACGCGCCGCAACCGATGCACTGGGCGGCGTCCATCGCGAGCTCGGCCGCGTCCTTCGGCACCGGAATCGCGTTGGCCTCGGGGGCGGCTCCCGTGCGGACCGTGATGAACCCGCCCGCCTGCTGGATCCTGTCGAAGGCCGAGCGGTCGGTGATGAGGTCCTTGATGACCGGAAAGGGCGATGCGCGGAACGGCTCGATCGTGATCACGGCTCCGTCGGAAAAGCTCCGCATGTACGTCTGGCAGCTCGCCACGCCCCGGTGCGGCCCGTGGGGCTTCCCGTCGATCACGAGGGAGCACGTGCCGCAGATCCCCTCGCGGCAGTCATGGGCGAACGCGACCGGCTCCTCCCCCTTCACGGTCAGCTCGTCGTTCAGGACGTCGAGCATCTCGAGCAGCGACATGTTCGGGTTCAGGTTGCGGGCCGGGTAGTCGACAAAGCGTCCGGCCGCGCCCGGGCCGGCCTGGCGCCAGACGCGCACGGTGACGGAGATGTTCCTGGTCGTGTTTTCGGCTGCCACGTTGGACCCCCTCACTTGTAGTTCCTCACGCTCATCTTTGTGAACTCATAGGCGAGGGGCTCCACGTTGCGCAACGGCGCACGCCCCTCCCCCTGGTATTCCCAGGCCGCGACATGGGCGAAGCGCTCGTCGTCGCGCTTGCATTCGCCGTCCGGATACTGGTGCTCCTCGCGGAAATGGCAGCCGCAGCTTTCCTCGCGGGCGAGGGCGTCGCGGCAGAAAAGCTCGCCCAGCTCCAGGAAGTCGGCCACCCGGCCCGCCTGTTCGAGCGACTGGTTGAGCGTCCCCTCCGATCCGGGCACCTTGACGTTCTTCCAGAACTCCTCGCGCAGGACCGGGATCTCCTGCAGCGCCTTCTCGAGCCCGGCCCGGTTGCGCGTCATCCCGCAGTGATTCCACATGATGGCCCCGAGCCGCTTGTGGAACCGGCTCACCGGCTCCGTTCCCCCGGCGCCCAGAAGCCGGCCGACCTTTCCACGGACCTCCTCCTCGGCCGCGCGGAATTCCGCCCCGTCCTGTGCCTGGCGCGAGCCCGGCTTCTGCGCCGCCAGGTAGTTGCCAATCGTATAGGGAATGACGAAGTACCCGTCGGCCAGCCCCTGCATCAGGGCCGAGGCCCCGAGCCGGTTGGCGCCGTGGTCGGAGAAGTTGGCCTCCCCTAGGACGAACAGCCCGGGCAGGTTGGACATCAGGTTGTAGTCGACCCACAGGCCGCCCATCGTGTAGTGGGCCGCCGGGAAGATCCTCATCGGGACGCTATATGCGTTCTCGTTCGTGATCTCGTGGTAGATGTCGAAGAGGTTTCCGTAGCGTTCGCGCACGGCGGACTCGCCCAGGCGCCCGATTGCCTCCGCAAAATCGAGATAGACTCCGAGTCCCGTCTCGCCCACCCCGCGGCCCTCGTCGCATACGCGCTGCGCCGCGCGCGAGGCGATGTCCCGCGGGCAGAGGTTGCCGAAGGCCGGGTACATGCGCTCCAGATAGTAGTCGCGGTCCTCCTCCGGGACTTCGCCCGGCGGCTTCAGCCTGTCCTCCTTGCGCTTCGGGACCCAGATCCGGCCGTCGTTGCGGAGCGACTCCGACATGAGGGTCAGCTTCGACTGGTAGTCCCCGGAAACGGGGATGCACGTCGGATGAATCTGCGTGAAGCAGGGGTTCGCGAAGCAGGCCCCGCGCCTGTACGCGCGCCAGATCGCCGTCGCGTTGGACCCGCGCGCATAGGTCGACAGGTTGAACACGTTCCCGTAGCCGCCGGTCGCGAGGACCACCGCGTCGGCGGCATGCCGGGTGATTTCACCCGTCCGGAGGTCGCGGACGATGATCCCCTTCGCGTGGCCGTCGACGACCACGAGGTCGAGCATCTCGCTGAACGTGTAAAGCTGGACCCCTCCCGCCCCCACCATCCGCGAAAGCGCGGAATAGGCGCCGACCAGGAGCTGCTGGCCGGTCTGGCCGCGCGCATAAAAGGTGCGGGACACCTGGGCGCCGCCAAAGGAACGGTTGGCCAGAAGACCGCCGTATTCCCGCGCGAACGGCACCCCCTGGGCGACGCACTGGTCGATGATGTTCACCGAGACTTCCGCAAGCCTGTGGGTGTTGGCCTCGCGCGAGCGGTAGTCGCCCCCCTTGATCGTGTCGTAGAAAAGCCTGTAAACGCTGTCGCCGTCGTTTTGATAGTTCTTTGCCGCATTGATGCCGCCCTGCGCGGCGATCGAGTGGGCCCTTCGCGGGCTGTCATGGAAGACGAAGCATTTCACCCGAAAGCCCAATTCAGCCAGCGTCGCCGCCGCGGAAGCGCCCGCAAGGCCCGCCCCGACGACGATCACCTCGTATTTGCGCTTGTTCGAGGGGTTGACGAGCTTGATGTCCGCGCGGTGCTTGCGCCATTTTTCGGCGAGCGGCCCCGAAGGGATCTTTGGATCGAGTTGTGCCATGGCGTGGGGGCGATCAGGGTCTGGACACGAGGGCCATCGGAGCCTTCAGGACGCGGGGTTCGAGCTTCCCCGCCAGGACCGCTCCGGGGATCGCCAGGTTGCCCAGGAAATAGACGGCGCATCCGAGGGCGGCCACCGCGCGCAATCCGCGGGCCCATCGTTCGTTGCGCCATCCGAAGGTTTGAAAAAGGCTCTCGGATCCGTGCAGCAGATGCAGCGACAGGAGCCCCACGGCAATGATGTAGAATACCGCGACAATCCCGTTCTGGAAGCCGCGGATCACCATCGTATGGACGTCGAGAACCTCCGTGCCGGCCCTGACAACGGTGAGCCCGAAGATCCGGTAGTCATTCACCATCGTGTAATGCTGGAGATGGGTCTTGAAGCTGCCTGTCTGAACGCTCCCCAGCGTGAACTGGGCCAGGTGGTAGGCCAGGAAGGCCAGCACAATGTAGCCGGTCCACCGCATGTACCGCGAGGAAATCGACGCCTGGAGCCAGGTATTGACCCGATAGGCTTCCGGGCCGCGGGAGCGCCGGTCCTCGATCGCCAGCGTCGTCGCAGCCCAGATGTGAACGCTGACGCAAACGAACAGCACGATGCGGACGGCCCACAGCGTCGGCCCCAGCGATTGAAGGAAGTGGGCATAGCCATTGATCTTGTCGGGATCCTCGAACACCTGGAGGTTGCCGACCAGATGGCCTGTCACAAAGCCGATCAGCACAACGCCTGTCACGGCCATCAGGAATTTGCGGCCGATCGTCGATTTGAAAATGTGTCCGAACAGGCTCATCGAAGGATCATGAAACAAAAGAGCCGCGATGTTCAACGGCCCAATTTGCCTTGTAAAGCGACGCCTTCCCCCCGGTGGTCGCTATTAGAGGTCCTTGAAGGCGATTGAACCCCCGAAAATAAATGGCTCCCGCACTTGCGCCGGGGTGAAAACCCCAATCGCATGCTCCATCCTCAAGTTGTTGTCCAACCGGCCGATCCTCTTGGGGAGCAGTCGAGGTTGTGGAATCGGGCCCATGGCTTCACCGCGGAGCAAAATAGACCCGTCATTCCCAGCCGCAATAATCCGGTCAATCGAGCCATCCCACCCAATCCGCCGGCCGCCCAGCCAATTCCTTTTGTCAGGAAACCTGGCAGCCGCGCCCAAAGGACTCCCCTTCATTGCTCGTTGGCCGAGGAATGGGACCTCCGAGGGTGCGGCTGCCAGGCTAATTTCAGCCACACCGCAATCCGCTAACGCGCGAGCGGCTTCAGCAGCGCGAATTTCCCGCTTGCCGCGGGTGCAATCGTCCTTCGCCGAAAAGCGTTAACGCGAACGCCGCGGCCCAGGCACCGCCCGAGCGCCGCCTCGAGCTCGGGACGATCGGCCGCACGGTCCGCCACGTAATGAAAATCCCACCGTGCGTCGCCTGTCTGGGCCAGAAGATAATGCCAGCAGGCAAAGTTCTCCGGCAGCGCCGCATCGACATCCTCGGGCGAAAGCGGCCCGCCCTCCGGTCGGTAAAAGAGGTCGCGCTCCCGCCCAAGCACCCGAAACCCGGTCTTCCGCCTGCTCACAACGTCGCCGGTGTGATAGCGCAAAAGCGGCATCGCCTCGCGGTCGCGCGTCGTGACGTATATCTGGAACACCTCGGGCCACTCGGGCCTCCACGGAACGAGTTCGATGAACGCGTTGCCGTCGATCGCCCGTGAATTATCGCGAAAAGCTTCGCCCACAAACAGATAGCCAGCCTCCGTCGAGCCGTAAAGGTCCACCTGCGGCGCCGGAAACGCCTCGGCAATCCGCCGGCCGTGCTGGCGGCTCGCCTTCCCGTAGGTCAGGATCACCGCCCGGATGCTCGGCACGCGAACGCCCCTCTTTTTGACCGCCCGCGAAAGGAGCGACAGATAGACCGGCTCGCCCTCCAGTATCTCGGGCTGGGTCGCCTGCAATTCCACGACAATGCGGTCCCATTCCGCCTCGGGAAACACGAACGGATCGCTGGATAGGTTCAGGTAGACGGTGCCGTCGAAATACCGGTGGGGAAAGGGATGGTCCTCGTACGGGCAGAGGTTGCTCGAGCAGCCCACAGGCGCCAGGACGCACTTGCGATGAGGCCGGCCCGCGAACTCGCTCAGAATCGGCGAAGCCAGATAGGCCCGCCTCGTCTGGGCCTCCCACCAGCCGCCCTCCATGATGACGGTCATCGGCCCCGACGTCGTTCCCGACGTGCTTTCGTACTCGAACCGCTTGTCCTGCAGCCCTCGCTCGACCTCGGCATAGTCCGCGAAAAACGCCGAATGGCCGCGCTCGACGATCTCGCGCTTCGAAAGCGCCGGAATGTCCCCGTAACAGGACCATTTCAGCGGCTCCGAATGGATGGGAAACCGGCGGCCGTAAAGCGGGCTTCGCTTGTAGATGCGCCGGATCTCCGCCTCAAGCGCCTCCGGCAACCGGCCATCGACGGCTGATCCGAGCGCCGATGAGCTGTTGGCAAAGGACGGTTTGGTCATTTATCAGGCGGCGGGGCCTGCTTCGGCCCGCCCTATCAGGCTAGATCGCGGGCCCGTTCTGTCAAACGCCCCGGGCCCGCCACCAGCCCTCAAAGTGGAACAGGGCGCACAGGACGAGACTGTGGGTGATTTTGCCGGCCCGGGCCCATGCCAGGACGTCCTCGACCGGGGCTGCAGTGACGGCGATTTCCTCGTCGGCATCCCAATCCACACCATTCCCCTTCACAGCCCCTTCGACAAGAATGAGATGACACCGATTGCGCTGGACGGCCGGATTTGGGTCAACGACCGCGAGGACCGTCACCGGCCGGCCCTCATAACCGGTCTCCTCCCTCAGTTCGCGGATGCCCGCCGCAACCGGATCCTCGCCCGGCTCCACGACACCTCCGGGAATCTCGAGCGAAAAATCATCCGTCCCGAACCGGAACTGGCTGACGAGGACGATCAATCCGTCCGGGGTCAGCGCGACGACATTGACCCAGTCCGGAGCGTCGATGACGACGAAGTCCCTTTCCGTGCCGCGCACGGGATGGCGGTAGCGCGCGCCCAGCAGCTTGAGGATGCGCGTCGTCGCCAGGACGCGCTCCCCTCCCTTCGTCCATCGCGAAGGCCCGCCGGAATCAGTATTCATTACTTGGACACAAATGACAAGGGGCCGGATCCTGGATCCCCTTCCGCCTCATCGGCGGCCCTTGGATCCGGGAACCGGCCCCTCGGCCTGATCAGATGGAATTACGGCTTCTTCTCGGGGAGCTTGATCTTCTCGCCCACCTTCAGGTGCTTCGAATCCACCCCGGGATTCACGGACTGGAGGTCGGAAAGCCCAACTCCGTTCGCGCGTGCGATCTTCGCCAGCGTGTCTCCGCCCTTGACCACGTATTCTCCGGGCCCGGCGACCACCGCCCCCTTCGGGCCGCCCTTGGCGCCCGACGCCATCCGCTTTGTGGCGGCCTCCTTGAGGGTCGCGACATCACCCTTCAGGGTTCCCAGCTCGTTGCCGACCGACTGAAATGCGTCGTTGGTCTGTTTGGCGACCGTGTCCAGGGCCGTCTTGACCTGGTCGGCCTTGGCGGAGACGTCGCTGACCTGAGTGGCGATGCCGGTCACCTTCTCCTGCTGATCGGCCACTTGGTTCTTCACCTTCGATACGGCCGCCAACAAATAGAGGCCGAGAGCTAAGGCGATGGCGCCCACAATGATGCCGCCGATCGGGAGCATGCTGTTATTTTCGCGGGAAATGGTGTCCATGTTTGAAGAATTGAGAAGCTAGCAGAAGATGATTCTCCGAGTGACGCAAGCAGAGATTATTAACAATGGCCCGGAGCAGGCCGCGGCGAGACAAATCCATGCGCCCCGTCAGGATTCCGCCCCGGTTCCAAGCCGCGAGCGAAACATTGACACCGCACGCCCTTAGTTCATCGCCTTAACCATTCGGGGTGTAGCTTAGCCTGGTAGAGCGCCTGGTTTGGGACCAGGAGGTCGCAGGTTCAAATCCTGTCGCCCCGACCATTCGACTCGCCCCCGGACGGGGGCTCACTCATGGCGGGCCATCTTTGTAGTC
>CAZSEH010000087.1:0-8597 GCA_964605835.1 uncultured Opitutaceae bacterium
CCGATGCCGGATTCGGTCCTGAGGTGCCTGGGCTGGTTGGGAGCCTCCTCGAGTTTTTGCCGGAGGCGGCCGACGTAGACGCGCAGGTACTGCGTCTGCTCCTCGGCGTTGGGACCCCACAATTCGCGAAGGAGCTGGCGGTGCGTGATGACCTTGCCGGAATTGAGGACAAGCAGGCGCAGGAGCGCGTATTCCTTGGCCGTCAGCCGCACCTCCTCGCGGGCCCGGGTCACAATCCGCCGGACGAGGTCAACCTCGATGGAGCCGAACCGGACCACCTTCATGTCGTCGCTCGGCTGGTTCCGCCTGAGCATCACGCGGATTCGCGCGAGCAATTCGCCGCCGCTGAAGGGCTTCGTCAGGTAATCGTCCGCACCCGAGTCCAGCGCCGCGATCTTCTTGTCGTCCTCACCCAGAACGGAGAGGATCAGGACCGGCACCTGGCTCCACTCGCGAAGACGCTTCAGGACCTCCAGGCCTGGCATGTCGGGGAGACCGAGGTCGAGGATGATGGCGTCGGGGCGCCGGAAAGTGACCTCGCTGATGCCGACGCCGCCGGAGTCCGCCTCGCGCACGGCGTAGCCCGAGGCCTCCAGCGTGACCCGCAGGAGCCGCCTGATCTGCGCCTCATCGTCGATGATGAGCACCTCTTGTCTTGGGGCAGTGTCGCTCATTCCGTTGGAATATCGCCATGCGGCGCATAGGGCAAGTAAACGGTGAACACGGCGCCCCCGCCCGGATTCTCCCCGGCGACGACGTCGCCTCCCTGCGCCGCCACGAAGCCGCGGATGATGGAAAGGCCGAGGCCCAGTCCGCCGGCCCGGGCGGCGTCGCCACGCTGAAACTTCTTGAAGAGATGCTCGCGCATCTCGGCCGGAAGGCCCGGGCCGCGGTCGGCAACCGTGAAGAAAACCCGGCTGCGCGAGCCTTCGACGCCCGCTGCGAGGAAGATCGGGGTCCCCACCGGGGTGTGCAGCGCCGCATTGAGGAGGAGATTCGCCAGAACCTGCTCCATGAGGGCTGCGTCCGCCCGGAAAAGGGGCATGTCGGACGGAACGTCGACCTCGAGCGGATGCCCCGCCAGGGACTCGCGCACCCCGTCGAGCGCCGCATTGACGAGGTCCGACGTGTCGCACCAGTCGAGCTTCGGCTTCAGGGTGCCCGACTCCAGGCGCGTCTGGTCAAGGAGGTTGTTCACCAGCCGCGTCAGCCGCCGCGTGGCGGTCCTCATTTCATCGACAAGGGACGAATGGGTGGATCCGGTCGCGGTCCCTATGTTCTCGGCGACGGAGCCCAGGACGGCGAGGGGAGTCTTGAGCTCGTGCGAGACGCCGTCGAGGAGCGTCCGGTGAAGCTTTTCCGACTCGTCCAGCAGCTTCTCGCGCTCGCCCGCGGCCCGGAGCTGCTCGCTTTCGGCGAAAAGGGCCATTTGCGAGGCGAAAACGGCGATCAGGTCGCGCTGCGCTATGGACAGCGAGGTATCGGGCGGCACGCGAACGACGAGGACGCCCAGCGCCGCATCCTCGCGGACCAGCGGCAGGTAGAAACCCTTGGCGGAGGGCAGGGTGTCGGTGAAGCGGCCGGCCTGCTTCCTGTTCCGCCAGACCCAGTCGGCGACCGCCCGCTCCTTCTCGTCCACGGTGAATGAACCGGCGAAATGGGGCGTAAGCTGTCCTGTGGCGCTCCCGTCCGCGAGGAGCAGGGCGGTATTTGCCGAGAAAAGCCCGTCCGCCTGCCTGAGGGCGGCGAAAACCCCCTCGTCGAGCGTTTTAGCGGTCCCGAGGGCCTGCGTCAGGTGGAACAGCGCGGTCGCGCGCTCTTCCCGCGCTCGTTCGTGCCGCTCCTGGGCCCGGATGCGCGCGGTCAGCTGCCCGGTGATAAGCGCAACGACGAAGTACATGGCCACCATCATCCCGTCGTCGAACTTCTCGATGATGAAAGTGAACAGGGGCGGAATGAAAAGATAGTCCCACGCAAGAGCGCTCAGAATGCCGGCAAAAAGGATGGGCAGGCGGCCGACCCGAAGGCTGAGCGCGATGACGGCCATCATGTAGATCATGCCGACCGATCGGTATCCGATGATTGGACTCAAGAACCAGCTCCCGACCGTCACGGCGGCCAGAACGCCCGCGACCTCGACGTATTCGCGAATCTGCGACACGGAAACCGGGGCCAGGTCGATCCACACGCCGGCCTTTTCGGCGCGTTCCGGGGGAACGACGTAGATGTCGATCGGCTGCCGGATCCGGAGGAGCCTGTCGGGGAGGCTCCCGCCCCGCAGGGTGTCGAGCCAGCGCGGGCTGAGCGACTTGCCGACGACGATCTGTGTGGCCTTGTTCTGGAGGGCCGTGCGGACGAGGGCGGCGGCGACGGCCTCGTCGTGGGTCACCAGCACTTCGGCGCCGAGTTCGCGCGCCAGGGCGAGATTCCGGTCCAGGCGCGCGCGGGCTTCGTCCGGCAGGGTCCGGGAGGACTCGACGTTGACGGCAATCCACGCTGCGCCCTGGGCGGCGGCCATGCGCCGGGTCCAGCGGATGAGCTGGGTGGATGAGGGGCTGGGGCCGACGGCAACGAGGAGGCGCTCGCCCGACCGCCACACGGTCTGCGAAAGGCCGAGGCCCCTCACCTCGCGGAGCCGCTTGTCCATGCGCTCGGCGGTGAATCGCAGCGCCAGCTCGCGCAGGGCCATCAGGTGCGCCTCCTTGAAGAAGTTCTCGGCTGCCGTGGCGGCGCGGTCGCCCATGTAGACCTTCCCGTCCTGCAGGCGCTCGAGCAGGGCCTCGGGGGTCAGGTCGACAAGCTCGATCTCGTCGGCCAGTTCCAGGATCGAATCGGGCACGGTTTCATTGACCGGCGCGCCGGTGATCTGCCGGACGGCGTCGGCCCGGCTCTCGATGTGCTGGACGTTGAGGGTCGTGAAAACGTTGAGCCCGGCGTCCAGCAGTTCGATCACGTCCTGGTAGCGCTTGGGATGGCGCGATCCGGGCGCATTCGTGTGGGCCAGTTCGTCGACCAGGACCAGCTTCGGCTTGCGGAGGAGCACGGCTTCAAGGTCCATCTCGGTCAGCTGGATTCCCCGGTATTCGGTCTGCTTCCTGGGAACGACGGGAAGGCCCTCGAGCAGCGCCATCGTCTCGACCCGGCCGTGCGTCTCGACGACGCCGACAACGACGTCGACCTTGTCGCGCAGCTCCTGCTGCCCCGCCCTCAGCATGGCGTAGGTCTTGCCCACGCCGGGGCACATGCCGAAGAAGACCTTGAGCCGGCCGCGGGAGGAGCGGGCCTCCTCGCGCCGGAGCGAAGCGAGCAGGGCGTCGGGATCTGGGCGGGAGGCGGGTGTCACGGTTGAGCGGCACCGCCCACACTACATCCCGCGCTGGATGAAGCGAGAAAACTCAGCGAGGCGGAACCTCGCGGTCGAGGGCGATGTTGAGAAGGAGCACGTTCACGCCCGGCTCGCCGAATACGCCAAGGTCGCGGTCCTGGGTGTACTGCCGGACCAGGGACTGGACGGTTTCGATCCCGGCATGGCGCGCCTTCGCGACCCGGGCAGCCTGGATGAGCGCATTGTCGATGCTGATGTGGGGGTCGAGTCCGCTGGCCGATCGCGTCACCGCATCGGCGGGAACGGGATCGTACGGCTGCAGTCCGTTCGACGCCCGGTAGGCTGCGACCAGGTCCTTGATGCCGTCAAAATTGCCGGGATCGTTCACATCCTTTCCCTTGGCGTCCTTCGCGTGGGAGCCGTTGGCCAGCTTGGCGCTCGTCGGGCCGAAGTTCGTTCCCGAGGAACTCGTGGAGTCGTAGCCGGTGCCCGCCGCAGACGGGCGGGGCTGGAAATACTTGTCCGAGGCGAAATTCTGGGCAAGGAGGCCGGACCCGAGGATTGCGCCGGATTTGTCGGCGACGAGGCTGCCGTCGGCCTTTCCGGAGAAAAGGGCCTGCCCGGCCGCCCACACAGCGACCGGGTAGGCGATGCAGCAGGCCACAACCAGGATGAACGTGACAAAGAGGGCTGTCCTGATGTCGGAGATGAGCGTTTTCATGGTTCAGACGATGTGGATGGCGTTGATGAGCAGGTCGATCAGCTTGATTCCGACAAAGGGGATGATCACTCCGCCGAGCCCGTAGACGAACAGGTTGCGGCGCAGGATGGCCGCCGCGCCAACCGGCCGGTAGGCGACACCCCGCAGGGCCAGCGGGATCAGGGCGATTATGATCAGCGCGTTGAATATGACGGCGCTCAGGATGGCGCTCAGGGGCGAGGCGAGGCGCATGATGTTGAGGGGCGCGATCGCGGGGAACGACCCGACCAGCATCGCCGGAATGATGGCAAAATACTTGGCCACGTCGTTTGCGATGCTGAAGGTCGTCAGCGAGCCCCTCGTGATCAGGAGCTGCTTTCCGATCTCGACGATCTCCAGGAGCTTTGTCGGGTTCGAGTCCAGGTCCACCATGTTGCCGGCCTCCTTCGCGGCCTGCGTGCCAGTGTTCATCGCGACGCCGACGTCTGCCTGGGCAAGGGCCGGCGCGTCGTTGGTGCCGTCGCCGGTCATTGCCACGAGGTGGCCCTTGGCCTGCTCGTCGCGGATGCGGGCGAGTTTCATCTCGGGTGTTGCCTGGGCGAGAAAATCGTCCACGCCGGCCTCGGCCGCAATCGCAGCCGCCGTAAGGGGATTGTCGCCGGTTATCATCACGGTGCGGATTCCCATGGCCCGAAGCTGAGCGAACCGTTCCTTGATTCCGCCCTTGACGACGTCCTTCAGGAAGATGACCCCGAGGACGGCCCGGTTTTCGGCGACGACGAGGGGCGTGCCCCCCTCCCGGGAGATCCGCTCCACGGTGTCGGTCACCGCCTGGGGGCAGGATCCGCCTACCGCCTCGACCCAGGCCTTGACGCTGGATGCGGCGCCCTTGCGAATCGAGCGCGCCGGCTGTCCGTCAGCCGGCGCGAGATCGACGCCGCTCATCCGCGTCTGGGCGGTGAAGGGGACGAATGTCGCGTGCGGAGCGGCGAGTTCCCGGCCGCGCAGGCTGAATCTCTCCTTGGCAAAGACGACGATCGAGCGGCCCTCCGGTGTCTCATCCGCGAGCGAGGCGAGCTGCGCCGCGTCGGCCATGCGCTCGGCCGTGACTCCGGGAGCGGGTATGAATTCGGAGGCCATCCGGTTCCCCAGGGTGATCGTGCCCGTCTTGTCGAGGAGGAGGACGTCGATGTCGCCGGCGGCCTCGACGGCGCGGCCGCTCATCGCGAGGACGTTTCTCTGGAGAAGCCGGTCCATGCCGGCGATGCCGATCGCGCTCAACAGCCCGCCGATTGTCGTCGGAATGAGGCAGACAAGAAGGGCTATCAGCGCCGTGACCGAGAATGCGACATTGGCGTAGATCCCGAACGGCCTGAGGGCGATGATGACCAGAAGGAAGATGAAGGTGAGGGCGGACAAAAGGATCGTGAGGGCGATCTCGTTGGGGGTCTTCTGGCGGGTCGCACCCTCGACGAGGCTGATCATGTGGTCGAGGAAGCCCTCGCCCGGGTTTGCCGTGATGCGGATCAGCAGCTGGTCGGAAAGGACTCCGGTCCCGCCGGTGACCGCGCTGCGGTCGCCGCCAGCCTCGCGGATGACGGGCGCGGATTCGCCCGTGATCGCGGACTCGTCGACCGATGCCGCGCCCTCGATCACCTCGCCGTCGCCGGGAATGAGCTGGCCGGCCGCGACGAAGACGACGTCGTCCTTGCGCAGCTGCGAGGCGTCGATGTCGCCGAAGGTGCCGTCCTTGCGGCGGCGTTTGGCCGCGAGCTTCCTGCGTGAGGCCCTGAGGGCCTGGGCCTGCGCCTTGCCGCGCCCCTCGGCAACAGCCTCGGCGAAGTTGGCGAACACGACCGTGAAGAAGAGCCACAGGGCGACCTGGAGCACGTAGCCAAAGGGCTCCTTCGAAATGAACAGCTGCCAAAAGGTGAGCAGCGAGCCGATCAGCGTGACGAACATCACCGGATTCGAAATCTGGTGGCGCGGGTTGAGTTTCCTGAAGGCGTCGACAACGGCCTTGGACATGATGCCGCCGTCGAGAAGGGAAATTGATTTTGAGCTCATGGAAGGGTGCGTTTGATGGAAGGTTCCGGCTTGGTGGTTCCGGGGCTCAGAAAAGGGTTCCGGCTTTCATCAGGAAATGCTCGACGACCGGTCCCATCGCCAGGGCGGGCAGAAACGTGAGGGCGCCGACGAGAAGCACCGTGCCGACGAGCAAGGCGACGAAGGTGACTCCCTCAACCCGGAAAGTGCCGGAACTCTCCGGAATGAGCTTCTTGCCGGCGAGATTGCCGGCGAGAGCGAGGATCGGCACGATCATGAGGAACCGGCCGTTGAGCATCGCGATCGCGAGGGTCGTGTTGTAGTGCGGGTTTCCGTCCGCGGGATTGCCCGTGAGGCCGGCAAAGGCGCTCCCGTTGTTGCCGACGCAGGAGCTGTAGGCGTACAGGATCTCGCTGAAGCCGTGCGGCCCGCCGTTGTTCAGGCCGGCCTGACCCCAGGTGCTCACCGATGCCCACGCCGAAAAGCCGAGGATCGTCGTCGCCAGGACCATCAGGACCAGCATGACGAGCTTGACGTCGTAGGCCTCGATTTTCTTGCCCAGATACTCCGGGGTGCGCCCCACCATGAGGCCCGCGATGAAGACGGCCAGGACCACGAAGATCAGCATCCCGTAGAGGCCGGCGCCCACGCCGCCGAAGATGACCTCGCCCGTTTCGATGTTGAAAAGCGGCACCAGGCCCCCGAGGGGGGTGAAGGAGTCGTGCATCGCGTTGACGGCTCCGCACGAGGCGTCGGTCGTGATGGTAGCAAACAGGGCGGAATTGAAGATCCCGAAGCGCACTTCCTTTCCCTCCATGTTGCCGCCTCCGGCGGCGACGCCGAGAGACTGGTGGATCGGGTTGCCCGCGGCCTCGAATTTCCAGCAGACCAAGACGCCTGCGACGAACATCAGGAACATGGCCGCCCAAACGGCCCATCCGTGACGCTGGTTCTTCACCATCCGGCCGAGATAATACGTCAGGGCGCTCGGGATGGCGAAGATTGCGAGCATCTGGAGGAAATTGGAGAGGGGAGTCGGATTCTCGAAGGGATGCGCGGCGTTGGCGTTCGTGTAGCCGCCCCCGTTTGTGCCGAGCATCTTGATCGCGATCTGCGAGGCCATGGGGCCCTGCACGATCGTCTGGGAGTCCACGGTCTGGTCCACCATCACCGGCTTTCCGTCCGCTGTGACGACCGGCTTTCCGGAGTCATCCGTCTTCTGGACCGAGGTCGTGTAGGGCTCCAGGGTCTTGGCGACCGTGTACGGCTTGAAATTCTGGATCATGCCCTGCGACACGAGGAAGATCGCCAACACGAGGCAGATCGGAATCAGGAGGAAATAGGTGATCCGGACGACATCCACCCAGAAATTGCCGATTGTCTTCGCGGTGTGCCGGGCGATGCCGCGCACAAGGGCGGCGGCGACTGCGATGCCCACGGCGGCTGACGTGAAGTTGTGGAACGCCAGGGCGACCATCTGCGAGAGGTACGACATCGTCGACTCCCCGGAGTAGTTCTGCCAGTTGGTGTTCGTCGTGAAGCTGGCGGCCGTGTTGAACGAAAGCTGCGGGGTCAGGCCGGAGAATTTCTGCGGATTGAGCAGGCCCTGGAACGGGAGCCGGTCCTGATAGCGCAGGATGAAGTAGGTGAGCAGCATCCCGACCAGGCTGAAAAGCAGCATCGAAACCGTGTAGCCGATCCAGTTCTGCTCGTGCTCTGGATCGATCCCGCAGAGCCGGTACGTCAGCCGCTCAAACGGCCTGACTACGGGGTCAAGCCAGGTCCTGCCGCGCGAGTCGAGGACGCGCACGAGGTAAAGCCCCAGCGGCTTCGTGATGAGAAGAAGGGCGGCGACGTAAAGCGCGAATTGAAGCCAGGCGTTCGGATTGTTCATGACGCGGGAAGCAAAGTTGAAGGGAATGCGGGGAAGGCGCGCGGCGAATCGCCTAGAATTTCTCGGGGCGCAGGACGGCCACTACGAGGTAGATCAGGCAGGCAATGGAGATGATGGTGACGATTAGGTCGGACATGGCGGTTGAGGATCTGGCTTTCCGGTTGGGCGCCCGGTTGAATGATATGCCGCCTTTGGCGGGACTGGATTGCGTCCCGGCGGCGGCACGGGAGAGGTTGGCGAATTCAGCGCACCTTTTCGCAAAAGTAGGCGTACGCGACCGAGACCGCGAAGAATGCGATTGTGATGGCTATGAATGCTGTGTCGCCCATGGGTTTTCCCTTTGTTGGAACCTTCATCATACGGACTCGGGGCCGCCGGGCCTAATAAACAACTGCCGCGTGCGCATAAAAAATGCGCAAACACCCAGCGGTGTCTTGTGTGGACTTCTGGGCCCGGATCGTGGTGTCTTCTTCCGGACGAATGAAGTTTTCCTCGCCCCAGGCCGATGTCTACGTGCCTCGCGGGTCCGCTCCCGATGCGGCCCTTTCGAGGGTCACGCACCTTTGCATTGCAGCCCATCCGGATGACATCGAAATCATGGCCTACGCGGGAATCTGCGACGCCCTGGCCCG
>CAZSEH010000087.1:8697-14958 GCA_964605835.1 uncultured Opitutaceae bacterium
CGTCTACCTTCACAACCCGATGGACCGCCACGACACCCATGTCGCCGTCCTTGCGAGGTGCCTGGAGGCGATTCGCGCGATGCCGCGGGATCGGCTCCCGCGCCAGGTGCTTGGATGCGAGGTGTGGCGCGACCTGGATTGGGCGCTGGACGCGGACAAGGTGGCGCTGGATTCCGGCCGCCAGCCGGAACTCGCCGCGCGAATCATCGCCGCATTCAAATCGCAAATCGCCGGCGGGAAACGGTACGACCTGGCCACTCTAGGCCGGCGGACGGCCCACGCCACTTTCCACGCGAGCCATGCCACGGACCGGTTCGGGGGAATCACCTGGGCTGTCGACCTGCGGCCGTTGCTCGAGCCCGGCGGACCCGGTCTCGAGTCATTCGCCGAGTCGATCGTCACCCGTTTTCGCGAGGACGTCCTTGGGCGGATTCGGGCCCATTCCTGACCTCCTCCGGCTTCCGGGGGGCGAGTCAGGTCTCCCGCAGCCGCTTGACCAGGTGGGCCCTGACCTCGAATCGTTGTCCTGCGGAATCCTCGAGGAGCAGGTCCCCGCCGGGCAGGATGCCGCGAAAAAGGCCTGAGATTTCCGGGGTGGGGGCGCCGTGGGCCATCTCAAGCCGCACTTCCCGCGGTTCGCCCCAGCAGTGATTGAGCGCCCCGGCGATCGCCGGCAGGCCGCCTTGGGAGAAACTGCCATGCGCGGAGCGCACCGCCTCGAGAACGGCCTCCGACAATGCGTCGAACCCGAGCTGTTCCGCGCGGGCAAAATCCGCCAGGCGGCATGCGGTGGACAACAGGCCGGGTTCCTGGAGCCAGGGCTGGTTTGTCACGTTCAAACCCAGGCCAACGCACAGGGTGTCGGGCCGTCCCTGGTCGATCAGGATTCCGCCGACCTTCCTGTCCCCGATCATCAGGTCGTTTGGCCAGCGAAGGCGAAGGCAGGCGATTGCCCGCCTTTGAAAACCTGAGGCGATGGCCCATCCCGCGGCCAGTGCAAACCCGCGCCAGCGCAAGGCGTCTCCGTCAAAGGGCAGGACGGCCGTCAGATAGAATCCGCCGCGATCCGAGGTGAATGGGCGCTGCCACTGGCCGCGCCCGGCCGTCTGGCTTTCGGCCGCGACGGCCGTCCAGGGCGGCAGGGCGGCAGCCACATCCTGCGTGGAAGCGATCGTTCCGAACCGGCGAAGGGTCCATCCGCCGATGACTGCCTGTGTGAAGACCCCAAATGGACAGGTCCCGCTGGCCGCGGGATCCGAGGCAGGGGAACCGCTTTGAAATGCGGGATTCGGGGCGCTCCCGCTCATTCGATGCGGAGCAGAGTCGCACCCTCCTCCACGGAGTCACCGGGCTTTGCAATGATGGATGCGACGCGCCCGGCCTTGGGGGCGTTCACGTAGGTATTCATCTTCATGGCCTCGATGGTCGCCACCTGGGCGCCTTCGGCCACGGTCTGTCCAATCTGGACGTCGATCGACACGACCTTGCCGGCCAGGGGGCTGCGGGCATCTCCGGGCTCCCGGGTGGGAGCCTGGGCCGCCGGCGGAGGCGGAGAGGTGGGCGCGGGAGGCGCGGCGGGTGCGGGTGCGGGCGCCGGAGCGCCTGCGGGAGCCTGTTCGGCGGCATCCGCAATTTCGACGGTCACTTCGAAGACGTTGCCATCGACGGTTACGCGAAGTTTTTTCATGGTTTGATTGATTGGGCTGTCGGGCATGTCACCTGACCTGGTGTCCGCTGTGGATCATCCTGCGGCCTTCAAGCGACCAGGCGCTCATTTGGGGGCTTGCGGCCGCGCTGGCCACGGGCTTGGCCTGCTCCACCGAGGCGATTCGGGCGTTGGAACCGATGGCGACGTAGACCGCGGCGGCGATGACCGCGCGGGTTTCAAGACTGGGCTCTTTGTTCATGGCGTGTTTTGCGGATTCTTATTTCAAGGAATGGGGATGGACTCCAGCTGTTCATTCACATCGGAATGTTTCCGTGCTTTTTCGGCGGGCGGGTCTCGCGCTTGGAAAGCGTGTTTCTGAGCGCCATTGCGACGGTGGCGCGGGTCTGGGCCGGTTCGATTATGTCGGTGATCATCCCCTTCCGGGCGGCTTGGTAGGGGGAGGCAAACTTGTCGCGATACTCGGCGACGTACCTGGCCTCCTCGGCCTTGGGATCCTTGGCGGCCGCGATTTCCTTCTTGTAGAGGATCTTGACGGCCCCCTCGGCACCCATCACCGCGATTTCGGCCGTCGGCCAGGCGTAGACTGCATCGGCTCCCATGTCCGAACTGCACATGGCCAGGTAGGCGCCCCCGTAGGCCTTGCGAAGGATGACGGTGATCTTGGGAACCGTGGCCGAGGCGTAGGCAAAGAGCATCTTTGCCCCGTGACGGATTATTCCGCCGCGCTCCTGGGCGACGCCCGGCATGAATCCGGGGATGTCCACCAAAGTCACGATCGGGATGTTGAATACGTTGCAGAACCGGATGAACCGGGCGCCCTTGTCCGAGGAATCGATGTCCAGGGTTCCCGCCTTTACCATCGATTGGTTGGCCACGAAGCCGGCCACAATCCCCTGAACGCGCCCGAAGCCGACGACCAGGCTCTTCGCGAAGTCCTTGTGGACTTCCAGAAATTCACCCTTGTCCGCGAGGCGCGCGATGACCTTCAGGATGTCGAATGGAACCTTTCCGTCCGCCGGCACCAGTTCGTTCATGCCCGGATCCGCGGACAGATCCAGGGTCGGAGTCGGACGATGGGGGGGATCCATCAGATTGTTGGCGGGAATGTAGCTCAGGAGCCGCTTGACGAGCGCGATTGCCGCGGCGTCATCCTCGGCGACGAAATGGACGTTTCCGCTCACGGAGGCATTTGTCGCGGCGCTTCCAATCTCCTCCATGGTCACCGTCTGGCCGGTTGCGGCCTTGATGACCTCGGGGCCGCAGATGAACATGTTTGCGTTCTTCCGGGTCATGATCAGGAAATCGGTGAGCGCGGGGCTGTAGGCCGCCCCGCCCGCGCAGGGTCCGGCGATGATCGATATCTGCGGGATGACGCCGGAAGCCAGGACATTGCGGAAAAAGACCTGGCCGTAACCGGAAAGGGAGTCGTCCCCCTCCTGGATTCGGGCGCCGCCCGAGTCGTTGATCCCAATCATTGGAATCCCCGCCTTGAGGGCGTAGTCCATGAGGTCGCTGATCTTCTTCGAATGGATCCGGCCGAGGGCTCCGCCGCCCACGGTGAAGTCCTGGCTGAAAACGGCTGCCGGGTGGCCGTTGATGAAACCGACGCCGGTCACGACCCCGTCGCCCGGGAAGCTCTTGTCCTCCAGGCCGAAGTCATGGCAGTCGTGGTCGGCGTGCATGCCCCATTCCAGGAAGGTATGCGGTTCGAAAAGGGCGAGGACGCGCTCGCGCGCGGTCATCAGGCCTTTTTCGCGGCGGGCGGCGACTTTTTCAGCGCCGCCTCCCGCGAGGGCCTTCTTCCGGCGTTCAGCCAGATTGGCGAGAAATTTTTGTGCAATGGCCATGGTTGGGTTCCCGATTAGTGGGCGATGGCGCCCGGCTTGAGGGCGCAGAGCTCTGTCAGCACTCCGCGCGTCGACTTGGGATGGAGAAAGGCGACCAGCTTGCCGCCGGCGCCCTCGAAGGGCTTCTCGTTGATCAGGCGGATACCGCTGGCGGACGCCTGCTTCAGCTGGGCTTCGATGTTGTCGGTCCGGAAGGCGATGTGGTGGATGCCCTCGCCCTTGTCTGCGAGAAACTTGGCGATCGGGCTGTCGGGGGAGGTTGGCTCGAGCAGCTCAAGATGAACCCCCCCGACGTCGAAGAATGCCGTTTTGACCCGCTGGGACGCGACTTCTTCGCGGCCCAGACAGTGCAACCCGAGTGCAGTTTCGTAAAGCGGCACCGCCTCGTCGAGAGACCGGACGGCGATGCCTAGATGGTCGATGGATTGAATCATGGCTGATGGAAAATGGCTGTCAAAATGAGGCGAGGGTCAGCCTGGCTTGCCGGCTGCGGCCGCGAGGCCTGCCGCATCGAGAAGCCTGGCAGCTGCAAAGGGGGCGCTGACCTTGCCCGCCGCGACGTCCAGCTCGAGCGAACGCTTCAATGCCACGAGCTTGCGGTTGGAGAAGAAGGCGTCCTTGAGCCCCTGCTCGAGGAGGGCGGACAGCCAGGCCAGGGATTGCGACCGGCGGCGTTCCTGGAATTGCCCGGTTCTTTCCCCATGCGCCATGAACCGTTCGACCTGGTTCCACACCTCCCGGACTCCGCCGCTGCTGAGCGACGAACAGGACAGGACTGGCGGATGCCAGGCATCTTCGGAGGCGGACAGATAATGCATGGCGCGCTCGAACTCGAGCCGCGTGGCTTCCGCCCTCAGGCGGTTGTCCCCGTCGGCCTTGTTCACAGCCACGAGATCCGCCATTTCGATGATTCCCTTCTTGATTCCCTGAAGCTCGTCGCCGGCCCCGGCGATCATGAGGAGCAGAAAGCAGTCAACCATCTCGCGGACCAGGACTTCGCTCTGGCCGACGCCGACCGTCTCCACCAGGACGACATCGAACCCGGCTGCCTCGCAAAGGGTGATCGACTCGCGCGTCCTGCGGGCGACTCCTCCGACCTCGCCGCGGCTCGGCGACGGCCGGATGAAGGCCGACGGGTTTCGCGCCAGGCTCTCCATGCGAGTCTTGTCCCCGAGGATGCTGCCGTGCGATATGGGGCTTGAGGGGTCGACGGTCAGCACGGCAACCTTCCTGCCGGCCCCGCACAGGGCCATCCCCAGGGCGTCGATGAACGTGCTCTTGCCCGCGCCGGGAACCCCGGTGATGCCTACCCGCCATGCCTTGCCCGAGAACGGCATCAGGTCGTTCAGCAGGTGTTCCGCGGAGTTGCGGTGCGCTTGCGCCCGGCTTTCGATCAAGGTGATCCCGCGAGCCAGCGCCCCGCGGTCGCCCGCCCTGATTTTCCCGGCCAGGGCTGGCAGGTCCGCCGGCTTTGGCGGCGCCGTCCTGGGATGCGAGGAGGCGGGCTGGGAGACTCCGGCGACCACGCGGGTCGCGAATTCGGGGCCGCCCCCGGCCGGAGCCCAATCTGGCTTTTTTGATTCGGATGGCATGAAGCGATTGGGATGCGTTCCGGCGAGACGGGCCGCGCCCCGAATGATTCAGGCGCCTGGGGCTATCCCCAGTTTTTCCAGGGTCGCCACCGCGGAGGCGGGAACGGGCGTTCCGGGGCCGAAGATGGCGGCGGCACCGTTCTTGTAGAGGTAGTCGTAGTCCTGCGCAGGAATCACACCGCCGACGACGACCAGAATGTCGCCGCGGCCGTGTTTCTTGAGTTGTTCCACGAGCTGCGGAAGCAGGGTCTTGTGCCCGCCGGCCAGGGAACTCATGGCGACGATGTGCACGTCGTTCTCGATGGCCTCCGTCGCGGCCTCCTCGGGGGTCTGGAAGAGGGGGCCGATGTCGACGTCAAAACCCATGTCGGCCATGGCCGTCGCGACCACTTTGGCTCCGCGGTCGTGGCCGTCCTGCCCCAGTTTCGCGATCAGGATGCGCGGCCTGCGGCCTTCGCGTTCCGCGAAGACATCGGTCATCCTGCGCACCTTGGCGATTTCATCGCCTCCGCCGTAGGCGGAACGATAGACGCCGGACACGGAGCGGATCTGGGCTTTGTAGCGGCCGAACACTTTTTCGAGCGCGTCGGAGATTTCGCCGAGCGTGGCGCGAACCTTGGCGGCCGCTATGCTGAGTTCAAGCAAGTTCCCCCTGCCGGTGCGCGCCGATTCCGTGAGGGCGTCCAGCGACTGGAGAACCCTGGCGCTGTCGCGCTCGGTTTTGAGTTTTTGCAACTGCTTGACCTGGGCTTCGCGGACGGCGGTGTTGTCGACCTCGAGGATATCCATGGGCGCCTCGTGCTCGAGCCGGTAGCGATTGACGCCGACGATCGTCTCGCGCCCGGAGTCGATCAGGGCCTGCCGGCGGGCGGCCGCCTCCTCGATGCGCAGCTTGGGAATCCCGGTTTCGATGGCCTTGGCCATTCCCCCGAGCCGCTCGACCTCCTGAATGTGGCTCCAGGCCCTGTGGGCCAGGTCATGCGTCAGGCGCTCGACGTAGTAGGAGCCGCCCCATGGGTCCACGACGTTGCAGATGCCGGACTCGGCCTGAAGGAACAGCTGGGTGTTGCGGGCTATCCGGGCCGAGAAATCCGTCGGCAGCGCGATGGCTTCGTCCAGGGAGTTCGTGTGCAGGCTCTGGGTGTGGCCCATG
>CAZSEH010000088.1:0-14628 GCA_964605835.1 uncultured Opitutaceae bacterium
ATGACTTCGACCAGCGTAAATCCCCGGATGAGTTCTCGCACCCGTTTCATTCCCGAATACCCAACGCCTTTTCCCCGGAACCGGCAAGGGAATTATGGCGCGGCGCGCACGGCTCAGGCCTTGGGAGATGCCAGATAGGCCCTCCAGCCCTGGAACCGCGTGATGTCCTCGGCGCCGGCCAGGGCGGCGGATTCGCACAGGAATCCCTTCGCGCTTTCGCCGCCCTCGAGCAGCAGCGTGCCGATCCCGAGCGGCGGCGGAATCGCCGCGACGAAATCCCCCCAGGAAGCCGGCGAAAGCGCAAAGATCTCGACCTCGATTGAAGCGCCATGGCCCGGGGCCTGCCGGACGAGGCCGGGCTTGGGCGGCCTCGTTCCCGCCAGCGCATAAAGCCTGTAGCAGTCCGCCGTGCGGGCGGCGCGCACGAACCGGGCGCCGCGGGACATGAGTTCATGGTTTAGCGGCTGGCCGCGCAAGTGCGCGCCGACGACGGCAATCGTAATCTCCTTCTCCCCGCGAAGGCCCGGCTCCGCCGGTCCCGCATCCGCCCCCCCAGTCCCGACTCCGGGAGGCTCCGGTATCCGGGCTCCGGTTGCCCCGAGGACGGGCGAGGCCGCCCGATGAAGGGCCGCGCCAAGGGCGGCCAGCCGCCAGTCGCTCCATGCCGGCCCAAAGAGGGTCACGCCAAAGGGAAGGCCGTCGGGACGAAACCCGGCCGGCACGGCCACCGCCGCGCAATCGAGCAGGTTGGCGAAATTCGTATAGGTGCCGAGCCGCGAATTGAGCGCGATCGGATCCGCCTCCACCTGGCCGCGGGTGTAGATCGTCGGCGCCGTTGGCAGCAGCAGCGCGTCGATTCCCGCCCAGGCCGCGTCCGCCGCCCTCCGCAAGGCCTTCAGTTCGTGCAGGGCGGCAAACGCATCCGCAGCCGAATATTTTGCCGCCTGCTCGATAATCCGGCGCGTGACCGGCAGGATGGCGTCGGGCCGCCGCGCATGAAACTCCCGGATGGCGACCCAGCGCTCCGCAACCCAGGGGCCGTCGTAAAGCAGCCTCGCTGCAGCGCGGAACGGACTGAAATCGATCTCCACCCGCGCACCGCCCAGGGCGGCAAGCCGGCGCACCGCCTCATTGAATGCCGCCGCCGAGTACGGGTCGCCAAACCATTCCAGATCCCTCGCCGCCGGGACTCCAAAGCGAAACGCGGCGGAAACCGGTCGGAGACCGCCCTCCCGGCGGAACGGCACGGGATCCGGGTCCGGGAAGGCCCTCGCATAGGGGTCGGCTGGATCGAAGACGCCGGCGATCCGGGCGACCTCCGCAGCGTCGTCCACTGTGAGGGCGAGGATCGACACGCAGTCAAGAGAGCGGCAGGCCGGGACCACGCCGCGGGTGCTCAGCCAGCCGCGCGTCGGCTTCAGGCCGACAATGTTGTTGAAGGCGGCCGGCACGCGGCCCGAGCCGGCCGTGTCCGTCCCAAGGGAAAAGCTCGCCAGGCCCGTCGCGACGGCGGCGGCCGAACCGCTGCTCGAGCCGCCGGGAATATAGTCCGGATGAAACGGATTCCGCGGCGCGCCGTACGGGGAGCGGGTGCCGACGAGGCCGGTTGCGAATTGGTCCAGGTTTGTCTTCCCGACCGGAATCGCGCCGGCCTCCATGAGGCGGGCGACCACGGGCGCGGACGAACCGGGAGCATACGCGAACTCGGGACAGCCCGCCGTTGTCGGCGCCCCTTCCAGGTCGATGTTGTCCTTGATCGCAAAGGGAATCCCGTAGAGCGGCTGGCTTGCGCGCCCCCTCCCCTCCACCCGCCGCGCATGCCCGCGAAGTTCCTCCGATGTCAGGCGGTGTATCCAAAGCGCGGGATCGCCTCCGGCCGCGCAACGCCGCGCGATCTCCCCGACAAGGTCGGTCGGGCTGAGCCCTCCCCGGTCATAGAGGGCGCGGAGGCTGGCAAAATCCAGGGAGATTTCCCCGGCGTTCATGGCGATTCGATGACGACCAGCGTTTCGCCGGCGACGACCGGCCTGCCCTCGGCGCAGCGCACCTCCCTGATGCGCCCCGCCTGCGGCGCCCCGACCGTGATCTCCATCTTCATCGACTCTATGATGAGAAGGGGGTCGCCCTTGCCGACGGTCAAGCCCGGCGCGGTGTGGATCTTCCAGACATTGCCCGGAATCTGCGCCGGGATGGCGGTGCATCCGGGCGCCAGCATCTCGGCCTGCTCGGGGGCGGCCGCCGCCCCGGCGTCCGCGGAAAGGATCGTCCGGCCGTCCGCCTCCCACCGGCGGCGTTCGGCCTCGAAGGCCGCCTGCTGCCGGGCCTTGAATGCGTCGATCCCGGCCCGGTTGCGATCGAGAAAACCGTTGTAGTCCCGCAGGCGGAAGATCTCGGGCTCGATCCGGACTCGGGCCTTGCCCTGGATGAAATCATCCCGGAAGCGCAGGAGTTCGCCGTGGCTGACGGGATAAAAGCGGATCTGGTCGAAGAACCGCAGCAGCCACGGCTTGCCCTCGGCAAATTCCGCGGTCTGCCGGTAGCGATTCCACATCTGGCAGGTGCGTCCGATGAACTGATAGCCGCCCGGGCCCTCCATTCCGTATACGCACAGGTACGCGCCGCCGATGCCGACGGCGTTCTCCGGCGTCCACGTGCGGGCGGGGTTGTACTTGGTGGTGACAAGCCGGTGGCGGGGATCGACGGGAGTCGCCACCGGGGCGCCCAGGTAGACATCGCCCAGCCCGAGGACCAGGTAGCTCGCGCCAAAGGCGATCTCCCGCACCCGGTCGATCGAATCCAGGCCGTTGATGCGGCGGATGAACTCCAGGTTGCTCGGGCACCAGGGCGCATCCTTGCGCACGATCTGCATGTACTTGCGGATGGCCAGGAGGGTCGACTCGTCCTCCCACGACAGGGGCAGGTGGACGATGCGGGTCGGGACCTCGATCTCGTCGATTCCGGGGAGGCGCGCCTCGGCCTCGAGCAGCGTCTCCATCAGCCGCTCCAGCGGCAGCGACCGCGCATCGTAGTGGACCTGGAGCGAGCGGATGCCCGGCGTGAGGTCGAGAAGGCCCGGCGGGCGGTGCCCGGCCATCCACTGGTGAAGGGCGTGGACCCGGAACCGCAGGTTGAGGTCGAGGACCGGCTGTCCGTATTCGATCAATAGATACCGATCGCCGCAGCGCCGGTAGCAGACCGCCGGCGTTCCCGGCCGTTCCGGAAGGGCCTGGAGAACGGCGGGGTCGGGCGCGGGCCGGCGCCGGGAGTTCCGGGCGGGCCGGCAAAAGGTCTCCACCATCGCGTCCTGCGCGAACTCGGCCGCCCGGGCGGCGGCGGCCGTCCACGCGCGGAAGCGCACCTTGTCGCCGGGCTTGAGCTGGCCCACCTTCCACAGCTCGCTCTGGACGATCGTGGCCGGGCACACAAACCCCCCCAGGCTCGGCCCGTCGGGGCCGAGGATGATCGGCATGTCGCCGGTGAAATCGATCGCGCCGATGGCGTAGGCGTTGTCGTGGATGTTCGAGGGGTGCAATCCCGCCTCGCCCCCGTCCCGGCGCGCCCACCGCGGCTTTGGGCCGATCAGCCGCACGCCGGTCCGGGCCGAATTGTAGTGGACCTCGTAGGCCGCCGTGAACAGGTCGCGGATGTCGCCGGCCGTGAAGAAATCCGGGGCGCCGTGAGGGCCGTTGAGGACCCCGATCTCCCATTCGCGGGTCAGGACGGGAATCAGCGGCTTGGGCAGCCGCGGCAGCTCATTCCCTGGATCGGAGACGGCCTGGCGCAGGCGAAGGACGTCGCCGGACCGCAGGGCCCGGCCGGAATGACCGCCGAAAAGGCCCAGCGTAAACGTCGCCTTGCTTCCCAGGTAATCCGGAACGTCGAGGCCGCCGCGAACCGCCAGGCAGGCCCTAAGGCCCGCGCCGTCGACCGCCCCGATCCGCAGGGTCTGCCCCCGGCGCACCGGAACCGCCCGCCAGTACGGCACCGGCTCGTCGTCGAGCGCCGCGGGCAGGTGCGCCCCGGTTAGGGCGATCACGGCGGCGGCGTTGAACCGCAGCGTCGGGCCATGGACGGTGATTTCGAGCCCGGCCGCCGACGCGGGATTCCCAACAAGGCGGTTGCCCAGCCGAAAGGAGAGGTTGTCCATGGGGCCGGAGGGAGGCACTCCCACGTCCCAATAGCCCACCCGGCCCGGGTAATCCTGAACGGTCGTCTGGGTCCCCCCCTCCTCGACGTCGACGGTCAATGCCTCATAGGGCAGGCTCGCAAGGGTGCGGGTCGTCATCCTCCCCTCTTGAAACGGAGCGGACGCCACAATCTGGCGCAGGTACTCGAGATTGGTTTCGAGCCCGTGCACCTGGGTTTCCGCCAGCGCCAGGCGAAGGCGGTCCAGCGCCTCCGCCCGGTCGGCGCCGCGGACGATGATCTTGGCCAGCAGCGGATCATAGAAGGGCGACACCTCGGCGCCCCGCTCCACCCAGGTCTCCACCCGCGCGGCCGCGGGAAAATGGACATCGGTGAGCAACCCCGCGGCAGGCTGAAAATTCCTGCCCGGATCCTCCGCATAGAGGCGCGCCTGGATCGCAGCCCCCCTGGGCCGCACCCTGAACCCGGAGAGCGAACCCAGTTCGCCGGCGGCCTGGCGCACCATCCACTCGACCAGGTCGATGCCCGTGACCTCCTCGGTCACGCCATGCTCGACTTGCAGCCGGGTGTTGACCTCGAGGAAGAAGAATTCGCCGCTTGCGTTATCGAGCACAAATTCGACCGTTCCGGCGTTCTGATAGCCGGCCGCCCCGCCCAGGCGCGCAGCGCAGCCCAGAAGTCGCGCGCGCAGAGCGTCGCCCAGCCCGGGTGCCGGCGTTTCCTCGATCACCTTCTGATTGCGGCGCTGGGCCGAGCAGTCGCGTTCGCCCAGGGCCGCCACGTTGCCCAGGCTGTCGCCAAAGATCTGCACCTCTATGTGGCGGGCGTCCCCCACGAACTTCTCCACGAAGATGCCGCCCTGCTTGAAATTGTTCCGGGCCAGGCGGTCGACCGAGGCAAATGCCGCGGGCAGCTGGGCTGGCGCCTGGACGAGCTGCATGCCGATGCCTCCTCCGCCTGCGGTGCTCTTCAGCATCACCGGGTAGCCGATTCGGGCGGCCTCGGCCAGCGCCTCCGCCTCATCCCGGAGCAGGCCGCTGCCGGGCAGCAGCGGAACGCCGTTTGCCTCGGCCAGGGCCCGCGCCGCGTGCTTGAGGCCGAAGGTGCGCATCTGCGCCGCTGTCGGCCCTATGAAGACGACGCCCGCGGCGGCGCATGCCTCGGCAAAGGCCGGATTCTCGCTCAGGAAGCCGTAGCCCGGGTGGATCGCGCCAGCCCCCGTCTGCCGCGCAGCCTCAAGGATCTTTTCGGCGTCCAGGTAACTCTGCGAGGCTGGTGACGGCCCGAGGGCAACCGCCTCGTCGCAGGCTGCGACATGCGCGGAATGGGCGTCCGCCTCCGCGTAGACTCCCACCGACTTTATCCCCATGCGCTTCAAAGTCCGGGCTATCCGGCATGCGATGGCCCCGCGGTTGGCGATGAGGATCTTGTCAAACATGCAGGATCAGAGCGGGTCCCAGATCAGGACCTCGATGGGCGTGGGATTGAATGCATTGCAGGGATTGTTGAGCTGCGGGCAGTTGGAGATAAGGGCGATCACGTCGCGCTCCGCCCGCATTTCGACGTAGCGCCCCGGGCCGGAGATGCCATCGGCGAAGGTGAGCCGTCCGTCCGGCGTGACGGGCACATTCATGAAAAAATTGATGTTGCACGTTATGTCGCGCTTGCCGAGCTCGGGCCGGCATTGCTGGGCTCCGCGGATAAAGCTGTCGCGGCAGGCGTGCATCGACTCCCGGTCCAGGCCGTAGCGCATGGTGTTGCTCTCGCGGGAGCAGGCGCCTCCAAGGGTGTCGTGGCGCCCGCAGGTGTCTGCCACGATGGTGAGAAGCACCCGCCCGGCCGTGGACATGAGCCGGGTGCCCGTCGTGAGGTAGAGCGCCGCCTGGCACCGGATGGTGTCGGAGGCGCTGTAGCGCTCGGCGGGATCGTGCGCGTCATAGAAGAGCGTGTCGGCCGCCTGGTTGCCCTCGATGTCGACTATCCGGAAGATCCGGCCCTTCCGGATTTCGCCGCTCCACGGGTCGCCCGCCGCGACGATCTGCCGGAAGGCGGCGGCAGCCGGCTCCAGCGCGCTCTCCACCAGCCGGGCTGATTCTGGGTTCATGGCGCGGGGAAACCGCCGCGCAGCAGGCAGTAATTCTCAGTGTTGAGGAACGCGCGCTCGTTCTCCGGCCGGGACCGGCGGCAGGGGTCGTCCGCGCCGGGCGGACCCGCGGAAAATACGTCCAGGCGGACAGCCCGTGGATGGTAGAGGTCGTCCGGGTCCAGCGGATGCTGGCAGGTGTTGAGCACCACCAGCGTGTTCATTTCGAAGCGCAGCTCGACGCGGGCGCCCGCAGGCGAATGCCCGGGCGCGAACGCCAGCCGGCCGGCTTCGTCCGCCACCACCTTGCTGAAAAGGTTGACGTTGGGCACCAGATCGCGCGGACCCAGGCCCCACTTGGCCAGTTCGACCAGGAAACAGTCGCGGGCGCTGCGGTGGAATTCATTGCGTGCCTTGTGGTACGGGAGGATGCCGTATTTTTCGGCCACAAGCGCGGCGTCGGAGGCCCCGCAGACGGTGTCGTGCCATCCCACGGTATCGGCGGTGATCGATGCGAGCACCCGTCCCATGTCGGAATGCAGGCAGTACGGATGGCGCAGGTGGAAGATGTGCTGCCCCTTGAGGGTGTCGGGCATGTTGTATCGCTCGACCGTGAGATCGGCATTGTAAAGCAGCAGCCCGACGTTGGCCCCGTCCTCCAGGGCCGTGAAGCGCAGGGTCCTGCCGCGGCCGATCACCGCGGACCACATTCCAGCATGATCCAGCGTCCGGGTGTGGAGCGGGACGGCGGGAGCATTGTCGATCGCCAGGTCCATTTCAAATCGTGTTACGTTCCTTCTGAATCGTATGAAGTCAAGGATTGTAGCAGCTTCCCTGCCAGTCCTCTCCCTGCGGGCCCCCTGGGTTAAAGAAGGGGCGGGATTCCGACGGCGGTAAGCTGGAGCTTGCCGTGCTTGACGCCCTTGCAGGTGACCAGTTCGTCCGCCAGCCTGCGCACCTCCCGGGGCGGCCCCTGGACGAGCAGCACCTCCAGGTAGTTGTGCCGCTCCAGGTGGACATGCATGCTCGACACGATCAGCAGGTAGTACTTGTGCTGAATCGCCGACAGCGTGGTCTGAAGGTTTCGCTTCCGGTAGTCGTAGACTAGGCTGATCGTTCCCGCAGTGCTGCCGGTGCCGGCCTCGACGCTGATCTCCGAGAGTTGCGAACGCACCATCTCCGCGATTGCCTGCGATCGGTTCTTGAAGCCGCGCCCGCCGACCATCCGATCCAATTGCGAAGCCAGGCCGGATGGGAGCGAAATGCTGAAACGGGCCACCTTTTCGGTCTTGGGCATCGGAACTGGTCTAAGCCGGAACCATGCAGTTCGCGAGTCAGAAGAGCCGGGCATAGCGGTCGACCTCCCAAGGGCTGACCTGCTGGTGGTAGTTGCGCCACTCCTCGGCCTTGCAGGCGATGAATTCGCTGCGCAGCTGCGCGCCCAGCGTGCGCTCGACGAAAGGGTCGGCGGCAAACGCATCAACCGCCTCCTCCAGGTTGCGGGGCAGGGTCTGCACGCCGCGGGCCGCGAGCTCGGCCGCGCCCAGCTCGTACAGATTGTCCTCCTGGGCCGCGCCCGGGTCGAGACGCTCCCGGACGCCCTCGAGTCCCGCGGCCAGGGCAAGCGTTGCAGCCAGGTAGGGATTGCAGGCGGAGTCGGCGTTGCGGCTCTCGCAGCGGCCCCCGCCCATCGGCACGCGGACAGAATTGGTCCTGTTGTTGGTCCCGAAGGAGTTGAAGACGGGAGCCCAGGAATAGTAGCTCATGAGGCCGCGCCGCACGAGCCGCTTGTAGCTGTTGACCGTCGGGGCGAAGGCGGCGCAAAGGGCCCGGCCGTGGCGGAGAATCCCCGCGATGAAGGCATAGCCGACCGGCGTAAGGCCCAGACCGCGCGGATCGTCGGAAGGCGCGCATGCGAAGGCGTTTCCCCCCGTGTCCAGGTCGCGCAGCGACATGTTGAAATGGGCGCCGTTGCCGGTCTTGTCCGCGAACGGCTTGGGCATGAACGTGGCGAGAAGGCCCTCCTCCGCGGCGTAGTGCCCGGCCATCATCCGGAAGAAGATGTAACGGTCGCACATCGCCAGGGCGTCGGCGTACTTGAAGTCGAATTCGAACTGGGAATTCGCGTCCTCGTGGTCGAAGGAGTAGAGGTCCCAGCCGAGCCCGTTGATGGTGCCGGCCATCTTGTCGAGCCAGGCGTAGCGGTCGAAAAAGCGCTTCACGTCGTAGCAGCTCTTCACCAGATCGTCGTCTGGATTCGGGATCGCCAGGCGCCCCTGGGCGTCGAGCTTCACGACGAATACCTCGCACTCGATTCCCAGATTGAAGCCGAAACCCATGCCGGCGGCCTCCGCGAGCACGTTTTTCAGGGCCACGCGGGTGTTGGTTTCGTAGGGCCGGCTGTGGAACTCGTTGTCGGCGGGCATCCACGCAACGTCGGGCCGCCAGGGAAGGATCGTGATGCTGTCGAGATCGGGCACCGAGCTGATCTCATCGTCGTTCGGGCGCTGGCCGAGGCCGTCGAGCGCATAGCCCGTGTACAGCTCCGAGCCGTGGGCAAAATGGAGGAAATGGTCGATCGGCACGAATTTTCCCTTGGGCACCCCGTGGATGTCCACGAAGGCGCCCACGCAGTATTTCACGCCCTTGGCCCTGAGTTCGGATTGGATTTGGAGGATTTCGGTGTCGGATTTCATTTAAGGGAGTTTCCGGGCGGTCTCATCGTAGGCCGCCGCCAGCGGCGGCTTTTCGCGGAGGCCCCGCAGCACCAGGGCGGAGAGGTCGTCCACCATCCAGGCGAACAGGCGGCGGCCGGCGGCGGCGCTCGCCAGGGACGGCCTGCCGGTCACGCCATTCCGGCTCGTTCGGTTCACCGGATGCGAGAAGACGAGCCCGGCCGTGCGATCCGGATCGTCCGCGGCGGCCATTGCCCGCCGGCGGACGCAATCCGGCTCGAGCGCCAGCATGAGCCCGGTCTCCGCGGAGTTGGCGTGCCAGTCACCGGCGTCGGCGCAGAACGCGCGCCGCACGCGGGGGCTCAGCACAGCCGTGTTGACGAGGGCCACCATGAGCCCGTCGTGCCGGCTGCGGAGCACCTCGAGGGCGCAGCGCAGGGGCGCGGCGTTGGTCACGTGGGCGTTGACCAGAAAAAGCCTGCGGAACCCCGAGGCGTGCAGCCAGTCGCCGATTTCCGTCACGATGGCTATCAATGTCTGGGGAGACAGGGACAGCGTTCCCGGCCAGCGCCGGGAATGGCCGAGGGAGCAGCCGTAGGGCAGCAGCGGAAGCGCCGGCACTCCCGTGCGGGCAGAGACAGCCGAGCAGAGCCGCCCCGCCAGCGCCGAGTCCATTCCCGTGCCGAGGTGCGGCCCATGCTGCTCGGTCGCTCCGACCGGCAGAATGGCGGCGTCCATGCCCTCGGCGGGAAGGCGGCCGATCTCCTCCCAGGTCAGCCGGGACCAGGAAATGGGGCGTTCGGTGGCGGACCGGCTGCGGGTCATGGCGCGTCAGCCCGGAGCGGATCCGGCGTTTTGGGACCGTTCGCAGCGGGTGCGCTGGCGGATCGCGATCCAACGGTTTATCTGATCGAGGTCCGCGACCGGGGCAGCGGTGAACGGTTCCGCGTGCAGGTACCCGTCCGGCCCGAATTCGGGAGTCATCGTCGTGAAGACGCGATCGCCCTGGGCGGACCAGATTGCCTCCCACCACCGCTCATGGGCCTCCAGCGCGGCCAGGTGCTCCGGAGCGGACGGGTCCGGCACCTGCGGACCCTGCTCGTAGCCCACCCGCGCATGGATATGGCGGGCGCGCGCCGCGCACAGCGCCAGCAGTTCGGGCTCCGAGTCGAGCACCAGGCGCTCGCAGACGCAGCACCAATGGGAGAAGTCGCAGGTAAGCTGCAGTCCGGGCAGCTGCTCGAGCAATTCGCGGGTGGCCCACGGGCTGAAGGTGGGCCGGCTGCGGTGGGTCTCAACGCTCGCCTCGATTCCCCGCTCGGCGGCATCCGCGAGCAGCCGTCCAAAAAACTCGACGCTTTGCGCGGGCGGCCACGCGTCGCAGCCCGCGAGAACGGTCAAAAAGAGCGGACAACAGGTCATCGCCGCCTCAGCCTGCCGGCGGAAGTCGTCGAGGTGGCGCCCCGGCGAGGCATGGCCCGGCACATAGCCCCCGCCCGTGGCGATCTCGGCGATGAACGGCACTCCCGAACCGGCCAGTTCCAAGGCGAACTCCCGGCGCGCAGCCGGCGCCGCAGGCACCGGGCCCTCCACCCCGTCGAAGGCGGAGCCGCGGCAGTCTTCCAGGGCGGAGCCGAGATCGAAGCCGTTGGTCCACAGCGATCGGAAGAGCAGCAGGCGCATGTCAGGTCGGGAGGGTCAGCGCCACGCGGAAGCCGACATTGTCGCGGCGCTGCGAGCGCGGCAGCGAATCGCGCCAGGCGCTGCGCAGGAGCCTTGGCAGATAGTCCCAGGCGCCGCCGCGGATCACCCTTCGCCCGGAATCGCCGGCATCCGACCAGGCCGAGCCGTCGGCGGGCGCCCCTTCATACCCCGGATGCCAGCCATCCTCGACCCATTCGCAAACATTGCCGTGCAGATCGTGCAGGCCGAAGGCGTTGGGGGGAAACGAGCCGACGGGCGTCCGGCGGCCGGGACCCAGGCGCAGGCCTTCTTCGCTGTACAGGTAATTGGCCGCCCGCTGGCTGATCTCGTCGCCGGTTGCGAAGGGCGCCGGACTGCCGGCCCGGCAGGCATACTCCCATTCGGCCTCGGACGGCAGCCGGATGCAGTCGTGCGTCCCATCTCCCAGCCAGGCGCAATAGGCGCAGGCGTCATTCCAGCTCACGCCGACGACCGGCCACGCCGGGTCTTCGTCCGGCGCATACCCGGGCGCAAAGGCACGGTAGTCCCCGACGGTCACGGGGCAGCGTCCCAGGGCGAAGGCGCGGCTGATCGCCACCCGGTGGGCCGGGCGCTCCGTGTCGGTCACAAACTTGTCGCCATTTGCCCCGCCCATCTCGAACACGCCCGGCGGAAGACGGACCAGGTCGGGGGTCACAACCAGCTCACGGACCATCGACCCACCTCCCTTCCACCACGTTTGCAGGAAGCGCCAATTCATATTCGTTCCAGCCGGCCGTCAGGCCGCCGTCGATTGCGATATTCTGTCCGGTGATGTAGGCCGCCTCATCCGACGCCAGAAAATGATAGAGCGCCGCCACCTCATCGGGCTCTCCCAGCCGTCCGAGCGGCGCCCGCCGTTCAATGAATGCGATCTCGGGATTGCCGGCGATCTCCGTCACCGCCGGTGTGCGGATCGTGCCCGGGCTGACGGCGTTGACAGTGATGCGCCTTGGAGCCAGTTCGATGGCCCCGAGCCGGGTTAGGTGGATCACCGCGGCCTTCGAAGTCGCATACGCCGCGGCGCCCGGCACGCCGATCATCCCGACAAATGATGCGGTGTTGATCACGCGCCCGCCCTCCGCAAGCACGCGCGCGGCGTGCTTCAGGCCAAAGGCGACGCTTTTCACGTTAACCGCCAGGGTCCTGTCGAGCAGCTCCCCGGTGAGCCCGGACAACCCGATGCCGAGCGGCTGGATGCCGGCATTGTTGACGAGGACATCGACCCGCCCGAATTTTTGCCGCGCCGCGTCAAGCATGGCGGCCACATCGCCCTCGATGGAGACATCGGCCCGGTGAAAATCGAAACCGTCGGGAGCCGGCCGCCGGTCCGCCACCAGGACGCGGGCTCCGGCCGCGCCGAGGCGGAGCGCCACCGCGCGACCGATTCCCGAGGAGCCCCCGGTGACGACCGCGCATTTTCCCGCAAGCGAAAACATTGCGTGCTGTACTAGGGCCGCTGGCCGGGGGCGGCCGGCCGGTCGTCGGTTGGAAGGACTCCGCGCAGGCGCGCCGCAAGAAAGCGGTAAAAGAGCCAGACGGGCATCTCGAGGTGGCTCAGCCGGCCCTGCTGCCAGCCGCTGGCGTAGAGCCCGCGTTGGACCCCCGTGCAGACTTCCATGTCCTCGAGGTGAAACCCCGTCAGCTGTTGCGCGAGCTTCTCCCTCAAACGGGGAAAATTGTCCCGGGCGGCGACTTCCGGTCCGACGAGCACCGTCGTCAGCAGCCGCAGCCGGCTGGGCCCCAGCGGCTGCAACCGGTACCAGATCACGCGGTCCGGCGCGGTCGCCAGGAGGAACGTCGGCGAAATCAAAAACAGGCCCCATTCCGATTTTTGCGCCGCGTCGAGGCCCGCCACCGGCGGGGGCTGCTCTGAAAAGTCGCCGCGGGTTTCAAAATCCCGGTAGTCGGCGCTGACCGAGTCGCGGTACGGCAGATGCGCGCGTACGTAGCGGCGGCGCTCCTTTTCGGTCCAGGTGTCGCGGGCCGGCATCATCGGCTGGAGCGTCTTGTGGTGTATGCCCAGGTGGTGGTAGCTCTCCATGAAGTTTTCCACCAAAACCTTCCAGTTGAACGGGCAGTCCCACTCCCGCGCGACCGCGAGATGCATCCGCTCCAGCCGAAAAGCGGCCACATCCTCCGCCATCCCGTCCAGGCCGTCCTCCAGCGGCGGCGCCGTGCCGTCGATATTGACGAATACGAATCCCCGCCAGACCCCGCTGCGGAACGGCTTCAGGGAGAATTCGTCCCGGGCGAATCCCTCGGCCAGCTGCATTTCCGGGCAGGCCTTGAGGCGGCCGTCGAGTTCGAAGGTCCAGGCATGATACGGACAGAGGAAGATCCGGGTGTGGCCGCAGCCGGGGGAATCCGGTTTGGCCTCGGCGGGACCGTGCCCGTCGTAGCCAAATCCCGCCGGCATGATGTCCATCGCCCGGTGGGGGCAGACGCGCGACATCACGCGCACCGCGCCGTCCTTGTCGCGCACGACGATCAACGGCTCGCCCAGCAGGTCCAGGTTCAGAAAGTCGCCCGGCCTGGGTATCTGCGAGGCATGGGCCACGCATTGCCAGTCGCGCCGCAGGAGGTGTTCGACCTCCCAGTCGAAGAATTCCTCGCTTGTGTAGGCTGCGGCCGGCAGCGTGCGGGCGCGGGCGAGCGGCAGCTCGGCGGCGGCGGCTATGCCGCGCTGAATCTCAGCAAGTGTCATCGGAGGCTGCGCTGAGCGGGCGCTCGCCCGGTCGGCGTAGGCAAGCGGCGGAAAGGCGGGGGTGGAAAGGGAGGCGGAAGCCGTCATGGCGCACGGACTCCGGAATGGTCGAAGTCGATCTCGCGGCGCGCCTGAGGATTCATCCGGACGTGCCCGGCCAGTTCCCTCCCCCTCGCAAACCAGACTCCGCCCTTGGCCTGCATCGCCCGGACAAGGTCCTCGAGCAGGCGCACGCGGGACGGCCGGCCGCTCAGCCAGGGATGCAGGGTCAGCACGAAGCAGCAGCCGAAATCGTGCATGGCGTCGAATTCGCGCCACCAGAGATCGAACACCTTGGCGCAGTTCTCCGGCGGGAAACCCCAGGCCGGATCGGCGTTGAACGCGAACTGCTCCCAGTCCTCGAGCATCCACTGACCCGGGATCTCAACCAGGCCGTTGGAGTGCAGGTAGGGCACGTCGTCCCCCATCTCGCTCGCGTCATACCACAGCCCGTGGCGCGCGAGCAGGCCGGCCGTCCAGGGATTGGTCTCAAACCAGGGTGCGCGAAAACCCGCGGGACGAACCCCGGTCTGCCGCTCAAGCTGGTCGATCGTTCGCACCAGGAGCCCCTCCTCCTCCTCCTCGGACAGGCCGGCAAGTTTCTCGTGCAGGTAGCCGTGCAGTCCGATCTCGTGCCCGCGCCCGGCAATCGCCGACAGCATCCGCGGGTGGTGCTCGGCGATGTAGCCGGGCACGAAGAAGGTGGCCGGCACGCCGAGGTGGTCGAGAAGGCCCAGCAGCCGGGGCACGCCGATGCGCGGCCCGTATTCGCACTGGGACATGAGCGTGCGGCGACGGGCCAGCCGCGGGTCCTCGCTCAGGGCCGTGGTTTCGCCGTCGACGTCAAAGCAAAGCATCGCGGCGCAGCAATGGCCCCCGGGCCAGGAAAAGCGGGGCGGCGGCGAAAAACGGGTGGCGGCGGCGGGCGGCATGGGTTCGCGGCTTCACTCAACCTCATCGCCGGCCTCCGTCATCTTGATCATCGGCAGCCTCTCCTCCTCGGCCTCGGCCGGCGCGTGGATCAGCTCCTCCAGGCGCCGCTTCAGTCCGAGAAATTCCGGCGACAGGAGCAGATCGGATGTGCGCGGGCGCGGGATCGGATTCTCAATCACCTCGACAACCCGGCCGGGATTCGAGCCCATCACGACGATCCGGTCGGCCAGGTAGCAGGCCTCCTCCAGGTCGTGGGTGATGAACAGGATCGTGACCTCCACCTTGCGCCAGATCTGCATGAGGTAGTTCTGCATCTTGCACCG
>CAZSEH010000089.1:0-14538 GCA_964605835.1 uncultured Opitutaceae bacterium
TTTGTCGAGGACATCGAGCGGGGCGTCGCCAACGGAATCCGCCCCGAGCCGTGGCAGACCGACACATGCATCGGAGACTGGCACTACAGCCGCGAACTTGCGGAGAAGAACGGCTACAAGACGGTCTCGCAGGTCGTCGGCATGCTGGTTGATGTCGTGAGCAAGAACGGAAACCTCATGCTCAATATTCCCGTCCGCGGCAACGGCACGATCGACGAGCATGAAGTGGCGTTCCTGGAAGGGCTCGCGGCTTGGATGGGCGTCAATGGTGAGGGAATCTTTTCAACCCGCCCGTGGAAGACATTCGGGGAGGGTCCAACCCGGCTCTCGGGCCGCGAAAGCAAAACGGCCTACACCTCCCAGGACGTCCGCTTCACCGCAAAAGGCGGGACCCTGTATGCGTTTGTCCTCGCATGGCCCGAGTCGCGGACGGCGCAGATCAAGACCCTGGCGGCCAACTCGCCCGAGCTCTCCGGCCGAAAGGTCGCGGGGGTTTCGCTCCTCGGCTACGACGGCAGGCTGGAGTGGTCGCAGGGTGAGCAGGGCCTGACGGTGAAGCTGCCGGAAAAGGCCCCGTCGGATTACGCGGTCACGCTCAAGATCGACGGCATCGCGTAGCCTGTTTCCGCGGCACCGCAATCGTTCGCAGGTTTTTCGCAACCCAAGACATTAGGAAACATCATGAAGCGCTTCGCCCAAAGAACATTTCTTGGACTCGCCCTCCTGGCCGCGGTCGCCCGCGGCGCGGACGAGCCCCGAAAACTCGCCTTCGAGGGCGTCCTCAGCGAACACAAGATCGCGCTGGCCGACCTCGCCCCGGGACTCCCGTCCGACTGGTCGGACTACACCCATCTGGTGCTGGAGATGAGAACCTCCACGCCGCAGAGGTTCGCGATCTGGGCCTACACCGCCGACGGCCCCCGGCGGATCGAAATCCAGCCCTTTGGCGAGGGCCTCTGGTTCCGGGCGTCGATTCCGCTGCAATACTTCGCCGGCATGGACAAGTCCGGCACCGATCTCGCATCCACGATCAACCGCCGCACCGATTCCTTCTGGATGTCGGTCTGGGGGCCGTTCGGCGAGCTGAAGTCGGTCGAAGCGGTGGGGTTTGCGATGCAGTATCCGATCAATCATCCCGTGATTGAAATCCGCTCCGTCCATCTGTCGAAGCAGGACGAGGGCTCGGATTTCCTGGAGGGGAAGCCCGTCCTGGATGAATTCGGCCAATGGGCCCACGGCGACTGGCCGCGGAAGATCCGCAGCCGCGCGCAGCTCCAGCAGGAGCTGGCCGACGAGGAGAAGGCCTTCGGCAGTGGCGCCGACTTCGGCTACGACGCGATGGGCGGATACAAGGACAGTCATGCAAAGGCCACCGGCTTTTTCCATGTCGAGCAGATCGACGATGTCTGGTGGTTTGTGAACCCGCTCGGGCACCTCTTCTTGTCGACGAGCTGCAACGGCGTCGATGGCTTTGGCGGCGGGCGCCGCGCCGGGGCAGGGGGCCAGCCGGCCAATGCCGCGCCGACCGCGGCGCAATTGACGGCGGCCACCCTCACCGCGCGCCGGCTCGATTCCTGGGGAATGAGCACCGGCGGACGGGGCCGGCCCAATATCGTTTTCCTGCGCTGGCCGCAGACCCCTGCGACCACCTTCCTTGGCGTTCCGGACGTATACGCCGATGACTTCGCCCATGCGATTGACCAGTCGGCGAATACCCAATGCACACCGCGCAAGGGCGACCCGCTGATCATCGGCTATTTCATCGGTAACGAGCCACCGTGGGGAGACCGCGAAAGCGAGGTGGTCGACCTGATCCTCGCCGGCCCCGACACGGCGACCAAGGCGAAGCTCAGGGAGTGGCTGGCCCAGGGCGACACGCCGAAACGGCGGAAGGATTTCGTCGTCACCTCATTCGAGAAGTACCTGGACATCGTCTGCAGGGCCGTCCGCAAGTACGATCCCAACCACCTGAACCTCGGCATCCGCTTTGGCGGCAAGGTCGCCGACGACGTGCTGAAGCTGGCGCGCGTCTTCGACGTCTGCAGCATCAATGTCTATGAATATGAGCCGACAAAGCAGGTGGAACGTTCGAACCGGCTGTCGGGCCGGCCCATCCTGATCGGCGAATTTCACATCGGAGTGCCGGAGAACGGCCTCGGCTCGGGCCTCGTGCAGGCGCAGGACCAGGCGGAGCGCGGCGTCGGCTACCGATATTATGTCGAGCAGGCACTGTCGCTGCCCTATGCGCTCGGCGCGCACTGGTTCGCCTGGCGGGACGAGCCCGTGCTCGGCCGCATGGATGGCGAAAATTACAACATCGGCTTTGTCGACGTGACGGACAGGCCCTACCCGGAAATGGTCGAGGCAGCCAAGGCGTCCGACCACCGGCTCTTCGATGTCCACTCCGGAAAAGTCCTGCCGTTCAGCCGGAAGCCCAAGACCTCCGAGGCCGGAACGCCGTCCTCGCCCTGGGACCTCTGAGCGGGTATCCCTTTCATCCCAGGCCCGACTCCGGTGGAAACCGGGGGAGTCCCCGTCGACCCATGAAAACAAGGATTCTTCAGGTTTTGAGATCCGCCGTGTTGCCGGCGCTGGTTTTCGGCCTCGCCGGCGCGGTCGCCCGGGCCGGGCCGGTTGAGATCGTCTTTGAGGGCCGCGGCGCCGTGTCGCGGCAGTGGACCCTGAAGGAGCTCAATGCCGACCTGCCATCCGACTGGTCCGGCTACAGCTTCCTCGTGCTGGAATTCAGGGCCACCTCCCCGCAGCGGATTGAGCTCGAGTTGCACACGGCCGGAAAGGTGATCGCGAAGCGGCTTCACCCGTTTCAGAACGCCCTGGTGCGGGCGGCGATTCCGCTGAAGTACTTCTCCGCCCCGTCGAGCGGCGGCTACGACCTCGCTTCGATGAGCAACAAGCTCGGCGGCTCGTATTTCATGAACATCGGGTCCGGCGGCTACGGGCCGCTGAACGAAGTGCAGGCGATCGGCGTGACGATGCGCGACCCCGTGGGTTCGCCCAGGCTCGAGATCCGGTCGGTTTCGCTCGCGAAGGAATCGCCCGGCGACGAGGTGCTTGAGCCGAGGCTTCTGGTGGACCCGTTCGGCCAGTGGATCCCGGCCGACTGGCCCGGGAAGGCGAAGACCCTGGAGGAACTGAGGAAGGCGTGGAGCGACGAGGCCGCGGCGCTGGGCACGAACCCCGTGCCCGACCGGGACCGCTTCGGCGGTTTCGCGAAGACCCGGGCGAGGGCGACCGGTTTCTTCCGCGTCGAGCAAATTGACGGAAAGTGGTGGTTTGTGGATCCCGAGGGCCACCTGTTCTTCTCCAACGGAGCCAATGGAATCGGGACCTATTCGGCCACGCGGGTGACCGGGCGCGAGCCGATATTCACGGAGCTTCCCCCTGCGGAACTCTCGGTCTCCCCCTACGGACGGGGATCCGGAGCCCCTGTGCAAAGCGGAGTCGCGGCGTCGTTTTACACCTGGAATCTGGTTCGGCGCTACGGAAGCGGCGACGCCTGGCGCCGGCAGTGGGCGGAATTCACGGCCCGGCGCATGGCGGACTGGGGACTTAACACGTTCTACGGCGGCGACCAGAACCTGGTGGCGGCCAAGCCGCGGCAACCGTACGTCGTGACGATCCGCGAGTGGCAGGCGGGCCAGACGTTCATGGGCCTTCCTGACGTTTACGCGAATGACTTTGAGTCGCGGGTCGACGGCATCGCCGCCCGTTCCTGCGAACCCTGCAAGGACGATCCCTATCTCCTCGGTTACTTTGTCGGCAACGAGCCGGCCTGGCCCAACCGGGAGAGGGAGCTGGCGGACCTGATTCTCGCCGCGCCGCAGACCGGCATCGCCCGTGAGCTAAAGAACTGGCTGGCCGAGAAGGGGGACACGGCCGAAAGCCGCCGCACTTTCGCGCTTCACGCCTTCGACCGCTTCCTCTCGGTGATCATCGCGGCGGTAAAGAGGCACGATCCGAATCACCTCGACCTGGGCATCCGATTCGGCGGCAGCCCGCCGGCCGACGTCATCCGCATGGGGCGGATGTTCGATGTGTACAGCCACAACGTCTACCAGACCGCGCCCGATCCGCAGCGGATCCAGCATTTTTACGAGCTTACCGGCCGGCCGATTCTGATTGGCGAGTTCCACAACGGCACGCCCGGTCGGGGGATGGCCGCCGGTCTGGTGCAGGCGTCGTCGCAGGCCGAGAAGGCGCTCCTCTACCGTTGTTATGTCGAGAGCGCGGCCGCCAACCCGGCCATCATCGGCGTGCACTGGTTTCAGTTCATCGATCAGCCGAATACCGGGCGCTTCGACGGGGAAAATTACAACATCGGCATGGTCGACGTGACCGACCGTCCGTACCCGGACATGGTCGCGGGCATGAAGCTCTCCCACCAGCGGGTCCTGGACATCCGCCTCGGGAAGATTGCTCCGGTGACGAGGACCAGCAGCGCAGAGGCCCAGTAACGGCGTCCGGCTCTCAAACAGCCGCCGGCGGTCCGATGATCTCGACGGCCTTGTCGCGCTCCGGATGGGCGGCCTCTCCGGCGAATCCGGGGTATTCGAGTCCGGTGACGTCCTCGGCCTCAAGGGCGTGGGTGAAGTAATCCGGACGGTTCGGGCCCCAGGTGAGGCGGCAGTTTCTCAAAGTCACCTTGTCCGCGTGGCGGAAACTGTAGCCCGGGTTGCCGTGCGGCTCGATTCCCGGCGCCGCTGAGGTCGGCCTGTTGTCCCAGAGCCCGCCCTTGTACTTGGTCGAGCGGTTCAATGTCACATCGACATTCTCCAGGGTGATGTCCCGCGCCCGGCTTTGCGCCGAACCGCTTACGCGAACGCTGTTCTCCGCCTGGCCCGTGATATTGGTCAGGCGAATGTCGTGCATCGTGCCGACCTTTGCCGTGGGCACGCGCGGGATCGCCGTCAGCGAGACGCCCTCGCCCCGGCCCCACCAGGGATCCGAAAAATAGCGCGAGACAAATTTGATGTCCCGGAATTCGACGTTGGATATGTTGCCCTCGTCGCGGAGCTGGATGCAGATGCCGCGGCTGCTCGTCTTGATTTCGCAGCGCTCGAAGCGCACGTCGCTGATGTCCTGCGTCGTTTCGGTTCCGATCTTGACGCCCGCATCCTGCGTTTCGATGACGCAGTCGCTCACCCGGATGTTGGAGGAGGGGCCGTAGCTGGCGCCCTGGCGTGTCGTCTTCACGACGATGGCGTCGTCGCCGCAGACGATGTTGCAGTTGCGGATGACCAGATCGCGGCAGTGATCGGGGTCGATGCCGTCGCAGTTCGGCACGTCGAGCTGGTTGCGGATCCTGATCCCGTCCACAAGCGCATGCTGGCAGCCGAGCAGGTGCAGGGTCCAGCTGGGGGCATGCAGGAGCGTCACGTCGCGAATCTCCAGGTCGGTGCACCCCGTCAGCACGACAAGGCGCGGGCGGAAGCCCTTTGGACGCCACCATTCATTTGCCGAGTCGTAATGGTCCATGAACTCGGGCGAGCGCCCGTTTACCGTGCCGGTGCCGGTGATGCTCAGCCCCCGCGCATTCATCGCGGTGATGGCCGCGCGCCCCCCGAAATGCTCCGGATCGGTGCTGACCAGGATTTCCGCATCGTCAGCCAGGTGAAAATCGATCCCGGACTTGAGGACCAGGGCGCCGATTAGATAGCGCTTCCCTCCTCGGAGAAGCACCTGGGCGTTGCCGGCCGCGGAAGCCTCATCCACCGCGCGCTGAATGGCCTGGGTGTCGAGGCTTTTGCCGTCGCCGGCCGCACCATAGTCGCCGGCGTCGAACACCCGGCGGTTCGAGGCGCCGCCGGACGCGGCGCGCGACCGCAGGCCGAGCGAGGCGGTTAAAAAGGAGGCCGCGGTCAGCTTCGCACTGGTTTCCAGGAAGGTGCGGCGGGTGAGATGGGGCAATTTCATGGGGTGGGGGGCATTTGAGCAGGAATCACGTTGCCGTATTTCCGGCGGATATCAATCTGCATGCCTTATGGGACGTCAATGGCTCCACGCGAAACGCGCAATCGTTAACCTCAAGAAGGGGCAGGCCGTGGGAAAACTGGTGAAGGAGATCACCGTTGCGGCGAAACTGGGCGGAGCCGATCCCGCGGCCAACGCGCACCTGTTCGCTGCGGTCGAAAAGGCCCGGAAGTCGAGCGTCACCCGGGACGCCATCGAACGGGCGATTCGGAAGGGCGGCGGAGGCGGGGAGGACAAGACCACCCTGGAGTACGTCGTATTTGAGGGCTATGCCCCGCACAAGGTGCCGGTGATCGTTGAGGTTTACACCGACAACATTCAACGGACTGCGCCGGAAATCCGGGTGCTTTTCAAGCAGGGCGTCCTCGGCCAGGGCGGGAGCAACAAGTTCCTTTTTGACCACGTCGGCCTGGTCGAAGCCCACCATCCGGATCCGGCGGTTGACATCGAGGCGGCGGCGATCGAGGCGGGGGCGAATGACTTCGAGGCGCTCACCCATGAGCGCAACGACGACATCCCCGAAGGGCGCCCGGGCGCGCGTTTCATCACCGATCGCTCGGCCGTCCATTCAGCCTCATCCTGGCTTTCGAAGCATGGCTGGTCGGTCGTGACGAGCGAACTGGGCTATGTGGCCAAGAATTTTCCGGAACTGGATGAAACGGCTCGTGAAAAGGTAGGCGAGTTCCTGCAGGCCCTGGAGGAGCACGACGACGTGCAGCGGGTCTGGGCCGCTGTGAAATGATCGATCGGTGACGACGCCCGGCGGGCCCTTTTTATGGACAAAGCAATCGTGACTGGGGCGGAGAAAGCACGGCTTCGCGGCATCGGCCAGCGCATGGATGCGACCGTGCGGCTCGGGAAGGGCGGCCTGACCCCGGCCTTCATCGCCGAACTGCAACGCCAGTTGAAGGCAAAGGGATTGGTGAAGCTTCGCTTCGCCGGTCTCGACCGGGACGAGCGTGCCGCCGAGTGCGCGCGGATCGCCCGGGAGAGCGGGAGCGAATGCGTGGGCGCCGTCGGTCAGACGGCGCTATTCTACCGCATGGATCGGGCGAACGCCGAGGCGGACGGAGCGCGAAGCGGGTAGACGGCGATGCGAAGCATCGGCCCGAAGGGATGCCTCCCGTGGGCTAGTCCTTCGGCGCCCACTGGCCCGCCCATTCCAGTTCCTCGATCAGTACACGAAGGCGGTGACCGTCGCCGGCCGCCTGGGGCCGTCCGGCCGCTTCCTGGAGCGGGTGGGGAACATCCGGACCGGTCAATAGGGAGGGCTTGGCGTCGTACGGATCGCCTCTGCCGCCGCGTCCGCCCCGGCCCGGCTGTTCCTGCCAGACACGCGCGCCCAGCACCGGGTCGTTCAGCTTGTAGGCCGCATAGGCAAGCGGCTGGTCGGCTTGGTTTGCGACGGAATGATGGAAAACCTCCCAGTACCTGGGATGATCGACGACCAGTTCCATCTCGGACATGGCTTCCATCGTCCCAAAGAGCAGATCGAAACCGGAGGGGCCTCCCGTATCGACAACGCCGCCCCTGCCTCCGGGCGGCGGGCGCCTGCCCTCGCGGGAACGCTCGGGACGGGGCATGAACTTGCCGGTCTTCGGATCGTACGCGCCGAGTTCGAGCATCCGGCCGGACGCGGCTCCCAGGGCAAGCTGGGAGTCCATCCCCGCCTTGATCTTGTCCAACCACTGCGGATCGAGGGTGCGTTCGTACTCGGTTATCCAATTGTTGCAGTAGGCGGCCCAATCGAGCCAGCCCGCGCCGGTGTACTGCCCCATCTTCTCCGGATGCAGCGGATCGGTCCGCTTGACTTCCGCGTAGGTGAAATCCGCCGGGAGCTGCTCGTGCATCAGGTCGCCGATGCGTTCGTCCGTGGTCAGGAAATAGTAGAATCGCTTGAGCCCGGACTGGCTGACGCGCGGCTGCTTGGCCCCATCGCCCGTGTGATTGACATTGTGCCGCGAACCCAGGGGCGCGAATCGCCCGATATGGTGAACGCTCACCTCGCTGGTTTGCCTGGTCATGGACTCGGCAAGCCGGAAAGTATCCGCCCGGCCGGTGCGCAGGAAGCTGTACCACAGCCAGTAGTCGGGGAGCAGTTCCGTGTTGGTCCACGCCCAGCCGCCGATGTCGTACCGCCACTCGTGGCGAACCTCATCGTACATGCGCATCATGTCGCCGTAATCCCAGAAACCATACCAGGAGCGGTACTCGACCTCCTGGCGGTAGAACTCGAGCGCATTGGCCAGCCGGTTCTCGATGCGGCGTTTGAACGGGGTCGAAAGGTCGGGCAGGCTCCAGAAGCCGAATGCGCGCTGGTCGTGGTAATACTTCGGCGTGCATACCAGCATGGCGGGATCAGCCGTCGCCCTGGCCATTTTGGCCAGGACGTCGTTGGACGGAATGGCCGGAAGGGCCCATAGCGTCAGCTCGGAGGTATTGGCCGTTCCCAGCGCGTTGTCCCATCCTTCCTTCCAGTCTTCGTAGGCCATGTCCAGGCCGTGCCCCTTGGTGTCGTAGTGCCGCAGGTCCATGGGTTGGGCCTCCGGCGACCAGAGCCAGACGGTCAGCTGGCCCATGGGTGTCGTCGCGCCATGGATCTCCAGCGAGGCAGGGCTTTTTTCCCAGAACTTCCTGACGTCCACCGCCACGCCGCCCTGGAAATCCCCCAGAAAGGCCAGGCCCATCGCACGCCGCCCGTCGAGCACATGCACCCAGGAGCTCTTGTCCTGCGTCCGTTTCTCGATCGCGTATCCGTTGGGATTGAGCTGGGTCAGCCGGTAGTCATCCCATTGCGCGATGTCGCGAATGTAGGCCTGCTCGGCGGTGGAATATTTGTCCGAATTGGGAACACGTCTGCCTGCCACCTGGTCCGGAAAGACCATGACACGCCCAGCCGCGTGCTCATCCCTCGACACGACGGGGGCGCGCCCGTCCGGCGCCTGGCCGGGCGAAGGCACCCCGCTGCCCTCGCTGTACGTGATGTCGCGCCGGCCCACCATCGGCTTGACCGGCTCGGCCCACATCCCCGTGTCCCCGCCCAGGCGGACGTGCCGGTTGATCACTTCCTCGCGCAGGGGAACGTTGATCGACAGGCCCAGGCCTTTGATGAAATCCTTCTGGACGTCGCCGTCGTAGACGATCGAGTGGACAACCCGGATCGAGCCCAGGCCCGCGTTGAAATAGAACCGAACGACGAAAGGCAGCCAGCCCCGGTCTGACGTGGTCGACTTGTGAAAGCCCTCGATCTTGACCGCCGCCCGGACCGGGCCGGACTGCTCCAGAGTCACCTTGTTGATCTGGCTGACGAAGTCCTCCTCCCGCACGCTTCTGCGGGTCGCGAACTCCGACCGGTCCTCGAGCAGCAGAACCAGCTTGCAGTTCCCGGCGATCTGACGGCCGCCGGCCGTTATCGACTCGATCAGCGATGATCCCTGCTTGGGGATCCTGACCTTGATTGCGCCGGTATCTATGTCGATGACCGTCTCCTCGTCCCGGCAAACGACTTTCACGGCCGGATCAACCCCGGCGGCCACGGCGAGAGTGAGGGGCCCGGGCAATTCCGGCCTCGCCGCGATGGAATGGCCGCTCCACATGACCGAACCGTCCGGCCAATACGCGGTCGTCCAGGTCTGCATCGGGACGGATTTTCCGTCCGCCGTCGTTAGGGACATCAGGTCCCTGGGCTGGACCTTTCCCTTGGGCCAGGGCACGCCCCAGCTCACGCTTTGCGGGACGGCGGGAGGCTGGCCGTCGAGCCAGTTGAGTTTGACCGGTTCGACCGGCTGGGCGAAGGCCGAGCTGGCGAGGAGTGCCAGCGAAATCAGGAAACTCCGCAGCGCGATCGGAGCGGTTGCCGAAGGGTGACCCGGTTCTTTGTTGTAAGAATGCATTGTGGGGCTGGGTGGGGGATTGCAGGGGACCGGATTCTGTTCGGGTTAAAGGTCCTACTCGATCACAATCACCTCGTGATCGAGGATGGAGGGGACTTCAAATCGGCTCCAGCCTGCCTGTGTCGCGACCGAAAAAGGGCGGCCGGAGACAAGCGACCGCAGAGATCGGCCTGGCACATCCTCGGGCAGTTGAACGCGCACCCGCAAGGGTCCGACCGGGACCAACTCATCGGTCGGTGCGCGCCATGCACCTGCGTTTGTCAGGTTCAGCAGGTGCAGAATCATCCGGCCGGGCTGGCGATAGAGGTGGCAGTCGACCAGGCCCGGCCCTTCCACGGTCAGGGGCAGTTCGTCCCGCGCCGCCCAGCGTGCCAGGTTGGCGAGCAGGCGCCCATGGTCGGGAAGGTTGTCCCGCGTGAATCGCCGGTCCAGGTCCGCCGGCAGGAACGCGACCCGTCCGAAGCCGGGCCTTTCGTTCACTATGATGCCGGGAATGTCCGTTTTCGGCGTCCGCATCCAGTCGTCCTCGGGCGGCATCGCCGGAAAGGTCGGAACATAAGTCGCCAAAACCTGCGCGGAGGCGTCCAGGGTCAGGGGCTCCAGGGTGCCGCCAAAGGGCAACAGATCCGTTTCATCGAATCCGGCCAGCGCCGCATGGCGCTCGCCGCGGGCAGGCGGCTCAGCGCCCGAATGGGGGCCGTCAACCCTCCCGCGCAATTCCGGGCTCAGGCGCAGGTAGCTGTGGAGCGTCTCCGCAGCCCAGCGGCGCCGGGTCGCCTCCGCGCGGCCTCCATGGGTCGCCGGGATGTGCGCGCCGAAAAGTTCCGCCAGCGCAAAATCCGGCCGCGGTTCGCCCCATTCGTCGCAAAGGCCGCTTTGTCCGGTGGCCAGGAGCCCGCCTCCGCGTTGGACAAAACGCCGGATGCCTGCGGCCTGGGTGTCCGACAGGGTTCCGATATTGGGCAGAATCAGGAGCCGGAACTGGGCGGCGTCGTCGCGCTCGATGTCATCGATCTCGACCGGCAGGTAGGGAATGCGCGCATGGACGAACGCCTGAAGGAATCCGTTTGCAGGCAGGACAGCCTGGGCCGACCAGTCGTCGCGGCCGAAGAAGTCACCGCTTCGCTGCGACCAGACGACGCCGACGCTGGCCACGGGGCGCCTGTGCACGAGATACGCCTCGTTGGCCGCGTGCCATTGGCAAAGCTCGACCGGCGTGCGGTACGCCCGGCGATCCTCGCCGTAGGCGCCGACGTAGTGCCACCAGGGCTGGATGCCGCCTGCGATGCCTTCAAGCATCCAAAGGCGCGCTTCGGCCTCCGGCTTGGCCGTCAGCCGAAACGTGGGTTCGGTTGTCTGGTACATGGCCATGCTCTCGGGAAGCACCTTGTCCCAGCCGAGGACGCCGTGCACGAGCTTGCCCACCTCGCCGTTGCGCTGAAAGCCGGTCGCATTCATGCGCCGCTGGTCGTCGAGCATGATGATTTCGGCACGGCGGCAGATCTGCTTGAAATCCCTGAATTCCTGCGCCTCCCCGTAGGGCGAGCCGCCGTTCATCCCCACCCAGAGGCAGTCCGGGCCGCCTGCGGCGCGTGTGATTCGGTTGCTTTCGTCCCAGACTTCCAGCCGGCAGGCGTAGCCCCATTCGATCCAGGCGCGGTAGGCCGGGTCCTGCCAGTCCTTCTTGCGCGGCAAATCCCGGCCGGTATGGGCGCGGAACTTCCGGGCGCAGTTCCCGCAGTAGCAGATCCGGCTGCGCTCGAGCCCGCTCCAGGAGTTGTCGGTGAAGCCCTCGGGACTATACTGCGCCACGATCTCCCGCAGGATGGCGGCGATGTGCTCGTGGTAATAGGGTCCGTTGATGCAGGGGACGTAGAGGTCGCGGGACCGGTACGGGCGTCCGTCGGCATCCGCCGCAAACCATTCCGGGTGGGCGCCATAAAAGTCCTCGTTCGCGCCGCTGGAATCCATTCGGGCGAAGACCGCCAGGCCGTCGCCGTGCGCGGCCCGGGACAACTCGCCGAACAGGTCGCGCTGGCCCAGGAACTTGGCGCGCCGATGCATCGGCACCTTTGTCGGATAGTACGCCACTATCCCGCCCGCATTGACGACGATTCCCTGTATCCGGGTCCGCCGCCATTGCTCCCGCCACCACGGGATGTCGTAGCGCGTCGGGTCGAGCTCGTTGATATTCGTCTGGCCCCATCGAATCGCCCGCCGGTACCAGGGCGCCTTCGCATCCCCGGCTGGCGCGGCGGCGGCGAAATTCGCCAGCCTGGCGCCCGCGAGGGCGACGGCAGCCGCGGCGGTTGTCTTCAGGAAGTCGCGACGGGTTTCGCCTGGCGCGGATTGGCTGGGAATGGCGGAGTTCAAGACTTGGGAGGGGAATTTCAGTTGAGCGGCGTCCTGCGATGACAGCCAGACGCAAAATCCCGCGTGCGGGGACCGTTTTTTTGGCGAAGCGCCGGGGCTTCGCAATTTGAGGCTGAAAGCGTTTGCCCGCCGGGCGCGTTCGGGCAAGCTTCGCCAAACCCCTCTCTGCCATGCCAGACGTTACCCGCCGCAATTTCCTCAAAACCTCGGCACTCGCCGGCGCCACGCTCGCCCTGGGCGATATCGCCCCGCGCCCGAGCCTGGGCTCCACGGAAAATCCCGCCGCCCCACGAAATGCTCCGTCGTGGGCCGACAGGCCGATGCGCTGGGCGCAGCTGACGCTCGTTGAAAACGACCCCGGAACCTTCAGCCCGCAGTTCTGGTTCGATTATTTCCAGGCGACCCACTCGGACGCCGTGTGCCTGAGCGGCGGCGGCTGCGTGGCCTATTATCCGACGAAGGTCCCGTTCCATCACCGAAGTGCCTGGCTCGGCGACCGCGACGTCTTCGGCGAACTCGTGGAAGGCTCCCGCAAGCTCGGCATGGTGGTCGTTGCGCGCACCGATCCCCATGCCACCTACGACGACGTCAAGGCGGCGCATCCCGATTGGATCGCGGTGACCGCCGACGGCAAGCCGAGGCGCCACTGGGCTTCGCCCGAGATGTGGGTCACCTGCGGGCTGGGGCCCTACAACTTCGAGTTCATGACCGAGGTGAAGAAGGAGATCATGACCCGCTACCGCGTGGATGGGATCTTCATCAACCGCTGGGACGGATCCGGAATGTGCTACTGCGAGCACTGCCGTGAGAATTTCAAGGCGGCGAGCGGGCACGACCTGCCGCGCACCAGCGACCCCCAGGACCCCGTCCACCGCGCCTATGCCTCCTGGAGGCAGAACAGGCTTTTCGACCTGTGGCGCCTCTGGGACGGCGAGGTGCGCAAGATCAACCCCGATTCGTGCGTGGTTCCCAACACGGGCGGCGGCGCCACGAGTTCGCTCGACATGAGGCAGATCGGCGAGCTCGCCCCGATGCTCGTGGCGGACCGGCAGGCGCGCCATGGCCTCACGCCGCCATGGGCCAACGGCAAGAGCGGCAAGGAATTTCGCGCGACCCTGGGCCGCAGTCCCGTCATAGGCTGCTTCAGCGTCGGGCTGGAGGAGGCCTATCGCTGGAAGGATTCCGTCCAAAGCCCCGATGAAATCCGCCTCTGGGTTGCCGAGGGGATCGCCAACGGCATGCGGCCGTGGTTCACCAAGTTTGGCGGGACGATCAATGACCCGCGGTGGCTGAAGCCGGTCCAGGACATCTACACGTGGTGCAAGGGCGCGGAGCCCTACCTGCGAAATGAAGCCTCGCTCGCCCGCGTGGCCATTGTCTATTCGCAGCAGACGGCCTGGTTCTATCGCGGAAAACGAGGGGAGCCGGGCGGCGTGGAGGATGCGGCGATGGGCTGGTACCAGGCGCTGATCGAAGCGCGGATCCCGTTCGAGATGGTGCACGATCGACTGCTCGACGCGGCGCACCTCGCGCCGTTCAAGACCCTCATCCTGCCGAACATCGCCGCCCTGTCGGATGCGCAGTGCGACCAGCTCCGCCAGTTCGTCGCCCGCGGCGGCGGCCTGGTGGCCACCTCCGAGACCTCCCTTTGCGACGAGCGGGGTGAGCCGCGAAAGGACTTTGGTCTCGGCGATCTCTACGGCGCCAAATGGGAGGGGGGCAGCGAGGGCCCGATGCACAATGCCTACCTGCGGCTCGAACACGAGGCCGCCCCTGCGCACCCGCTGTTGAGCGGGCTCGAGGACGCGCCCCGGATCATCCACGGGGTCTGGCGCGTCAGGGTCGGCGCGACAGCGCCGCATTACTTCTCACCGATCACGTTGATTCCGTCCTATCCCGACCTTCCGATGGAGAAGGTCTTCTCGCGCCAGCCCCGGACGGACATCCCCCAAGTCTTCCTCCGCGAGTTCCCGACCGCCGGCCGCGTCGTCTATTTCCCGTGGGATGTCGACCGCACGTATTGGGAGGTTCTGGCGGTGGATCACGGAAGGCTCCTGCGCAATGCGGTCGCCTGGGCCACGCATGAGGATCCTCCCGTGACCGTTGCCGGGCCGGGTGTCCTCGACGTGACCTTCTGGCGGCAGAAGAATTCGCTCACAGTCCACCTCGTCAACCTGACCAATCCCATGATGATGAAGGGCCCCGTTCGTGAGTTGCTGCCGGTTGCCGGGCAGCGCGTGCGCGTGCGTCTTCCGGAAGGACTGAAGGCGCGCGGCGTGCG
>CAZSEH010000090.1:0-14441 GCA_964605835.1 uncultured Opitutaceae bacterium
ACCAGACGCTGGCCTACATCGCGGGCGTCTACGGCTACACGGGCAACACCGACACCACGCCGCAGGCCGTCACTATCGACGATCTCGGAAACCTCGGCTCTCTCGATACCAGCATGTTGGTCGGCCCGACAGGCCCGCAAGGTCCGGCAGGCGACACGGGTCCCCAAGGCCCCGCTGGCGACACGGGCCCGCAGGGCCCCGCTGGTGACACGGGCCCGCAAGGACCGGCAGGTGACACAGGCCCGCAAGGTCCGGTGGGGGCTACGGGCCCGCAAGGTCCCGCAGGAGACACGGGTTCGCAGGGTCTGGCAGGCGACACGGGTCCAGCTGGTCCGACCGGTGACACGGGTGCTACGGGCGCAACAGGTGCTGACGGCACTGGTCTCCTCATTACCGGAACCAACACCTACACGAGCAATGCGCTCACGGGCGTCAATGGTTCAATGAGCGGCAATATCGCAATCGGTAACGGGGCAGGCGACAACTACACGACTACCGAAAGCGGCAACATTGCCATCGGCGCCGCCGGTGATACTGGTGTCAGCAATGAGATCGTGATCGGAACTTCGCAGACGGCGACAATCGTGGCTGGTATCGTTAACAACGTGAACCCGTCTGGAACCGTCGTAACACTCAATCCCGCGACGGGCCAGCTTGGCGTGTTTAGCTCGTCTCAGCGCTTCAAGAAGGACATCCAGGACATGGGTTCAGCCAGCGACACCCTGCTCGCACTCCGCCCTGTCACGTTCCACTACAAGTCCGACCCGGCAAACACCCCAGAATACGGGCTCGTGGCCGAAGAGGTCGCGAAGGTGGCACCGGATTTGGTCATCCACGACAAGAATGGCCAGATCTTTACGGTGCGCTATGAAGCCGTGAACGCCATGCTTCTGAACGAATTCAGGAAGGAGCATGCGAAGGTCGACGAGCAGGCCAAGATCATCGCGAACCAGCAGGCTGCGCTCAATGCGGTGATGGAGCGCCTCTCCGCCCTGGAGAAGGCCGCGACTGCAACGAAATAACCAGAACCTAGAACAAGGCTTCAGCTAGTCCGAGGCCGCTCGCCGCAAGGCGAGCGGCCTCGACATTTCCCCAACATAGGGTGCGAGAATGGGGCTGGGAACATCCGACCCAATCATAATGACGAGTCTTGCAACCCGTCGCGTCTCAAGCTTCCAACCTCTTGCCGAAGTATTTGTTCCGCAATAACCCCAAGAATTCCACCATGCCCCGCTTGAACAAGCAGCGCCTGAGGCAATCCGCGCCCTCCGAACCGACGTCCCCTACGGGCCGTAGCCCCTCCCTGGCTCTAATTGCAACGGCATTCGGGATCGTCCTTGCGCTTGTCTTCCTCACGTACGCCAACCATTTCCACAACTCGTTCCACTTTGACGACGATTATGCGATTGTGGCGAACCCGTATATCCGGGACCTGCACAACGTGTTGCGACTCCTCGTTGACGTTCGCACCGGTAACGTCATTCCCGCACACTGGGATTTCCGCCCGCTCCTTACAGTCTCCTTTGCTGTTGATTATTGGCTGGGGCACGGGCTGAAACCCTTCTGGTTCCACGTATCGACCTTTCTCTGGTACATTGTGCAGCTCTCGCTGATGCTGTGCGTCTTCCGGAAGGCCTTCGATGCAGCACGACCCGACCCGCGCAACGTCTGGGTGGCGCTCTTCGCGACGGCCCTGTACGGGTTGCATCCGGCGATGGCGGAGACCGTCAATTACATCTGGCAGCGCGGAGATCTCTACTCCGCTCTGGCTGTGCTCGCCGGCCTGTCGGTTTACATTTTTAGTCCCGGATTGAGGCGTTACGGCGTCTATCTCCTACCAGTGGCTGTAGGTCTGTGCGCCAAACAGCCGACCGCAATTTTCCCGGTGATCCTGTTCGCGTGGGTCTGGCTCTTTGAGGAGGAGAATTTCCTGAAGGCCGCTATCCGGTGCCTGCCCGCGTTCCTCGTCATCGGCGCCTTCGCCTACTTCGTGCTGAAGATGAGTGGTGTGCCGATCCTAGAAGGACCCGCGACCGCCTACAACTTCCACATCTCTCAGCCCGCCGTGCTGCTCTCCTACTTTCGAAGGTTCTTTCTCCCCCTTGACTTGAGCGCCGACACGGATCGCAGGCCCTACACAAGCCTCCTCGATGTCAACGTGATCCTCGGATTCCTGTTCATCCTGGCGATGGGAGCGGCGATCCTTTGGTGCAGGAAGCGCCGCGAGACTCGCCCGGTCGCGTTTGGTTTCTTCTGGTTTCTGGCAGCCAGCATTCCCACCTCGTGGTTCGCCATCGGCGAGGTCGAGAATGACCACCGGCTGTTCCTTCCCTTTGTGGGGCTCGTCATGGCGCTCTGCTGGGCCGGCGCCCTCTGGCTCTTCAGCCACCCGCAGCCGCGCGCGGCTGTGATCGGCGTGGGCGCCATCATGCTCGGATCCGCGGCATGGGGTGCGCACGAGCGCAATATCGTCTGGCACACCGATGAGTCCCTTTGGCTTGACGTGACGCGCAAGAGCCCCGCCAACGGCCGCGGCCTCATGAATTACGGATTGAGCCAGTTGGCGCTTGGCCGGAATCAGGTGGCGCTCAACTACTTCACGCGGGCTCTGGTCTACAACCCGAACTATCCGACGTTGGAGATCAACCTTGGGGTCGTGAACGGTGCGATGCACAACTCGGCGGAGGCCGAGGCGCATTTCCTGCGCGCGATCAAGCTCGCTCCCACCGGCGCCGCCGAAAAGATGTACTACGCCCGCTGGCTCAACGAAGTCGGCCGCACGCAGGACGCCATCTCGAACCTGAAGCGCGCTCTCGAGGCGAGACCCGACGACCTAAACGTCCGCTACCTGCTCATGCAGATCTACGCGAAGCTCGGCGATCGCGAAAACCTGCAAGCCCAGGCTACCGAGACCCTGGCGATTCTTCCTTCCGACACCGTCGCCCGCGCATGGCTTGCAAAGGCACCCACGGTCGTGCCGGCCGCAGTTGCGGCTGACACGGGCAAGCCCACTCCCGAAAGCCTCCTGAGCCAGTCGCTGACTCTCTTCCAGGCCGGCAGGTATGCCGATTGCATCGCCTCCGCGCGCAAGGCGCTAGAGCTGCGGCCGGACTACGCCGCTGCTTGGAATAATGTCATGGCCGCCTACAACGCGTTATCCGATTGGGATAACGCCATAGCCGCGGGTGAAAAGGCGGCGACCCTCGATCCGTCGAGTCAGCTCATTCGGAACAACCTGGCATGGGCAAAGGCTCAAAAGAGCAAAGCTGCGATTCAGCCGAAGTGATCAATGGATTGCCGGGATGAGGTCCCCATCGGTCGACCGCCGCCGCACGTGGCCAAAGGCGCCGACGGCGACACGGGCTCGGCGCAGGCAATACAGCCGGCTGCCAGCCGTGCACGGGAATGTCGGCCACGCGTCAGCGGGGATTCGTTCCAGTGAATGACATGATGCGATTCGCCAGCCGGTACCGCTTGCGGATCACTTCAGCTATCTCCTTCTCGAATGCGTAAGAACATATCAGGATGGGTTCCTTGCGACCTGCGATCTGCTCCGGTCCGAGGATCGGCCGGCCCGCAAGCGAGCGCCCCGTCAGGTGAGGATTGGAGTCGACGAAAGCGACGATGTTCGCCTTCGCGAGTTCCGTCGTGGCCAACAAGCGTCGGGCAAGCGATCCGGCGCCCCAGACGAGGATCGCCTCCCGGCTCCGGACGAAGGACTCGATCGTGGCGAGAATCACCGTATCGCCCTCGCGTGAGGCCGCTACGTACCGCTCAAGGGCGGGCAGCGTGACGTCGTCATACGACGGGGCGGCCGCCGGCCCGCGAGCATACAACCCGGCGACGATCGGCTCCATGACGCCTCCGCGCCATTCGACGGTCGAGCGCCATGATCCAACGGGGGCCATGCCGCAGGAGCCCATGAGCCGGTCGAGCGAGCGCATTGAGAAGAAGTTCACGTGCTCGACGCTGAACTGCTGGTAGGGCGCGTTCGGGCAGAGGGCCAGGCCCTCGACGTCGGGAACCGCGCAGTAAAGGAAGCCTCCCGGCGCCAGCAGCTCGGACGCGATCCGGGCCGCCTCCCCTGCCCTGAGCAGGTGCTCCAGGACCCCGACCATGAGGACCAGGTCGAACCGGGCGTCCCAATCCCGCAACCCCGCGAACGTCGCCACGCGGACGTTCAGGCCGTGCAGGCGTCCGGCCGCCTCGGCGCATGCCGGCGAGGGATCGGCTCCGATCACATTGGTGAACCCGTGCCGGCGGAAAACCGACAGGAGTCCGCCCGTGGCGCAGCCGATGTCGAGGATGCGCGCCGAGGGTGATTTGAGGTGTGGAGCGACCTGCCCCACGATGGTCTCGAATCTCCCAAAGTCCCACGGCGACTCTCGTCCCTGCGTGGAGGCGTAGGTGTACTTCGACTGCTCGGAATAGTAGCGGTCCATCTCCTCCTGCGAGGGTACTCCGTCGGCGAACCCGGTTCCGCATTGGGTGCAGGCGACCACGTCGTAGCCGTCACCAAGCGGCCCGTCGACGAAGCGCTGGCGGTGGACGATGCGCCGCTCCAGGGAGGCGCAGACGGGGCACGGGCGTGGGGCTGGGGGTATCATCCGGGCTGTTGGCAGCGCTCCGGTGGAATGGCGTAGGCCACGAGCTCAAACCCGTCCCAGGCGTGGACCCGAAGGTAGAGGCGGTGCCCGGGAAGGACTTGGCTGAGGTACAGGGGGATGGTCCAAAGGTCCTCCGGGCGGTGGTACAGGCAGACGGCGACCACGGGCCGGGAGCGCTTCAAGGTCTCCCTGGCCCCTTCAAGCGCCTCGAGTTCATCCCCCTCGACGTCGAGCTTGATGAAGGTCGGGCGCTCGCCCGCGACCAGCTCGTCGATTGTCGTCACGGGAACCTCAAGAGCGCCCGATTCCGACCGCCGGGACGCCATCGTGCCGGTTCCGTTGAACCGGGCAACACCGCGTGTGCGGCCGAGCATCGCCTCACACACATGAAGCCCAGGGCCGCCCATCGCGCGCAGGCGGGCCGCGCTTGCGGGGTCCGGCTCGACGGCCAGGACCCGGGAGAACGGCCAGGGGGCATGGCGCAGGGTGTCGCCGTCAAATGCGCCGCCGTCGAGGAACGATTCGCCGGGGTCCGGCCGGAGGATGTCCCTAGGGAAATACTGGTCGGGCCTCGGGTCCGGGGCCTGCGCAAAATCAGCCCTCAGGCGCCACGCGAGCTCCCCGCGAAAGGTTTCTCGGGAAATGTCGTCGCACCAAAGGCTTGCGACACGTGCCATATCCGCGGCGTGCATGAGGAGCGTCGCGGGGAGATCCGCCCCGAAATGCGGAAGGACGCCGGGACACTTCCAGGCGATGGGAAGGAAGGTCGTCGCCTGTCGGCAGCCAAGGTCCGCAAGCTCCTGAAGGCGGGCGCCGACGCCACCCTGGTCGGGGCGGAATGTGCTCACGGCAAAAAGGGCCTCCTCCCGCCAGCGTCGTGCTGCCTCCGGGAGCGAGCACACCGGGATTCCGTCCAGCGCCGTCCCGTCGAGTTCCGGGGCGTTGTCCGCGAAGGCGAGCGGGGTGACGCCCCCCTGCCGGAGCGCCGAGGCCGCCTTCCTCCCGAGGCGGCCCGCGCCGTAAAGGACGATCCCGCCGCCGGCCCGGGCTGAGAAACGCGCGAACGCGGCGCCCTCCCGCAGGCGCGCGGACTCCACGCTCTCGGACAACAGCTCGCGGGTCGTCATCGATTCCAGGGTCACTCGTCGAGCACGGCCTCGAGTTCCTTCCTATCCAGAAACGGCCAGAGGTCCTCCATCGGCATCGTGACCATGCGCCCGTCAGGCTGCTGGCGAGACGACACCTTGGGCTGCGTGAACTGGTCCGGCGCCATCAGGACGTCGCAGACGACCGGGCCCTCCGAGGCAAGAACCGAGGCGACGTCCCGTCCCAGGTCGCCCTGCGAGGTGATCCGCGTGTAGGGGACGCCGCAGGACTGGGCCGTCCTCTCGAGATCGGGGAGCGTGAGCCCCGAGGCGGCGTCGCAGGCCACGAACCTGCTCGCGAAGTAATTGATCTGTGTCGCGCGTATCGAGCCGTAGCCGCCGTTGTTGAGGATGAAGAACTTGATGGGCAGACCGAGGCGGGAGACGACCGCCAGCTCCTGTGCGTTCATGGGGAATCCCCCGTCGCCGTCGATGCACACCGTGCGCCGGCCGCCGGAGGCCAGGCATGCGCCGAGCGCGGCCGGCACCCCGAAGCCCATGGCGCCCAGGCCGTGGGTGTTGATGAACCGAAGGCCATTCGCGTTCGGGACGGCCTGCGCCGTCACCTCGCTGCACGCCCCGGAGCATCCCGGGACCAGGAGGTCGCCGGCGCCGATCAGGTTTCCGATCGTCTCGACGAGAACGTAGTTGTGGACGCCCGAGGGAACGGAGCGGAAGGAAGGGAGCACGACCGGGTAGCGGGCCTTGAGCGACGCGCAGAGGGCCCGCCACGGTGCCCAGTCGGGGAAGCCCCGGCCCTCGGACAGCCCGAGCAGCTCCGCGAGGAACAGGCCGGCGTCGCCGGCATGTGCCACGGAGAGCTCCATCTGCAGTTTCGCGATTTCCGCGGGATCGATGTCGACGACGACGCGCTTCGCCCGCGGGGCGAAGTTCGCATGGTTGTAGGCCGTCTGGCCGTAGTCCAGCCGCGCCCCGATGCACACGAGGGCGTCGCATTTCTGCTGGGCCAGGTTCGCGGCACGCTGGCCGACGGCGCCCGGGCGGCCGACGTACAGGGGATGGCCTTCCGGCAGGAAATCCAGGGCCTTCCACGTGGTCAGCACGGGGATCCCGATCCGCTCGACCCACCGGATGAAGGACGGGATCGCCCCGGCGTGCCGGACGCCGTTGCCGACAAGCACCAAGGGGCGCCTTGCCCGGGCCAGGAGTTCAACGGTGCGCATAGCCGCCGACCTCGCCGCTTCCCTTTCCCCGGCCGCCGCCTGCGGGGGGACGAAGGCGGGCAATTCCTGCGGATTGACCTCGGCCGCCTGCACGTCGAGCGGAATGTCGACCCAGGCGGGTCCCTTGCGCCCATGGGTGGCGTGCCAGACGGCCTCCTCGAGGCAGGCCCGGATCCTAGCCGGCTCCGTCACAATTGCGGCATACTTCGTGATGGGCTTCACGACGCTCACAATGTCGATCTCCTGGAATCCGATCTGGCGGACCCCCCTGCCCCCGGCCAGGTCGGCGCGCTTCACCTGGCCCGAGATGACGAGGATCGGCGTGGACTCGAGCCAGGCCCCGGCCACGCCCGTGATGGCATTCGTGCCGCCGGGCCCGCTGGTCACCATGGCGACCCCGAGGCCCGCGTACTGGCCGTAGGCCTCGGCGGCGACGGCGCTCGCCTGCTCGTGCAGGTTGCACACAAATTTGAGCGTCGGGTGCCTGCCGAGCGAGTCATTGAGGTGCATGGCGCCGCCGCCCGGGATCATGAAGACATGGCGCACGCCCTGGCGGGCGATGAAGTCGACGACGTAGTCCGAGAGTTTCACGGGCTGGGTCACTTCCGGCCGGCGTTCACCGCCTCCGCATATGCCGAGCGCGCGGCCTCGAGGGCCTGCTGGTTCTGCTGCACGGCCCGCGCAGACTCCCCAAGAAGGCGCTCGTGCAGCGAAACGGCCCTTCGGGCTTCCTCGATGGCCGGCCGCTCGGGGTCCCCGAGGGCCGAGGCGCAGACGGCCGAGGCGACGCATGACGCCAGCAGAAGACACGCCAAGGCCAGGTCGCGCTGCTGACGCATTTCGAAGGAGCTCATTTGCCGAGGCGCCCGGCCAATGCGGCCTGATAGCCCAGGATCTGCTCCTGGGCGCCGCGGATCTCCCGCTGGTTCTGGACGATGGCTGACTGAAGCTCGACGAGGCGGTCGTTGACGGCCTTCAGCTCGCGGTGCGAGGCGAGCCGGCGCGGCACGGCGAACCCGACCGACGCGATGGCGCACACGGCAAGCGCCGCGAACAGGTTGCGCTGGCTCCTTAGGCGCCGGATGCGCTCTTCCTCGGCTGCTTCGCCTTGCATGGGTCGGGTCTCCGGTTGGGGGCGCTAGTCCATCCAGTTCGTCACGTAAGTCTTCCGGGTGCTCTTCTGGCCTATGGTCGGGTCGGTGTAGGTCGAGTCGTCCTGGGTGTGGGTGGAGGAGATCTCCTCGATCACGGCGCCCTTGTCGCTTCGGAACTGGTGCTTCACGCCGCGGGGGATCACGACGACGGCATTCTTTCCGTAGGTGCGCCGCTCCTGCCCGAGGATAAGCTCGATCTCCCCGTGCAGGAGGTGGAAGGTCTCGTCCTTCTGCGCGTGCCAGTGCTCGGGGTGCATCTGGCCCGGCAGCAGGAGGACGAGGCGCTTGCAGTACTCGCGGTTGATGACGGTGATCATCGCGGAGCCCACCGTCCGGAAGTTCTCGATGCCGTGATGGTGGGAGATCTCGAGCTCGAGCTGCGTCGGCACGACGGCTCCGGAGAGCTTGAGGAGCGCCTTCATGTCGCGGACGATGCCGTGGACCAGGCTTCGCGTGTCGGTGGCCGAGACGCTCGCGACCAGCACGGGCTCCCCCCGGGCGAACGCGCGCGTGGCGCGGTGCGCCGTGTACTTGGAGAGGTCGCGGGCCACGAGCTGGCCGGGAGCGTCCGGGATGGCGCAGAAGACGTCCTCGGGTCGGATCAGGGCCCCCGCGGGGATGTCGCGGGCGGCAAAGACGCCCCGACGAAGCTCGTTGAGGGTCGCGGTCTCGGCCGGCGAGAACGCATGCCGGTGGTCCTCGGTCCCGTCCATGGAAATGGCCCGCCTTGCCGCCTCCAGCCAGAGCCGCACCTGCCCGGGATCGGCCGAATAGGCGTTCAGCGGTTTCCCCGGTGCGGGCAGCCCGACATGCTTCTCGAACAGCGTAGCCCCCTTTGCGATGGCCATCTTCACCGCGTCGAGCTGGTCCGGCGGCTCGTGCGTGGAGAAGCCGACCTCGACGTTGGAATAGCGCCTCAACAGGAGGCCAATCTGGTTCAGCTGGAGGCCGGCCTCGGGGGTCGGGTACTCGGCGACGCAGTGCATGATCGAGAGCTTCTTTTCGCGGTGCTGGTAGAAGCTCACGACGCGGTCGATCTCGTCAAAGGGTTCGCCGGCGGTCGAGAGGATGAGCGGAAGGCTCGTCGTCGCGATCTTCTCGGCGAGGGGCCAGTCGGTCAGGCTGCAGCTTGCCACCTTCAGGTAGTCGAAGCCGTGCTCGACGACCCTTTCGACCGACACCTCGTCAAAGGGGGTGCAGATCGAGAGGAACCCGTTCTCGGCGATCGCATCCTTAAGCCGGCGGTAGTTGTCCCACCCGAGCGCCGTCTCCGAGAAGCGCTTGATAAACTTGAGATCCGACCGCGTCCGGAAGTCCGGGTGGATGAGCCCCGGGAGATTGCGGTACTGCAATTTGACTGCACAACGGAAGTCGAAATCCGAACAGACCTCCCGCAGTTCACGGACGATGCGAACCCCGTGGGCCAAGTCTCCCATGTGGTTGTTCGCCATCTCGAAAATGAACAGGTACTTGGACGACATCTTCATGCAGGTTTGCGATGCGGCGCCGGGCGTCAATGTTTCACCGCTGTCCGGTGCCAGGCGGCGGTCCGCTCGATGATCTCCTCCAGGCTGAAGCTTTCGCGAAGCCCGAGCTCGTCGCGGGCGCGCCGGGTGGAGGGCACGTAGCGATCGGGAGGAACGCCCGGCTTCTCCTTCTGGAGCACGTCCACCCCGGGGGCGCCCAGGATCCTGGCCATCGCCTCGGCCAACTGGCGCATGCTTACCGAAGCCTCGGACCCCACGTTGTAGGCGCGCCCCGGCGCCCCCTTCAGAAGCAGGGTCCACAGCCAGACCGCCAGGTCGGCCGCGTGGAGGTAGGAGCGCACCGGCGTGCCGTCTCCGTGGACCACGATCGGGCCGCCGGTCAGGGCGTCCCGCATGAAGTTGCCGAACGCGAACTTCGAGTCGCCCGGAAGGCCCGGGCCGGCGAAGGTGAAACAGCGCGCGATGACCGCGCCCATGCCGTCCACCCTGGCGCTCTTCTCGCAGAGGAGCTCGGCCTCGCGCTTTGCGGCGCCTCCCACCGCATAGGCGGAGGGCCCGGCTGAAGGCCCGGGTTTCGCGGAGTAGGACTCCAGGATGTGCTCCATGTCGGGAGGTTGTTTCCCGTAAACTGCGCCCGAACTCGTGAAGAGGAACCGCTTCGCCCCCGCGCGCCCCGCCAGCTCCAGCGCACGGCGGGTTCCGTCGGTGATGACGGCCGCTGCCGCCGCAGGGTCGGCCTGGGTCGCCCGCAAGTTCGGCTCCGTCGCCAGATGGACGACCATGTCGATCCTCTCCCCGCCGAGCGCGTCAGCCTTGATCGCCGCTACGGAGCCCTTGAGCCACTTGAGCCCCGAGCCGACCAGGTGGGGCGCGGCGTCCAGGAACCTGTCCGGGTCCCGCGAAAGCGCGAAGATGCGGACGCCGAGGTCGTAGCGGTCGTCGGCCGACAGGAGGCTCTCAATCAGCCATCGCCCGAAGAATCCGGTCGCGCCGGTGATCAGGATCCGGGCGCCCCTCAGTTCCGGCCAAAGGGCAACGGCTCCCAGGCGGACATGGTTCAGGTCCTCGGCGGGGAGCGGCCGCTCGTAGCTCATGCCGTCCAGGGGGCCTTTCCGGAATCCCAAAGCCGGTTGAGCAGGGTGAACTCCTGGTAGGTGTCCATCGGCTGCCAGAACCCCTCGTGGCGGTACGCCGCCAGCCTTCCCTCGGATGCCAGGCGGCGGAGCGGCCCCTCCTCAAGCATCGCGGACGGGTTGTCGGGAAGGTAGTCGAAGATCTCGGGTTCGCACACCATGAATCCGCCGTTGATGTAGCCGGTCTCGGTCTGGACCTTCTCGTTGAACGATTCCACGCGCCCGCCGGGCCCGAGGCGGACGTCGCCGAAGCGCCCCGGGGGGTGAACGGCTGTCAGCGTGCAGATGGCGCCCGACTTGCGGTGGAAGGCCAGAAGCTTCTTCAGGTCGATGTCGCCCACGCCGTCCCCGTAGGTGAGGAAGAAGGCGCCGCGGCCGACCTGGGCGCGCACCGCGCGCACCCGCCAGGCCGTCATGGACTCGAGCCCCGTGTCGACCAGCGAGACCGTCCAGTCCTCGGCCCCGTCGGGGTCATGAAAACGCGGCTTCTCCGGGCGGTTGAGCACGACCGTGACATCGTGCGAGTTCCAGCGGTAGTTTCTGAAATAGTCCTTGATGAGGTCGCCCTTGTAGCCGAGGCAGAGCACGAACTCCCTGTGCCCGTAGCGGGCGTAGCGCTGCATGATATGCCAGAGGATCGGCCGGTTGCCGATCGGCAGCATCGGCTTCGGCCGGTACTCAGTCTCCTCGCGAAGCCGGGTCCCCTTTCCGCCGCAAAGAATGACAGTCTTCATGAGGTCTTGGGGCGGCTGCGCGCGGGCTTGCGGCAGAAGTCGCCGATCACCCCGATGACATAGTCAAGCATCTCGGGCGTCAAACCGGGATAAACGCCGACAAAGAGGGCGGATTGCATCACGCGGTCCGCCCCCTTGAGCCGCCCCACGGCGCGGAACGCCGCAGGGTTGTCCCCGCGCAGCCGCACGAAGGCGGGCTGGCGAACCAGATTGCCGCCGAAGAAGCGCCGGTTGCCAATCTTCCGGTCGTCGAGGTGACGCGAGAGATCGATCGCCGTGAAGGGCGCCGCGTCCCTGACGAGGAGCATGAAGCCGAACCAGGAGGGCTGGCTTCCCGGCGTTGCCTCCATGAACTCGACGTGGTCGGAAAGGGAGGCCAGGCCCGCCCTCAGGCGCTCCCAGTTGCGCCGGCGGGCCGCGACGAATGCCGGGAGCCTCTTCAGCTGCTCCCGCCCGATGGCGGCCTGGATGTCCAGGGGCTTCAGGTTGTAGCCCAGGTGGCTGTACGTGTACTTGTGGTCGTAGCCCTCCGGCAGCTCGCCCAGGGTCCAAGAGAAGCGCTTGCCGCAGGTGTTCTCATGGCCGGGTGCGCACCAGCAGTCCCGGCCCCAGTCCCTCAGGCTCTCGGCAATGGCCTTGAAGCGCATGTCGCGCGGGATGTTCACGGCGCCGCCCTCGCCCGTCGTTATGTGGTGTGCGGGATAAAAGGACTGCGTCGACAGGTCGCCGAATGATCCGGTCGGCCGGGGGGCCTCTCCCGGCGGCGCGTAGAGGCTCCCCAGGGCGTCGCAGTTGTCCTCGATGAGCCAGAGGTCGCGCGCCCTGCAGAACTCCACGACCGTGGCGAGGTCGAAGGGGTTGCCGAGCGCATGCGCCAGGACCACGGCCTTCGTGCGGCCGGGAGCATAGGCCTCCTCGAGCAGGGAGCAATCGGCGTTTCCCGTGACGGGATTGCAGTCGATGAAGACCGGGACGGCGCCATTCTGGACGATCGGGGCGACGGTCGTGGGAAAGCCGGCGGCGCAGGTGATCACCTCGTCGCCCGGCCGGAGGCGCCGCTCCGCGGGCAGCTTGGGCGACGTGAGCGAAGTGACGGCGAGCAGGTTCGCCGAGGATCCCGAGTTCACGAGGACCGAGCGCTTGACCCCGATCGCCGCGGCGAGCTCGCGCTCGAAGGCCTCGCCCTGCGGGCCAAGCGTAAGCCAGAAGTCGAGGACGGCGCGCACCGCGGCGGCCACCTCGTCGCCGGCGAACACGCGGCCGGCGTAGGGAACGGGGGTCTCCCCCGGCACGAAGCTTCCGACCGCCGGTCCTCCGGGGCCGCTTGAGGCGTGCGCCTGTGCCGAGTAGTCCCGGACAAGCCTTTCAATCTCGGCGGCGAGTTCGCCTGGGTTCTTTGGGGCACTCATCGCCTAGCGGAGGTTGTACTCGGCAAGCTGCCTGCGTGTCATCTCGAGCGCGCGGGACGAGGAGGTTGCCCCTTGGTACCAGGTGACGGTCATCTCCACGGCCCGCGCGAAGGACCACCTGGGCCGCCAGCCAAGCAGCCGGCGGGCCTTGGCGGCGTCGAGCCTAAGGACAGGCGTCTCCCCGGGATCGCCGGCGGCCCGCGCCCTTCTCCAGCTGCCGGGCCAGCGCAGAAGGACCTCCGCCACGACCTCGCGCACCCGGTGGTGATCGCCCGCTGCCGGCCCGAAGTTGAAGGCTCCCGAGACCTCGGCCAGCCTCGCGGAATGCCGGCCATCGAGGGCATCGCGGAGCTCGGCTGCGAGCGCGAGGTACCCTGCCAGCGGGTCCAGCACATGCTGCCACGGTCTGACCGCCTCGGGGTTGCGGACCTCGATCGCCTTTCCCTGGCGCAGCGCCCGGACGCAGTCCGGCATGAGCCGGTCCCGGGCCCAGTCCCCTCCCCCAATCACGTTTCCGGAGCGCGCCGTCGCAAGGGCCACGCTGGGGAGCCCCCGCCCCCTGGCCGCGTGCACCGGGAAATAGGCCATGCGCCACGCCTCGACGGCGAGCTCAACGGCGGCCTTGCTGGCGCCGTACGGCTCGGCGGCCCCCACCGGGTGGTCCTCCGCGCGCGGCGCCTGGGACGGGCGGTAGACCTTGTCGGTCGTGACCATCACCGCCGCGCACGGGTTCCTCAGTCGCCTTAGGGCCTCTAACACGTTGACCGTGCCCATGACATTCGTCGCCCAGGTCTCGCCCGGCAGGGCATGGGCCGTGCGCACGATGGGCTGGGCCGCCAGGTGAAACACATAATGGGGCCGCGCCGCCACAAGGGCGGCCGCGACCGCATTCGCGTCGCCCAGGTTCCCCTCCCTGTGATCGAGGCGCGCCGCGAGGCCGAGCTGCCTGAAGAGCGAGGGACGTGTCGCGGGCGGCAGGCTGAATCCGCTGACCTGAGCTCCGAGCCCGAGCAGCCATTCACAGAGCCAGGAGCCCTTGAAGCCCGTGTGCCCGGTGACGAAGACTCTCCGGCCCTCGAAGGAATTCAGGAATGTTGCCATCAGACGTACAACCAATGCTTAACGCAACGCCCCCAAAGGCGGCAAGCCGCCAGTTAGGCCGGGAAATTACCCTGCGGGTTGAGGTTGACGTCGGCCCCCTCTCCGTGCGGTCGTTGTGCTGATCCCATGAAGAAAGTCCTCGTCACCGGAGGCGCCGGCTATAAAGGCTGCGTCCTCGTTCCGAAGCTGCTCGATGCCGGCTACAACGTCGTCGTCTACGACCTGATGCTCTTCGGCTCGGGGGGCCTTCCGAAGCATCCCAATCTCACGGTCGTCCAGGGGGACATCCGTGACACCGCGGCCTATTCTGCGGCGGTAAAGGGAGTCGAGGGCGTGATCCACATGGCCTGCATCTCGAACGACCCGAGCTTCGAGCTCGATGAGAACCTGAGCCGCACCATCAATTTTGACTGCTTCGAGCCCCTTGTGGTGGCCTCGAAGAAGGCCGGTGTGAAGCGGTTCATCTACGTGTCCAGCAGCTCGGTCT
>CAZSEH010000091.1:0-14394 GCA_964605835.1 uncultured Opitutaceae bacterium
GTCCTACTGGAGGCTGAAGGCGATCGGCACCTGCATGTGGGTGTTGACCGCGTGACCGCTCTTCTTGCCCGGCCGGAACCGCCACTTGGACACCGCCTGGACCGCGGATGACTCGAATTCGGTCTGGCTTGAGGATATGGCCTCGGCCTGCCTCACGTTGCCCTCCACGTCGACGATGAAGTCGACGAGCACCGAGCCCGAAATTCCCGCGCGGCGCATGTCAAACGGATAGACCGGCTTCTCCTGGACGACTACGGCCGGGATCTGGTCCAGCTTTGAAACGTCGAAGATCTGCCCGATGCCGGCGCGCCAATTCCCCGAATTCTGGGAAATGCTGATCGCGCCCCTGTTTACCGAGACACTGTCTGGGGGCGGCGGCTCAAGCTTTTGCACGAAGGAGGTGTCCGTCACGATCGACGGAACATCGACCTGCATCGGCGGGGTGAAATCCGTGGGGAGCTGCGCCTGGTCGCTTTCGTCGGGGACATCCGGCTCGTCGGGCTCGATCTTCGGCATTTCGATGAGCGCGATGGTCACCTCCTGCGCCTTCCGCTTGGGCGGCGGCGGGCGGTGGCCGAGCACCTCCCCAATCCAGGCAAAGCCCCCGTGTACGAGGAGCGAGACGAGGATGCCTATTATCAGGTTGCGACGCATGGATTGGGTGCGGGAATTTGTGATGCTTAACGTTTATTGGCCGGTCGTCCAGACGCGTTTTTCGCGCCTGTGGACTCCGGCGCCATCAGCCCGCCGCGCAGACGGTTGACGGACCACACCCAAAATCCTGGATCGCCGCCGCCCGTCCGGTGGCGGGAAAGCGCGCGACCGCCGTCCCTGTTGGCAAATGTGTGGTCTTCATCTCAAATGACATGTGCAGGATTGACGCCAGCACACGCCAAAAGATGCCGCTAATCATCCTAAGCTCGGAATCTTCTGGCTCACGTAAAGAAAACTGATGGCCCCCGGCCATAGGCGGGGGCCAGGCAGCTCGGCCGATGCGGTTTCGCCCTTGACGCTCCCCCCGGGTCTGGGAAGGATCCGCCCCTTTCCAATTCCCAGATGAGAGACGACTATATCAAGCAGGCGCTCGGCAAGGTCCAGGATCCAAACGTGCTCGTTAACGTGGTGTCCCGGAGGGTCAAGCAATTGAAGCGCGGCAATCGCCCGCTCGTCGAGTCGCTGGAGAAGCTTTCTCCGGAGGACATCGCCCTGCGGGAGATCATCGACGAGAAGATCGGCTTTGAGGCACCGGCGAGCTGACGCGCAGCCTCACTCCGCGGGGCTTGTGGGGACCGGGTCTCTCTTGCGAAATCTGCGGCGGACCGATTGTATCGGGGCCGCTCCCCGGTCATCAGGCCAATGGCTGCCAACAAGAAAGAATCGGTTCGGTACACTGAGATCCGCAACTCAAAGGCGTTTCATAACTATTTCGTCGATGAACGCTTCGAGGCGGGCATCAAGCTGTGGGGCACCGAGGTCAAGTCGGTGCGCGCCGGCCGGGCGCAGATAAGCGACGCCTTCGGGCGGGTCGAGAAGGGCGAGGTCTGGCTGCACAACGCGCACATCGACCCGTATGCCTTCGGAAACATCAACAACCACGACGCGCGGCGCTCTCGAAAACTGCTTCTGCACCGGCACCAGATCAAGAAGATCGCCGAGGCCCTTTTGGCCGGGGGCCGGGCGCTCGTGCCGCTCCGGATCTTTTTCAAGGAGGCGCTGGTCAAGGTGGAGATGGGCCTTTGCACCGGAAAACAGCTTTATGACAAGAGGGAGGACCTGAAGAAGAAAGAGCAACTGCGTGAAGTGGAGAAGGATATGAAGTTCCGCCGCAGATGAACCCGCATCCCAAGTCTGTGTCCGTTCGGGTCCCGGGGAGCACCTCGAACTGCGGGTCGGGATTCGACACCCTGGGCCTGGCCCTGAACATCTACAATCGGATCACGATTCGAATCGGCGGGAAACAGCCCGCCCCCGAACGCCCCGGCGACGCGCCCGCCCAGGAACGGGTCGCAGGGGCCGCGCGGGCCTTCTTCGAGGCGACCCGAGCCAAGCCCGTCGGCTTCACCTACAGGATCGACGGCGAGGTTCCACAGGCCCGCGGCCTGGGATCGAGCGCCACGATCATCGCCGGGGTGCTGGCCGGGCTCGACGGCCTGATGGCCACGGACTGCTCGCGAAACCAGCTCGTTGCGCTTGCCACGGCGGAGGAGGGCCATCCGGACAACGCGAGCGCCGGAATCCTCGGGGGATTCTGCGTTTCACGGTGCGACCCGGCGACGGGCGCCCATCGCGACACGATTCGCTTCGCCGTTCCGCACGGAGTTGCGTTCGCCTTTGCCTCCCCGAACCTGGAAATGCTGACAAAGGAGTCGCGGGGGGTCCTGCCTGCATCGGTTCCCTTTTTGGATGCCGCCCGCAGCATCAACAGCGCCGCGTACCTCGTGGCGGCGTTCGCTTCGTGCGAATTCACGAAACTGCGCCATGTCGCGGGCGATTTCATGCATGAGCCGTACCGGTTCCCGCTGATACCGGGCGGGCGCGAGGCGATCGAAGCCGGAGTGGCTGAGGGCGCGTTCACTGGCTGGCTCAGCGGAAGCGGTTCGGGCGTCATTTGCGTCTGCTCGGGGGCCACGGGCGACGCGGTGGGGGCGGCGATGCGCAGAGCCTTCCTGAAGGCGGGCATCGAATCCGAAGTCAGCATCCTCCGGGCCGACAACCAGGGGCTCAGGCTGGAATGATTCACATCGTCCTTTTCCAGCCGGAAATCCCGCAGAACACCGGAAACGTGGGCAGGATGTGCGCCCTGACGCGCTCGCGCCTCCACCTGATCCATCCGCTGGGCTTCAAGATCACCGACCGCCACCTCAAGCGGGCGGGGATGGATTACTGGCATTCACTCGACGTTCATCACCACACCGACTGGGCCGCCTTCCGGTCGAGCCCGGCGACTCCGGCGCGGCTGTGGCTTTTCACGACCAAGTCGGGCCTATCGTTCTGGGAGGCGCGGTTTTCGGAAGGGGATGGGCTCGTGTTCGGAAACGAGGGCTCGGGGGCGCCCGATTGGCTGCATGCGGAGCTTTCGGGCTCGCGCCTGACGATACCGCACGCAAATCCAGATCTGCGCAGCCTGAACCTCTCGACCGCGGCCGGCATCGCCTGCTACGAGGCGCTCCGCCAGACGGGCATGCCCGCTGTCGGTTGACCGCGCGACTTGCTCGGGGCTGACGTCTCGGCAAGCCCTGCGCAAACCTCTCGGCGGGCTCGCGGATCACCGCTCGACAGGTTCGGATAAATTCGAACACTTGACCGGGTGAAACAAGCGATTGTCGCCCTGGACATGGAAGGGGTTCTCGTGCCGGAGATCTGGATCGCCGTCGCGGAAAAAGCCGGGATTCCCGAGCTGCGCCGCACCACCCGGGACGAGCCCGACTACGACAAACTGATGCAGGGGCGGCTGGCGATTCTCGACAGGCACGGACTGCGGCTCTCCGACATCCAGTCGGTTATCGCCACCCTCGGCCCGCTGCCGGGCGCCAGGGCCTTTCTCGACGGCCTGCGCCTGCAGATGCAAGTCGTGATCCTATCCGACACATTCGAGCAGTTTGCCCAGCCGCTAATGCGCCAGCTCGGATGGCCGACGCTCCTCTGCCACCGGCTCGTCGTCAAAGACGACCGGATCGCCGACTACCGGATCCGGATTCCGGAGCAGAAGCGCGAGGCGGTGGCGGCCTTCAAGCGCATGAACTACCGGGTGGTCGCCGTCGGGGATTCCTTCAATGACACGGCCATGCTCGGCGAGGCGGATTCGGGCTTCCTGTTTCACGCGCCCGAAAACGTGAAGAAGCAGTTTCCGGCCTTCAAGGCGGTCGATTCGTACGACGAACTGGCGGAGCTGATCCTCGAGGCCGCCGCGCAATAACTGCGGCTTCAAGAGATCTCGCCCGCGCGGAGGCAGGCCACCTCGCGGCCGGCGAAGGCGGAAAGCTGGGGCGCAGAAACCCTGCACCTGTCCTGCGCATGGGCGCAGCGCGGATGGAAGGGGCATCCGGCGGGAGGATGGAGGGGGGAGGGGGGATCGCCGGGAAGCATGATCCGCTGGCGCGTCCGCTCGGTGTCCGGGTCGGGCCTCGGAATCGCGCTGATGAGGGCGCGTGTGTAGGGATGGACGGGCCTTTCGATGATATCGACCGCGGAGCCGAGCTCGACGATCCTTCCGAGGTACATTACTGCGATCCGATCGGAGATGTGCTTAACCACGGACAGGTCGTGGGCAATGAAGACGAGGCTCAGGTGCATCTCCCGGGTGAGCTTCCCCAGCAGGTTGAGGATCTGCGCCTGGATCGAGACATCGAGTGCGGATACGGGCTCGTCGGCCACGATGACCTTGGGTTCCAGCGCGAGGGCCCGGGCGATCGCTATCCGCTGGCGCTGTCCCCCGGAGAACTCGTGCGGGTACTTGCGGACGAAACGCGGGGACAGGCCGACCGTCTGCATGAGGGCGCCCACGCGGGCGGCCACCTCCGAAGGGGGGCAAACCCGGTGGACCCGAAGGGGTTCCGCCAGGGTCTCAAAGACGTTCAGGCGCGGGTTGAGCGACGCAAAAGGATCCTGAAAAACCATCTGCAGGTCGCGCCGGCTGGCTTTCAGTTCGCGGACCGAGGCGTTCGTCAGATCGCGGCCGTCCAGGACGACCCGCCCGGCCGTCGGGGGGATGAGCTGAAGGACGGTGCGGGCCAGAGTTGATTTTCCGCAGCCCGATTCCCCAACAAGGCCAAGCACCTCGCCTTTCCCAAGCGAAAGAGTGACGCCGTCGACCGCCTTGACGTCGCCGATCCAGCGCCTGCGGAGAAGGCCCCGGTAGACCGGAAAATAGGCCTTCAGGCCGTGGATTTCGAGTATCGGTTCGGCCATGGCTAAGTCAGATTTCATTTGCCTGGACGCGCAGGCAGGCCTGGGAGTGGCCCGGCGCCACTTCCGCGAGATCGACCGCGGTAGTCCGGCAGCGTTCCACGACAAATTCGCAGCGCGGAGCGAACGGGCAGCCCGGCCTGGGCTTGGAGAGGTCGGGAGGAACTCCCGGGATCGTGTACAATTCCGAGCCCTTCGGCTGGATCGCCGGAATTGAGCGCTGGAGTGCGCGGGTGTAGGGGTGGCGCGGGTGGTGGAAAAGGTCGCGCGTTCCAGCCGTCTCGACGATCCGGCCCGCATACATCACCTGGACGCGGTCGCAAAGCCCGGAAACGACGGCCAGGTCGTGTGTGATGAAGATGACGGCCATGTTGAGCTCCCGCTGCATCCGGCGGATGAGTTCGAGGATCTGCGCCTGGACCGTGACATCCAGGGCCGTCGTCGGCTCGTCGGCGATCAGCAGCTCCGGCCGGGTGATGAGCGCCATTGCGATCATGACCCGCTGGCGCATTCCGCCCGAGAATTCGTGCGGGTAGCGATGGATCTGCCGCGAAGGATCGTGGATTCCGACCGCCTCCAGCATCTCGAGTCCGCGGGCGAGGGCATCCTTCCTCGAAATGTTTTCGTGGATCAGCAGGGGCTCGATCAGCTGGCTGGAGATCCGGAGGTACGGGTTTAGCGAGGTCATCGGATCCTGGAAGATCATCGCCATTCGCTTGCCGCGGATCGCCCGCGCCTGCCCGGGAGTGCAGCGCAGGAGATCCGTCCCATCGAAGAGCGCCGCTCCGCTCTCGATCCGCCCCGGGGGCTGGGGGATGAGTCCCATGATCGAGTAACAGGTCACCGACTTGCCGGAGCCGGACTCGCCGACAAGACCGAGAGTTTCGCCCGGTTCGACCTGGAAACTCACGCCGTCGACCGCGCGGGTAATGCCGCCGCCGGAGTGGAAATACGTGCGAAGGTCGTTTACGGAAAGAAGCGGCATTGCGGATGAGCCCAGTCATTAACTAGGAAACGCCGGGCCGCTCAAAGGCAAGGCTCTGGACGGACGCTGCCACCGTGCCGGGTTGAAGACCGGCAAGGGCTGCGCCCCCCGCAGGCGGGCAGCCGGGAGGCTGGAGGACAAGGAAGGGCGCCGAAAAGACGGGCGCCGTTCGCAGGGGATTGGTCGGGCCGAAAAGCCCGATGACCGGCGTTCCGACGGCGTTCGCCAAATGCATGCCGCCGGAATCGTTGGAGACAACCAGCCTGCATTCGCGGAGGCGCGAGGCCAGGGCCGGAAGATCGGTGCGCCCCGCGAGATCCTCAATTTCACACTGCGGCGCGCCCGACTGGATCGCCGCGGCGACGCCCTGGTCGCCGACTGTCCCGAAGATGACGAAACGGTGTCCGGGGAGGGAGGCGACCAGCCGCACCCAGTGGGAGACGGGCCAGCGTTTTTCCGGGGCATTCTCGGACCCCGGTATCAGGCCGATGCAGGGGAGGCCGCAACCCTCCGCTCCCGCGGCCCCCGCAATGGGCGTTCGATCGACCGGCGCAACGAGCCCGAAGTGCCTGAGGAAATGCTCCCACAATTCGAGCTGGTGGTGCCGGGATTCGTCGAAACTTCGGGGAAGGTGATAGGCGTGGGTTAGAAGCGGGCGAGGGCGCCCCGGGCGGATGATTCCGAACCGCTGGGGAGACCGGCTGAGCCAGGCCTCAAGGTCTCCGCGAATCGAATTTGTGAAAAGGATCCACACATCGGGGTGCCCGCGGCGCAGGGACCAAAAGCGAAGGAAATAGCGCACCCCCCGGCGCGGCAGGGGATGGAGCCGGTCGGCCACCCCCCAGCCCTCGAGAAGGGGGAGGAAGGCCGGACGGGCCAGGAGGTTTATCTCCGCGTCGGGCCGCGCAACCCGCAGCGCCCGGAGAAGGGGGACGGCCATCGTCACGTCGCCCAGCCAGTTTGGCAGGCGCACCCAAATCCGCGTCCGTCGGGGCAGCGCCTTGAGGCCGCGGGCGGCAAGGTCGCAGGCGAGCAGGTCGCGCTTGCTCGATAGGCGAAGTCGGCGCCGGGGCATGTCCTGGTGGCGCCATCGGTCGTGGCCCCAAAGCCAGCAGGCGCAAAGGGCCTCGTCGCCGAGCGCCGCCTCGAGCCACCGATTGAGCGCCACGGTCACGCCGGCAACGGTGCCGTCGTGCGCGATCGGTTCGGACTCAAAGCTCACCCGCCAGAAACCGGTGCGGCGCGGGTAGAACGTTCGCACATCGGCGCCGAATTTCGCCGCCAGCAGGCCCGGCAATTCGGTCGAGGAGCAGACCCGGCCGAAGAGAGTCGTCAGGGCCCCCTGCAGGCCGGCATTCTGGTCGAACAGGACGCCCACGCACCCGTTGCCCCGCAGGATGCGCAGCGCCTCCGCAAACCCCTCCTTGCGGGACAAAAGGCGCAAGCCGAACCGCTCCCGGGTGCGCTTCAAATAGGCGTCTGCGGAACTGTTGTCGAGGGGCCGGAAAATGATTCCAATCTCCGGGAGCGGAACGGGGCTCAGAAGCGGAAGCCAGGTCTGGCTTTCCCAGAGGGCGAGGTGAAGGGTCGCCAGGACGACGGGCTTACGCCCAGCTTCCCGCACCCAGGCGTCGACCGAAGGGGCGAGGCGGGCGATCGAGCGGATCCGTTTGCCGCTCAGGAAAGGTGTCGCGAGCGAAAGCAGGCCCGTCTCGATCAGCCGCCGGAAGCACATTCTTTCCATCCGCCGGTGCCAACCGGCCGGCCTGTCCGGAAAGACATGGTGGAGATTCGAAAGGACGACCCTCCTGCGGCGCGGGGCGAGCCAGGGAACCGCCTCGGCAAGGACCGCCGTCAGCCCGCGCAGCACCCATTCGGGGGCCTTCGCTATGAGCCAGCCGGATGTCTTGAGGAGCAGGGTTAGCATTGAAAACCGGAGTACGTGACAGCAGTACAACAAAAAATGGGTTGGATTGCACGCCGTCCATCGGATATTTCTTGCCGTTCCATGCACGTCATTGTCATTGCGCAGGGTGACCGGCCGGGGTCCGCCAGTCCGGCCGCGGCAAAATGACTCCCTGTTTCCAATGACCGAACTGCTCATCATCAAGCCCTCGTCGCTCGGCGACATCGTGCACGGCCTGCAGGTCGCCACCTCGCTCAAGGCGCAGCGCGAGGGACTGCGGATCTCGTGGATTGTCCGCGACATCTTCGCCCCGCTTGTGAGGGCGTGCGAGGCCGTCGACCACGTCTATGTTTTCGAAAGGCAGGGGGGGACGAAGGCCTTCCTCCAGTTGATGCGCGAAGTGAGGAAGACGAAGTTTGACTACGTCTTCGATTTTCAGGGCCTTCTGCGCACCGGCCTCATGACCTCGAGGGTCATCGCCCGGCACAAGGTCGGGCGCAGCGACGCCCGAGAGCTCGCAGGCCTTTTCTACAAACGCAAGGTGCCGCTTCCCCTCGGGGGAAGGCGCAGCCATGCGGTCGAAATCCTTTTGCAATTCTGTCCGGTCCTGGGCGCCAAACCCGAACTCCGGGGAACCCTTGTCCTGCGCGAATCGGAAAGCCTGACCCTCAAGTTTGCGGAGGGAAAGGGCGGGGGAAGGCCGTATCTCCTGTTCCCCGACAGCCGCCGGCCCGAGAAGCGATGGGGGGGATTCAAGCAGTTCACGGAGATGCTCCTTCGCGAGGACAGGTCCCGCAAGGTGATCTGGGCCGGGAGCAACATCCTGCCCGACCGCGGGGCGTTCTCGCCCGCGCAGTTCCTGAACCTGACCGGCAACACGAGCCTGGTTTCGCTTCCGGCCCTCATCAAGCGGGCGGAGTGGGTGATCACAAACGACAGCGGACCGATGCACCTGGCCGCGGCCCTGGGGGTGAGGGTCCTCGGGATTTTCGGCCCGACCGATCCGCGTCTTTTCGGCCCGTACCCGCTTTCGGCGCCGACGAATTTCGTGATCCAGGCGCCGGTGGGAGACCTGAAGCTTTTGACCGCGAAAGAAGTCTATGCCCGGTTCCAGAAGATCCGCGCCCGCCTCCCGCCCCCTAAATGACCAGCAGAAGTTTTCCCCGTCATGCTCGATCCCAAGCTCCTTCGTGAATCGCCAGAACTGGTCCGCGCCGCGATCGCCAGGAAACACCTTGCCGTGGATCTGGGAGAGGCGCAGGCCGCCGATTCGGCCTGGCGCGCCCTGTTGCAGGAGGTCGAGCATTTGCGCGCGCGCCAGAAGGCCGCCAATTCGGAAATGGCCTCGCTGCCCAAGGGCTCGCCGGAGTTCCTTGCCAAGGTGGGCGAAATGAAGGCGGTGTCCGCCCAGGCCAAGGAGCGGGGCGAGCTGCTGAAGAAGGCGGAGGAGGAACTCCGCGACAGGATGCTCGCCCTTCCGAATCTTCCGCACGCGAGCGTTCCCGAGGGCGCGGGACCGGAGCAGAATGTCATCCACGCGACCCAGGGCGACACAAAGGCCGTGTCGGCCTTCGCCGTCCCGCACTGGGAGATTCGCGGATTCGAGCGGCTGTTCGATTTCACGCGCGGCGCCAAGGTCACCGGGGCCGGGTTTCCATTCTATGTCGGGGATGCGGCGCGCCTGGTCCGCGCACTGGTCCGATTCTTTCTCGAGGAGAACGCAGCGGCCGGATACGTCGAGGTGAACCCGCCGATCTTCGTCAACGCGGCGAGCGCCACGGCCACCGGGCAGCTTCCCGACAAGGAGGGCCAGATGTACGAGACGACGCCCGACCGCCTGTACGCCGTGCCGACCGCGGAAGTGCCGCTGACGAATTTCTTCCGCGACGAGATTCTCGACGAGGCGGACCTGCCGATTCTGCGCTGCGCCTACACTCCCTGTTTCCGCCGGGAGGCGGGAAGCTACGGAAAGGACGTGAGGGGGCTAAACCGGTTGCACCAGTTCGACAAGGTCGAACTCCTTAAGTGGGTTCATCCGGCGACCAGCTACGACGAGCTTGAAAAGCTGCGCACGGATGCCGAGCGGTTGCTGCAGAAGCTCGAACTCCCGTACCGGGTGCTCCTCATGTGCGGCGGCGATCTCGGTTTTGCCCAGGCCAAGAAATACGACTTGGAAGTCTGGGCGGCCGGCCAGAAGCGCTGGCTCGAGGTGTCCAGCTGCAGCAATTTCGAGGCCTTCCAGGCGCGGCGCGCCCAGATCCGCTTCCGCCCGAAGGAGACCGGCCGGCCAGAGCTTGTCCATACGCTCAATGGTTCCGGACTCGCCGTGCCACGGGTTCTGGCCGCGCTCCTGGAGAACAACCTCCTGCAGGACGGGCGCGTGCGCATTCCGCCGGCCCTGGCTCCGCATTTTGGCAAGGACCACTTGAGCTTCGGTTGAATCACCCCGTGGTGCGCGCCCCGACGCCAAGTTCCGGATCGGCTTCGAACCCTGGCTGGCGCGAGCGAGCCGCCGCCTTGGCGCGCCTCCTTCCCCCGGGGTTTTTCCACCCGGCGACCCTTGCCTGGGCGAACGCAAGCCCGCCTCGCGAACGCTGGGCCGTCGCTTTTTCAGGGGGGGCCGACTCGGTGGCGCTCCTCCTCCTTCTCTGGTCGCATTGGCGGGCGCGCCGCAACCGGCTGGTCGTCCTGCACTTTGACCACCGATTGAGGGGACCGGCGTCCCGGGCCGACGCCGTTTTCTGCCGCAGGGCCTGCGGGGCTTTGGGAGTCGAGTTTGCCGCGGGAACCTGGGCGCCTGAGTCGCGAAACGTCAGCGAGGCGGAGGCGCGCGCCGCGCGATTCGATTTCTTCGACAGGCAGATGCGGGCCCGCCGGATCCGGGCATTATGGATGGGCCACCAGAGGGATGACGTGGCCGAGACCCTTCTCATGCGCCTGGCCCGCGGAAGCGGGGCCGGAGGGCTTGCGGCCCCGAGACCGGTTCAGGCCGGTCCGCAGGGCAGGATCCACCTTCGGCCGCTCCTCGACCTGAGAAAGAACGAGATCACCCAGGCCCTGCGGGCGGCGGGAGTCCCATGGCGGGAGGATGCAACCAACGCAGGGGCCGGCTATTTCCGAAACCGGATCCGAAACACCGTGATTCCAGCCTGGTCCAGGGCGGCGGGCCGCGACGCGATCGCGGGCGCTGCGCGCACGAGAGAGCTATTGGAGGAGGACGATTCGGCACTTGAATCCATGACGGATCGCCTGAAGCCGGTGACCCCGGCCGGCAAACTGGATGTCCGCCGGCTGGCCGGCCAGCCCCGGGCGATCGCCAGGCGGGCTCTGCACCGCTGGCTGCTCCGTCAACCGGGAGCCTGCGGCCTCTCCCGGCAGGGTTTTGAGGCCTTGCTCGCGGCTGTCCAGAGGGGCCGCCCGACCCGGCAAAGTCTGGGTACGGACGGATTTGCGCGAATTCGCGGGAAATGGCTCGTTTTTGAGCGCAGACCTGCCGGGGTGGGCATGGTGCGCCGAGCCATCCGGGGTGCGGGATGAGTGCGTATTCGGATCGTGATCCTATTGCACGATTTACCTGCGGGCGATTGACTTATCAGGAGGGAACATCCACCCTTCGTGACCAGTCCATATTCACATAATGTCGGAGCCTGAAAACAGAAAGCCCCGCCGCCCCCTCAAGAACCTTCCTCCGGATCGTTTGCAGCCGAAGGTTTGGCTGATTTGGCTAATGCTCGGGGCTGCGGTCCTTGCGCTATTGGTCTGGCCCCCGAATTCCCAGCAGGGGCCGGCAAATATCCCCGTTCAGGAGGTCATCGAGCGCACGCAACAGGGCGAGGTGAAGGACGGGGTCATCACCTACGATCCGACGGGGGGACGGGACCGGGCTGTGATCAAGGGGACCCTCACTTCCGCCCTGGTCACCAATGATCGCGGCCAGAAGACAGCCGCGTTCCATGCCGAGGGGCGCCTGACGGAGGCCAGTGCGGAGACCCTCCAGAAATCTAAGAAATTCGCGGAGCCTGAGGCCACCACGTTTCTCCAGACGATCCTGACCAGCGTCCTTCCCTTCCTGCTGGTCGTCGGGGTCCTTTACTTCCTCTTCATGCGTCAGTTGAGGCAGGCAGGCCGCGGAGCGCTAAGTTTCGGCAAAAGCCGCGCCAAGCTCCTCACCCGGGATCGCGACAAGGTCACCTTCGCCGATGTCGCCGGTTGCGACGAGGCAAAGGAGGAGGTCGCCGAGGTCGTGGAGTTCCTGAAGGACCCCAAGAAGTTCACGAAGATGGGCGGGCGGATGCCCAAGGGCGTCCTCATGGTCGGTCCTCCTGGGACTGGAAAGACGCTTCTCGCGAAGGCCGTGGCCGGCGAGGCGGACGTCCCCTTCTTCAGCATTTCGGGCTCCGACTTTGTCGAGATGTTCGTCGGCGTGGGGGCGTCGCGCGTCCGGGACATGTTCGAGCAAGGCCGCAAGAACGCCCCCTGCCTCATCTTCATCGATGAAATCGACGCCGTCGGCCGGCAGCGCGGGGCTGGACTGGGAGGCGGAAACGACGAGCGCGAGCAGACCCTCAATTCGCTCCTGGTCGAGATGGACGGCTTCGACACCACCGAGGGGGTCATCATCATCGCGGCCACGAACCGGCCCGATGTGCTCGACAGCGCGCTTCTCAGGCCGGGCCGTTTCGACCGCCAGATCTTTGTGGATTTGCCCGATCTTGTCGGCCGGGAGCAGATCCTGCGCGTCCACGCAAAGAGGATCAATCTCGCCGAGAACGTCGACCTGGCCGTGATCGCCCGCGGGACTCCGGGGCTTTCGGGCGCGGACCTCGCCAATCTCCTGAACGAGGGCGCCCTTCTCGCGGCGCGCCGCGGGAAGAAGAAGGTCGAGATGATCGACATGGAGGACGCCCGCGAGAAAGTGCAGTTTGGACGCGAGCGCCGCCGCCTGATGGACGATGAGGAGAAGAAGCTGATCGCCTACCATGAGGCGGGCCATGCCCTCGTGCAGGCCGTCCTCGATGACGGCCACATGCCCATCCACAAGGTGACGATCATACCGCGGGGCGGCAGCCTCGGCAGCACGATGTTCATCCCGAAGAGGGATGTCCTCACCCGCGCGATGAAACGCCTTCTCGACCAGATCGCGACGGGCCTCGGGGGCCGGATCGCCGAGGAATTGATCCTGGGCGACATCTCCAGCGGAGCCGCCGGCGACATCAAGCAGATCACCAAGGTCGCGCGCCACATGGTGTGCGACTGGGGCATGAGCCCGCTCGGACCGATCGCCTTCGGCGACAATCAGGACACCGTTTTTCTCGGCCGCGAGATCACCCGCACCGAAAACGTCTCGGAGGAGACTGCGCACAAGATCGACGAGGAGATCCACCGGATCATCACCGGGCAGTACGAGCGCGCGAAGGCGCTCGTCAGCGAGCGCCGGGCCGTCCTCGACAAGATTGCCGGGGCCCTGCTCGAATTCGAGACGATCGAGGGCAAGCACGTGATGGAGATTCTTCAGTTCGGCGAGATCCGTTCCCCCGTGATCGTTGCCCCTGTGGGCAAGCCCGGCGAGAAGGCCGGCGAGAAGAAGGCGCCCGAGAAGGCTCCCGCTCCGGAGGCCATCGCCCACGGCGGGGTCACACCGGCGCCGACACCCGCCTGAACCCGGATGACCGCGGGTTTCCTGGCTTGCCACCGCGAAGCGGCCGGCGACGATCGGCTTCCTGACATTACGGAAGGCATCCCGGGCATGCCGGCGCACAATCCATGAAAATCTGCTGTATTGGAGGCGGTTACGTCGGCGGGCCAACCATGGCCATGATCGCGCTCAAAGCGCCCGACATCGAGGTGACGGTCGTGGACATGAACGCGGCCCGGATCGCGCAGTGGAATTCCGGCGAGCTTCCTATTTATGAACCCGGCCTCGACGAGGTCGTGCGGCAGGTCCGCGGAAAGAACCTTTTCTTTTCAACCGATGTGCGCGGCGCCATCCGGACCTCGGACATCATCTTTGTCGCTGTCAACACCCCGACCAAGACCTACGGTCTCGGAGCCGGCCGGGCGGCCGACCTGCGCTACGTCGAATCCGTGGCGCGCACGATCGCGGAAGCCGCCGAAGGCCGGAAGATCATCGTGGAAAAGTCCACGATCCCGGTCAAAACGGCCGAGACGATCAAGGAGCTGCTCTCCGCGAATTCAAGGGGCTGCAAGTTCGAGGTCCTCTCCAATCCGGAATTCCTGGCCGAGGGCACCGCGATGGCGGACCTTTTCCAGCCGGATCGGGTGCTGATCGGCGGCGAGCGCACGCCGGACGGGAACGAGGCGATCCGGACCCTGGCCGACATCTACGCGCGCTGGGTGCCGCGGGAACGGATCATCACGACCAACCTCTGGTCTTCGGAGCTGTCAAAACTGGTCGCGAACGCCTTTCTCGCGCAGCGGATCTCGTCCATCAATTCGATATCGGCCCTGTGCGAGGCGACGGGCGCCGACGTGGACGAGGTGGCCCTCGCAATCGGGAAGGACTCGCGCATCGGGCCGAAGTTTCTCAAGGCCTCCGTCGGCTTCGGCGGCTCCTGCTTCCAGAAGGACATTCTGAACC